>JBCBUY010000008.1:0-65184 GCA_039817885.1 Pseudomonadota bacterium | reverse complement strand
CCAAAGCACCGGAAATCACGAAGAAGCCTTGAATGGAGATCTCCGGTGCTTTGGTTTACGGGTCCTGGGAGCGATCGCGATCTGTCGCTGACTATGCTGGAAAGCGGATTCGGCGGCTTTATCCGGCCTATGCGGTTATCATATTGAGCCCAGCCTTGGTGGCGCTCCTGCTCGGCGGCGCTGCCGATGGCATCGTTCGGTATGTCGGTGCCAACCTCGTCTTCGCCAATTTTCTGGCCCCGACCTTACCAGGCCTATTTGAGACCCAACGTTTCAATGATGTGAACGGCGCGCTGTGGACCTTGAAGATTGAGGTCATGTTTTATATCGCGCTGATCGCGCTCGGCCCGCTGATCCTGCGGCTGAAACGGCAAAGCGCTCGGGCGATCATCATATGTCTCGTCGTGCTCTATGCGCTGGGCGAGGTGTGGCGTATTTGGTTTGAGGCCCTGGCGGTCACAGAAGACCGGCGAATCTGGTACCAATTGGCGAGGCAATTGCCGGGTCAAATGGCGTTTTTTGTATCCGGGATCGCCATGTGGATTTGGCGAGATTGGATCGCGGCGCGCCTCTCTGCAATTTGGCGGACAAGTATTTTGCTCCTGGCGATCTCTGTTCTCGTTCCCGAAGGCGAGTTTCTGCGCGCGGCAGGTCTGGCAGGTATTATCGCAGGCTTGGCATGGGCCCGCGGTCCGGATCTCCCCGCCGCGAAATACGGCGACATTTCCTACGGGCTCTATATTTGCCACTTTCCGATTGTACAGGCACTCGTCGCCGCCGGTGCATTTGCGCTGGACCCATGGCTCGGATCAGCGCTCGCCATAGCCCTGACTGTTGGAACGAGCTTTGCGCTGTGGCATTGCGTCGAGCGACCCGCTTTGCGGGCCGACAGCCACTACCGCCAAAGCTAAGTCCCTATTCGGCTGCCTTTTGCACCATGACCGTGTGGGGGTAGGGGATGGTTATGCCGGCAGCATCGAGCGCTTCTTTACCCTTCTTGGTCAGGTCAAAGCGCACGTCCCAATACTTGTCGGTCGTCGTCCAGGCCCGAACTGTGACATCCACAGAGCTTGCTCCGAGATTGGTCACCTTCACAAATGGCTCGGGCGTGCGATGAATACGGTCATCGGCATCAACGAGATCGGAAATCGTCTTCACCGCGAGATCCATATTGTCGTCATAGTCGATATTGAAGACGATATCGACGCGGCGCGTGTCGAACCCCGTATAGTTTTTGATAATGCCATCAATCGCCTGGCTGTTGGGCACCATGATCTTGATATTATCCACGGTGGCGAGGACGGTTTGAAACAGATTGATTTCGGTGACGGTGCCAGCCGCGCTAGCGACCTCGACATAATCGCCGAGCCGATAGGGTCGAAAAATCATAATCATCACGCCAGATGCGATATTGCCGAGCGCGCCTTGCAGAGACAGACCAATGGCGAGCGTCAACGCGCCGAGCACGGCGACAAAACTTGTTGCTTGCACCCCGAAAACCTGGAGCACCGCAATCATGACCGCGGCAGTCGTGAACCATCTCACAAGCGAGCCGAAGAATGTTCCAAGTGTGTCATCGATCGCTTCCTGTTGGATTGCGATCGCCTTCACGCGCCGGCCAAGCCAACTTGCAACCCGCAGGCCGATAATCAGGACAACCAGCGCCCCGACGACTTTAAGCGCTCCAGACAGCAGCACTGGCCAGTACTGTTCAATCAAGGCTTGGTAATCAATATTCGCTAAATCCATATCGCTCCCCAGATGCTGCGAATCGCTAGACAGGATTCGGCATAGCGCCGTTTGCGCCGTGCGTCAGCCGCCGATAGATGAGCCACACGCCAAATCCGATCGCGATCCAGCCGAAATACCCGAAACCGGTGCGCGTCCAATTGTTGACAACGATGCCGAGAAGGCCCCAGCACCCAGCAACATAGAACCACCAGGTCCGACTGATGCGGCGTTTGAAGACATAATTGCCTGTGGCGACGACAGCCAGGACAGACCAAAACGCAATCCATTCTGAATCGGTTGGGCCCTGATTGAGGAGATAACGTCCGGCGCGCGGGACCGAGATCGCCGTCGCGACCGTCAGCCATCCGGCAAGCAGCCCGGTCAGGACATCCGCTGTCCACTTAATCCAGCTTCCCCCCAAACCGCGCATGAGGTCAAAGCGGTAGGCGGCAGCCCACGCGGCCATTGCCGGAGGAATAATCAAAATGAAATCGAGCACCGGATTGCCGATGAATTCTGCAAACACGATCCACAGCGCATTCAGAACACCGACAGCGACGAGGGGCGGCGCAAGGCGGCGGGTCAGCTCATTGTCCTTCTGCAGAGCGTACAATCCGAACACGGTGTAAGCGAGGAAGATAACGCCCCAAATAGAGAAGAAATAGCCAGGCGGAAGCTCCGGCGGAATTCCGTCAGCGACGGTCCGTTCACCAATTGACTGACCGAGATCCAGTGCCCGGGGAATATAGCCGGCGATCCACTGTAATAGAGCCGCCGGCAGAATCAGGTATCGAAGCGAATGCGTCATATCGGTCTGTCTTGTGCGGCATACAGCCCTGAATTGCCAGTCATAGCCCTGTTAGTGCGTCGTGAACGGACGACAGGCGACGCTCTGTCCATCGTAGATATTCCCGTTGGCTCTGAAGGCAGCAATCCTCAACCGAGAGCCCTTGAATATAGTTGCACGGCAAAAATAGATCGGCGGTTTCCAGATAGGTTTCGATGCGGCCTAGCGTGGTCAGTTGCTCAGCCGATAGGTGCGGCAGCACCGAGTCCCGTCTCGAGACAATGTCGATCTTGTCGGCATCACATTGAAGCGCTTCTGCGATGATGTCAGGCAGGTCCGCATCCGTCGGCGGGGCTGCGCCATTAAAGTGGAAGCAATAGACGTCCCGCGCATCGCCAGGGGTGTGGATGACCGAATAATAAGGTTTGTCGACGCCGATGAGATTATTGGAGACGTTCTGGGTTTGTGGGGTTCTTTCGAGTGCCACATGGACCGTGTGAATACGGCCAGATGTCAGTTCGCCAAGAAGGCCCGCAAGATCTGGGGCAATGTCCGCCGCTATATGAGATGCCACATCCGAAGGAACGGCAATGGCGACGCTTTGTGCTGTAATGGGCGCGCATCCCTCGCCAGCAATGAGAAACGCGTCCCCTCTACGTTTAATCGAGGTCACGGCGACGGACGGTTTCAACTCGATGTTCCCGTGACCGAGGAGCGTCTCAACGAGGGTCAGATTGCCGCCCTTTAGCGTGAATTGCTTTGGTCTCGTTTTGTCGCGCGCTCGTTTTCGGAAGAGCAGCTCGGCCGGATAATCGTCGGCAGGTTGCGACAGAACCGCCGCGAAGGCGTGGCGGAACAATCTGTCATAGTTCCGTTGCCCAAAGACCTGCCCGTAATGCGCCTTCAGAGATTTGCCCGACTTGTCCGCGCCAAACATCTTCGGCAGGGATAGGGCGGCGGAGACGAGGGACAGCTGGCGAAAAATGCTCCTGTGTTCGCCGCCGACCGCAAGTTTGAATTTGCTGGTCTCCAAAGGTTCGATCAGATGATCAGCTCCGGCATCCTCCAAAAGTTCAATGACGGTTCGATAGGAATTCGTCAGCGTCCGCGTGCCAAGCTCGGCGACGAGACCATCATTATAGCGGTGAGATTTGATACAGCCGCCGGGGTGCGCCTCTTTCTCCAAAACGACCACGGATGCTCCGTCCTTGGCGCAGCGATAGGCAAAGCTTGAACCGCTTATCCCGGCCCCAATCACGCAAACATCAAATTGGTCTGTCAAAGCGTTGGCAGTGTCCTTGAGCCAAATGGTCTTCGATAGGGTATATGCCTTTTGCGAATTGGCGCAATTCTCGATCTTTCAACACCCTATTCCCTACTACAGGGGAGCCTCCCAAGAGGTAGGCGTGTTATAATGGCAAGATCGCAATTGGTCCGGGTGAATGGGCGCAGATCGTCCGGACAGTTCAAAGGGGAGAATATTCATGTCGATGAAAAATAGTCTTATGGTCGGCGCGGCAATGATCATTGCGAGCGGGGTAGGCACTCTCGGGATCTCGACCGGTGCCGGGGACGATCATCCCCCTTTCGTTGACCCTTTCATCATGAACCAAGCGATTTGCGCTCCAGTCGATGGCCGAGCCTCACGCAAGGCTACCTTTATGCGGCTAGGATACGCCATGGCTCAGAGTGCCGATGGCGTGGCGGACGTCGAAGATTTGCAGGCCGACACGATCGCCAATGTCGCCTACCGCGTGTCGACAAGTTCGGAGGAGGCTCAGGATTGGTTCAATCGTGGCCTCGCTTACACGTTTGGCTTCAATCACGCTGCAGCCATTGAAGCGTTCAAACGCGCTCAGGCGGCCGATCCAAACTGCGCCATGTGTTATTGGGGGGAAGCCTTTGCCTGGGGGCCGAATATTAACGCGCCCATGGTCGAGGAGGCCTATGCGCCGGCTATGGAAGCGGTTCATCAGGCCCAGCGCCGCGCAACGCAAATCGGTGAGGTAGAACGGGCGCTTATCATGGCCATCGGTCAGCGCTACACAGTTGAGCCACCAGAGGATCGGCTTCCCCTGGATGCCGCCTTTGCCGACGCAATGGACGATGCTGCAAAGCGGTTTCCTGATGATGACCTCGTTGCTGTGATTGCAGCCGAAGCAAATATGGACACGCAGGCCTGGGCCTATTGGGATGGAACGGGCCGAGTTCCGGAGGGGCGCACCGCGCGGACCATCGAGCTGCTTGAAGACGTGCTGGCGCGGGCCCCCAATTACCCGCCGGCGATCCATCTCTATATTCACATAACAGAGGCCTCCACCGATCCGTTCCGAGCTGCGCCCCATGCCGACCGTCTGGCAACATTGGCACCTGACCTCGGCCATCTTCTGCATATGCCGTCGCATACCTACTTCCGGATCGGTCGCTGGGAACAATCGCTGGAACATAACATCGCGGCCGTCGCCAAGGACCAAGCGTTTTTGGATGCCCATGAGGCGAGCCCGCTTTACGAGTTTGGTTATTTTACCCACAATATCCACTTCGCGCTCACATCAGCGCAGATGGGGGGTGACCGATCGACGGCGCTGGAAATGGCCGAGATGCTCGATGCCAAACTGCCAGCTGAGATGGCAGCAACCCAGCCCTGGATCCAGCCAATCAAGGCTGCGCCCTATTATGCGATGGTGCAGTTCGCTGATCCGCAGGACATTCTCGAGCTCCCGGATCCGGGAGAGGCGCTCCCTTATCTCAAAGGCGCATGGCACTATGCCCGTGGTGAGGCTTTGTCGCGTCTTGGCCGCACTGGCGAAGCGCGCATGGAAGCCAAGTATCTGGAAGCGCTGATGACCGCTGATCTGACCGCCTTGGAAGATGGCGGCGTTCCTGCGACGGGCGTGCTTGATTTGTCTCGGCACACGGTTCTGGCCCGGGCGGCCGCTGCCGACGGCGATTACAAGACGGCGGTCGCGCACATGGAAGAAGCTGTCGCCCTGCAAGACAGCTTTCCTTACACCGAACCGCCTTATTGGTATTATCCGGCGAAACAGACCCTGGCTGCCATGGTGCTGCGCGCCGGTGACGGCGAACGGGCAGAGCAGCTCTTCACCGAGACGCTCGTTTATTCGCCGAACAATGCATACGCCTATTTTGGCCTTGCCGAAGCGTATCGCGCCCAGGGTGACCGCCGCGCAGGACGCTATGCGAGCCGCCTCTATCGTGATGCCTGGCTCGGCGGTCGTGGTGGCCGGCCGACCATCGAGCACCTTTAGGCAGAACTCGCCGCTGAGCACTGGCGAAAGACCCGCAAGTAGGGGTATCAACTGGTTGGACTTCGCTTCAGCTCCAGATACGCTGCCATCATGTCTGATTTTCTTGTTCTTGCGTTCATCATATTGGGGGCTGGCTTGCTGGCCGTGCCCATCGCATCTCGGCTGGGACTGGGGTCGGTGCTTGGATACTTAATCGCCGGTATCGCGATTAGCCCGCTGCTTCATTTTCTCGATGTCGATGTCGTGTCGCTCCAACACTTCGCTGAGTTCGGCGTCGTCATGATGCTCTTTCTGATCGGGCTGGAGCTCGAGCCGAATTTGCTTTGGAAGCTTAGAAACAAGCTGGTTGTTCTGGGCGGCGGGCAAGTGGTGCTCACGACGGCCCTTGTGACGTCAATTGCGCTTGTGCTCGGTCAACCGTTTTCAATTGCAATCGCCGTTGGACTTATCCTCGCGCTATCCTCCACGGCGATCGTTCTGCAAACACTGAATGAGCGCGGTCTGACCCGCACCGAGGGCGGACAAGCGAGCTTTTCGGTCCTTCTGTTTCAGGACATCGCTGTCATTCCCATGCTCGCTTTGATGCCACTTCTGGCCATGCCCGAACTCCTGGATGCTGTTTCGCACGGCGCGGGCCACGGCGGAGAGGCGGTCGATGATCATGGGGCGGGCGGGGGCATCAGCATGGTGTCAAATATGGGAGGTCTGCAGGCCACACTGGTGACCATTGGGGCGATCATCGCGGTCATCCTGGCCGGTGTTTTCTGCACCCGGCCGCTCTTTAAATTCATCGCTGCAGCCAAATTGCAGGAATTGTTCACCGCAGCAGCACTTTTCATCATTATCGCGACGGCGCTTCTGATGATGGTCGTTGGACTATCGCCTGCGCTGGGGGCGTTCATGGCGGGTGTCGTTCTTGCGACGAGTGAGTACCGCCATGAAATGGAGTCCCACATCGACCCATTCCGTGGGCTTTTGCTCGGTCTGTTCTTCATTACCGTCGGCGCGAACATCGACTTTGCGCTGCTTATGGAAAACCCGACGAATATTGTTGCCCTCGCCGTGGGCCTTATCGGGGTGAAGCTCGTTGTTCTCTACTGCCTGGCGTCAGTCTTCAACATCTCTGGCTCCAGCCGCTGGCTCTTTACACTCGGCCTTGCTCAAGCCGGTGAGTTCGGCTTTGTGCTTCTCAGTTTCAGTGTGTCGAACGCCATCTTGCCCCAGGATCTCGCCGATGAGCTGCTATTGGTGGTGACCCTGACCATGTTGCTCACGCCTGCGCTCTTCGTGTTCTACAGCAAGGTGATTCAACCGGCGATGCTGGGCGGCACAGATAAGCCGGACGACGCCATAGCTGAGAAAAAGAAAGTTATCATTGTCGGCCGCGGGCGGGTCGGAGGCATAGTGGAGAGAATGCTCAAAAGCGCGGGCTATGATCCAAATGTCATCGACCACAATTCCGATCACTTGAACATTCTCAGACGGTTCGGTGTCCACGTCTATTTTGGCGATGCAACACGTCCAGGCCTGCTCCATGCGGCCGGCATTGAAGAGGCAGCACTTCTTGTTGTCGCCATCGATGGCAAGCAACAGATCAGTCAGCTGGTCGACTATGCCATACGCACCTATCCGAACCTCCACGTGATCTCGCGCGCCGTGGATCGCGACCATGTCTATGAGTTGTGGGCACGTGGCTGCCGCGACATTGTTCGCGAGACTTATGACAGCTCCCTGCGTATGGGGCGGTCCGCATTTGAGGCCATGGGCATCAGCCGGGAGGCGGCGGATAAGATGACGGACGCCTTCAACGAGATGGACCGCAAGGCCATGATCGAAGTGGCCGACGCCTATGACATCTCCATTCCTGCGGCAGAGAATGAGGAATATATTCGGCGCATCCGCGAAATGCAGAATCACTGGGAAGCAGAGCTGAGGGACCGTATCAGCAGGATCCTCGACGATGAAGAATTGGAAGTGGCCTAAGGCGCGCGCAGCAAGCCAAGTTGGCTTGCCCCCTTGCGCCCCTCGCCCGAACTCTGTTTAACGCGCCATCCCACAACGCTGCCGCCGATGGAGCCTGCCATGACCGACGCCCTCTCCAATATCATCGACCAGGCATGGGAAGACCGCGCGTCTCTGACAACGGAGACGCAAGGCGATGTGCGCGATGCCGTCAACGAAACACTGGCACGTCTCGACGCCGGCAAAGCGCGTGTCGCCGAGCCAGATGGCTCCGGCGGTTGGCAAGTCAACCAGTGGCTCAAGAAGGCGGTGCTGCTATCATTTCGACTGAACCCCAACGCCATTATGGACGGCGGCCCCGGCATGAGTGGAACATGGTGGGACAAGGTGCCGTCCAAGTTTGAAGGCTGGGGCGATGCTGAGTTCCAGGCAGCCGGGTTTCGTGCGGTCCCGCCCTGCGCTGTCCGCCGTGGGGCCTATATCGCCCCAAACGCCGTGCTAATGCCGTCCTATGTGAATATCGGGGCTTATGTCGACGAGGGGACCATGGTCGACACGTGGGCGACGGTCGGGTCCTGCGCGCAGATTGGGAAGAACGTCCACATTTCTGGCGGCGCAGGGATTGGCGGCGTTCTGGAACCCCTGCAGGCAAACCCTGTCATTATTGAAGACAATTGCTTTATCGGCGCGCGCGCTGAGGTCGCTGAAGGTGTGATCGTTCGCGAAGGCTCAGTCCTGGCCATGGGCGTGTTCCTCTCGCAGTCGACCAAGATTGTTGATCGCCAGTCTGGCGAAATCCGATATGGCGAAGTACCGCCATATTCCGTCATCGTACCGGGAACACTCGCAAGCGATAATGGCGGCCCAAACTTGGCAGCTGCCATCATCATCAAGACCGTGGACGAGCGCACGCGTTCGAAGACGGGAGTGAACGAGTTGCTGCGAGACTAGGCGTGTTCGAAGGTCTCTCAGTTCGCAAAGTGTTACGGTATTGTCATATAGCGCATGTATATACAAATGAGATGCATGTGATATACGGCGTGCATGCCTAACGGAGCTATAGAGCCTTGGCAGATAAGAAAACGAAGAAAAAACAGCGCAAGGATAGTCAATTGATCATTCGAATCAGTAGCGATGACCGAGATGCGTTTGTCTCTTTGTGTGAAGAGCTCGACACGAGCGCAGCGCGCGAGGTGCGTGGATTTATCCGCGATTTTCTTCGGAAACATGCCGAGGCTGGCTAACCACCGGGCATTTCCACGACAAATATAGGAGATATATGCATGTCGAAGAAATCAAAAATCAGAGGCCTGAAAAAAGAAATCAAAAGCCGTAAGGCGAAGGTTGCCCGCCAGCGCACCAAGCTGAAAGCAGCTCGCAAGGCTCTGAAAAAAGCAGCCTAGCACTTAGGCTTGTTTTTACTACGGAAAGGCTGGCCCCCCACGGCCAGCCTTTTTTGGTTACAGCTTCGTCGCAGCTTCTTTGATCGCCCGGCGTATGCTCATATAGGTCGCGCAGCGGCAGAGATTACCGCTCATGGCGTCATCGATATCGTCATCCGTGGGGTTCGGATTGTTTTCCAACAGAGCGATCGCAGACATGATCTGGCCTGCCTGGCAGTAGCCACATTGCGGCACATTGTTCTCGATCCAGGTTTCACGGATGGCCGCGGCGGCGGCTCCGTCTTTGCCCTCAATCGTTGTGATTTCAGAGCCAACGACGCTGTCATGGGGCGTTATGCAGGAGCGGATCGGGGAGCCGTCCAGATGCACTGTGCATGCTCCACATTGGGCAATGCCGCATCCGAACTTGGTACCGGTCATGTCCAGATGGTCGCGCAGAACCCAGAGGAGCGGGGTGCCTTCTGCGGCGTCGATCTGCTTGGTCTCGCCATTTATCTTAAGTGTTACAGCCATGATCGTCTCCCGTCCTCTAAGTGTCCTGGATCGCATCAAGCGAGAGGGTTCGCCCATTCGGGCCCAGTATTGGTAGTCGCCTGATCCGCATGCCAGTCGCCGCGAAGATCGCGTTGGTGAGGGCAGGCGGGGCTGGGGGTGTGCCCGGTTCGCCAATGCCCGCTGGAAGCGTTGTAGACGGAACGATCTCAACCTCGAACGCCCGCGGTGCCTCGTTCATTCGCAGTACACGCCAATCAGGGAAGTTGTACTGGTCGACAGTGCCGTTCGTAGCCGTGATCTCTCCATAGAGTGCATTCGAAAGCCCGAAGATTGTGCCGCCTTCCATCTGTGCACGCACATGTTTTGGATTGACGACAATACCGGCATCGGCGGCGACCCATATGCCCGGTATGGTGATTGCGCCGTCGCTATCCACGGCAACTTCGACTGCTGTGGCGACATAGGTGAGGAAAGAGCGGTGCACGGCAATGCCGAGCCCGCTTCCGTTTGGAAGAGCGCGGCCCCACCCTGCCATGCTTGCGGCAATCTCTACGACATTGCGCAGGCGGCCGGTCTCAATTGGGTAGTCTTCAATCGACGCGTCATAGTTTGGATATTCTGTCGCGCCTTCATCAGCTGGATTCAGCTGGCGATCCGGACCAATGAGATCCAGCAGAAAGTCTTTCGGATCTTTTCCAGCAGCGTCGGCCATCTCAGCTGCAAAACTCTGAACGGCGAAGGCGTGGTGAATATTGGATACGGAGCGAAGCCACCCGATGCGCAGATGTGCATCTGCCTCTCCGGACTCGATCCTGAGATTCGGCACATTGAACGGATTATCCGTCGCCCCGAGGCCCATTTCGCCGCTGCTCGGCTCATTGGCCCCCGCAGCGAAAGTGGAGCTTATGGTCGGGAAGACGGTTCGGTGAAGAAGGGCCGTGACATTCCCCTCAGCATCGAAGCCCGCCTCCATATGTTGGGCGCTGACAGCATGGTAATAATCATATCGGATATCGTCTTCGCGGGTCCAGGTGACCTTCACCGGTCGGCCGACGTCGCGGGCGATCATGGCCGCTTCGACGACAAAATCCGGCTTTGATTTTCGCCCGAAGGCCCCGCCAAGCCAGGTGGCGTGAACCGTTATATCCTCGGGTGCCATCTCAAAGGCACCTGCGAGGACGCCGCGCGTCGATTGCGGGTCCTGAACACAGGCCCAGCATTCGAGCTTGCCGTCCTCCCACTTGGCCGTTGCTGCCGGCGGTTCCATGGCCGAGTGTGCATAATTAGGCACATGATATTGCGCGCTAACGGTGGTTTCCGCAGCGTCCAGCGCTGCAGCCACATCGCCGCGATTGCGTCTTTGCTTGCCGGGCTGCAGAGCCGTCTGCATGAGGGCTGCGTCGAACTCGGCGGAATTGTGGGCCGCATTCGGACCATCTTGCCAGTCAACCTGAAGCGCATTGCGTCCCTGGATCGCCGCCCAGGTGTCCGAGGCCACTACTGCGACGCCGCCGACGGGTTGGAACATCGCGGGCGCGGCAGCATCCGGCAGCTTCACAGTCTGAATGACGCCTGGAACGGCGAGCGCGTCAGTCTCATCCACAGCGCCCGTTTTACCGAAGATCTGCGGCGGGCGAGCGACGACAGCGTAGACCATGTTCGGGAGTTTGACGTCGATGCCGAATGTGCCTTCGCCGTGCACGATTTGCTCGACCGTCAGCGAGGACACTTCCTGTCCGATATATCGCCAATCCTCGCGCGCCTTCAGCGGGATCTCGTCCTCCGCGGGTATGGCAAGTTCACCGGCCGCCGCCGCAAGCGCGCCATAGCTAAGAGACTCATTGTCAGCGATGCGGATGACCTTGCTGAGGTCTGCTCGCACACCATCGGGATCAATGCCCCATTGGTTGGCCGCGGCCCGCTCCAACATGGTGCGCATCGCCGCGCCCGCGACTCTCAGCCGATGGAAATTGTAACGGACGGATCGTGAGCCATCGGTATTCTGATCGCCATATTTCGGATCGCCAAGGGCCTGGACGATTTCAACATCGCTCCAGTCCGCGTCCAACTCGTCCGCGACGATCTGCGCCATGCTGGTCCAAACCTGTTGGCCCATTTCGGATCGGTGCACGGTGATCTTCACTTTGCCGGTGTCTTCGATCTCAATCCAAAGACCGGGCGTTGCATCTCCGCCTGCCACCTCGGTCAAGGGACTAGGCGCTGCTGCGTCTTCTGACGTTGCCGCTGGGGTCGCCGACTCCTCGCCCGAAGAACATCCGGCCAGGACCACGCCAATCGCAAGGCCGGAGGAGGCCATCACGAAGTGTCGCCGGCTAAGCGGAGCCAAAGGCGTGTGGCGTGCGCCAATCTTTCTCTTCGACAGTCCGGCAAGCTGCTCGACCGTCGTGCCAAGTTCAGGGTTATTGAGGAACATCGGATCCCTCCTCGATGTGACGTGGATTACGCTAACATCGCAAAAATTTCGGCCTTGTCGAGCGTTTCCGATCGAATGTGAACGTATTATTTCTAGATGCGAATAGGTCCTACTCTTGTTCGCAAGAACCGCGAAAAATGAAGAGGCTTTTGCGCTTGAAACACATTCTCAAAAGTGGTGTTCTACGGCTTATGGGAAACGCGATTTCAGACGCTCAAAACAAACTGCCGTACACGATCATTCGGCACCCGCACGGCTCGCAAGTGGATCATATTGGCCTGGGCGTTCCTGACACGAAAGCCGGTGTCGAATGGCTTGAAGAGAAGATGGGCGCAGACGTTTACATCGGCGATCCGGAACCTGACCAGTGGTATTGGAGCGGCAGTGTCTCCATCGGCGGGCCATCCTTTCTGGAGGTCATTGGTCCAAACCCCGAGCACAAAGGCTTCCAACCATTCAAAACCTATTTGAAGGATTTGGATGGTCCTGCATTGCTCTTCTGGTATGTCGCCGTCGACAACTTTTCTGCCCTGCGCAACTTTATGAAAGGCGAGAGGATACCCCTCCAGCAGGTTCAGGAGATCAACATTGATGCTGCGAACCCAGAGCAGCCCGGGTATAGCCGCGGCTTTGTCGGGCCGGGCTTTCTCAGCCAGAGGCCAAACGTGATTGAGTGGCGTCATAGGCCGGAGAGGATTGTTGGAGAAGGCACGTGCACCCTAAAGGAATTTCGACTGTCTCACCCAAAAGCTGACAATCTAAACACCGTCTTCGGCCGCTTAGGTATTGACGTCCCGGTGAGCATCGGACCCTCGTCTCTGGGCGTCACGATCGACACGCCTAATGGGGACTTTGTGCTCGATAGTCCCGGAATGGCTTGGACCGGGTTTCGCATGCTCCCCACTATCGGCAGTCTATGGCTGAAACACCTTTCCGGCGTCCGTTGACAAGACGTTCGACCGAGCTTGACTTGGCAAGGCGGCGCACCGTTACGTAACGATTCAGCGAGTAGAGAGCGATCAGGTCATGCATCGACGCGACATGTTGAAATCAGGATTGGCGTTTGGTGCCGCGGGCCTCGCAGGATGCGTAACACCTGCCGCCCAAACGAACGTCCGAGCATCCGTCGCAGTCACTGGTGATGCACTGGTCCAGCCGTTCGATGCGCCTCTTGCACCGATAAAATCGTCCATGGATCGGGTGACGCGCACGATTGTCGGTCTGCGCCCGTTTCGCCGACCGGGCCCGCGCCTTGAAGCGGTGAAGGTTGGCGCGAAAGACGTCGTCCACAATTACGGCCATGGCGGGGGAGGGGTATCGATATCCTGGGGCGTCGCCGAAATGGCGGCAGGCATGGCGAAGTCCTATGCTCGGACAGATATTGCCGTCCTCGGCTCCGGCTCTATTGGCCTCTCTACGGCGCTGGACCTTCAGCGCGCCGGAGCTGATGTCACAGTCTATGCCGCTGAATTTCCTCCGTACACAACATCGAATGTCGCTGGGGCGATGTGGCACCCGGTCACGATGTTCCGGCGAGGCGAAGTACTGCCGGAAACAGAAGCCATGCTGCACACGGCGTCGCGCATCGCCTTCTCACGGTTTATTCGGTATGCGAATGATCCGCGTTACGGCGTCACTTGGATCCGCCAGTTTGCGTTACGCGATTCCGAGCTGAACACGAGCTACATAGGCGGCGAGGACCTCTATCCCGGGCTCGTCAGAAACCAGACCGGCGTCGGCCCGTTCAAATTCCCCCATTGGGATGCGTATTACACGCTGATGATCGACAGCGACATCTATATGCGCGCGCTCTTGAGTGATTTTCAGTCCAATGGTGGCCGGCTTGTTCAGCGGACCTTTGAAACAGCGTCTGACATTGAAACCTTGAAAGAAGACACGATCGTCAACTGTATGGGTCTAGGCGCTGGCAAGGTCTTCGAGGACGAAACGATTGCGCCCCTGCGCGGGCAGTTGTCTTTCCTCCTGCCGCAGAACGACATCGACTATGGTTATGTCGCAGGAGGCACCGAGTACGGGCTGCTTTATTCCTTCCCACGCAAAACCGGCATCCTGCTCGGCGGATCAGGCGATATGAACGATTGGGACCTTGAGCCGCGACAAGACGAAGTGGAGCGGATGGTGGAAGGTCATGCAATGCTCGCCAACCGCCTGACATAAGCTCATAAGAAAAGCCCGCACCGTTTCCAGTGCGGGCTTCCCGATAAATCCGTAAGCTGAGCTTAGCTGTAGATCTCGAACAGGCCGGCTGCGCCCATGCCGCCGCCGATACACATGGTAACAACGCCCCATTTCGCACCGCGGCGTTTGCCTTCCAGCAGAAGCGAGCCCGTGCAGCGCGCACCGGTCATGCCGAATGGATGGCCGATCGAGATTGAGCCGCCATTGACGTTGTATTTCTCCGGATCAATGCCGAGATGGTCGCGGCAATAGAGGCACTGCGAGGCGAACGCCTCATTGAGTTCCCAAAGGTCGATATCGTCGACGGTCAGCCCGTGACGCTCAAGCAGTCGCGGCACAGCTTTGACAGGGCCGATGCCCATCTCGTCCGGATCAACGCCGCCAACATTGAAGCCCGCAAACCGGCCAAGCGGCTCGATACCGCGCTTGGCAGCCTCGGCAGCTTCCATAACGACAACGGCCGCCGCACCATCGGAGAGCTGAGACGCGTTCCCAGCGGTGATGTACTTGCCTTCTTTCACGACCATGCCGCCGCGATGCACAGGCTGCAGCCCGGCAAGCGCCTCCACCGTCGTGCCGGGGCGGTTGCACTCATCGCTATCGCAGGTGACTTCCTGCTCCGTGGTTTCGCCCGTTTCCTTATTGGTCAGGATCATGGTCGTTTTCAGCGGCACGATCTCTTCGGCCATATAGCCCTTTTCCTGGAACACAGCTGTGCGGCGCTGGCTCTCGGCGGAGTACTCATCCTGGTATTCGCGGCTGATGCCATAGCGATCGGCGACGACTTCCGCTGTTTCGATCATGGTCATCCAGATCGCCGGCCACTGGCCCATCAGCTGATCTTCAGTGTAGCGATGTAGATTCATATGACCTGAGCGAGAGACGAGCGAGAGGCTCTCTACGCCACCGCCGACGGTTACGGCCGCGCCTTCATTGATCACCGTGTGGGAGGCGTTCGCGATCGCCTGCAGCCCGGAGGAGCAGAACCGGTTAATCGTCGCGCCAGATGTTGACGTGGGGCAGCCGGCCCAAAGCGCTGCGTTCCGCGCAACATTGTGGCCCGTCGCGCCTTCTGGCTGAGCTGAGCCGAGATAGACGTCTTCCACGGCCTCAGGCTCGACGCCGGCCCGCTCCATCGCGCCTTTGATGGCGTGGCCGGCCATGGTGATGCCGTGGGTGTTATTGAGCGATCCGCGGCCGGTCTTGGCAAGGCCGGTGCGGGCGGTGGATACGATGACAGCTTCACGCATGGGCGTGTCTCCCTGTTGTGGATGGTTTTGTTGCGGCGCACCCTATAGGCAGGCCCGCCTTGACGCTAGGGGTGCCGTTACGCAAAGCGGAAAGCTCGGGATCAAGCTTACTTGATCTGGAATTTCCGGCGCACGGCGAGCAGGAACGACCTATCGGCTGCGAAGCGGTGTCTTGTCGCTTCATTCAGGCAGAGTTCACGCGGGTGTCAATAAGGCCGTCGACAACCGGCGGCTGGTTGAGGCAGAGTCGGGCTTGGTCAACGAGAAGGGGAGTGTGACCCATGGGAATCTTCAACTTTGTCATGAATGCCGGCAAGAAGCTGATGGGCGGGGACGACGCGCCCGCCGAGGCGATCCAGAAGGAAGTAAAAGATCTGGGCCTCGAAGGGGACGTGAATGTCGAGGTCGACGGCTCCAAGGTGAAAATCACCGGCGAAGCGCCCAGTCAGGAAATGCGCGAGAAGATCATCCTCGCCGCGGGCAATGTCGACGGCATCGAAGCCGTGGAGGAAGAGATCTCAACCGCCGACGCCGAACCGGAAGCAACCTTCCACACCGTCGAACGCGGCGACACGCTGTCGGCCATCGCGAAGAAAGTCTATGGCAATGCCATGAAGTATCCGGTGATCTTCGAGGCGAACAAGCCGATGCTGTCCGATCCGGATAAGATTTATCCGGGCCAGGTGTTACGTATTCCTCCGCTTGCGGATTAATCGCTGCGCACTGATTGAAGATACTGCCGGGTTGGCGTCGTCAGCGGGGCGGGCAGGGCGTTGAGGGCGAACCACCCCCAACCCCCATGTTTCTCTGGTTCCTGAATACCGGGTGCGCCTGACATGATGCGCGCCCCATAGACAGGTGCCACCCAATGGCGGCCATCGTCCGCGCCGATGGTCTCCGTCAGACAGGCAAGCCCGGTGAGGGCGATCTCAATGCCAAGCTCCTCGGCGATTTCCCGCTTGACGGCCGTTTCCGCCGGCTCGCCAAAGTCAATCTTGCCACCCGGCAGCCCCCAATGGCCGGGCTCAGGCGGACGCAGGCGCTGGATGAGTAATAGCTCGCCCGCTTCATTCAGGATGGCCGCGCCGCAGGCGGCTTCGGGCACATCGCTCACAGGTCGCCAAAATGTTTCAGCGCGGCCTCTGCAATGGGTGCGCCCCATTCCTGGACAAAATGGCCCCCTTCCTCGATCCGCATCGGCTCAGGGCAGCCGTTTATTGTCTCGCGCAAACTGTCCATGATGGGGCCACCGAGTACGGGGTCCGCCATGCCCACGGCCATGAAGCTCTGGCCGGTCCACTCCTTTGACCAGAACTCCATCGCCCGCTTTGATGTCTCCACGCCTTCCATCTCCGGCGATACCATCACCATTTCGGGGAAGCGACGCACGCCCGCCTTATAGGTGACATCCGGGAACGGGGCACCATAGGCCGCAGCTTCATCGTCGGAGAGGATTGATGTGCCACGTTTCATCAGCGCCGCAACGTCCATATCGGGCTGTGACGCTGCAAAGGCCTTCCAGGCATCAAACCCTGGCCCCGGCGACTCGCCAACGGGTATCGCTGTGTTCATCACGATCAAGCGGGAAAATCGCTCCGGCATCTCTTGCGGCAAGGTCAGGCCGAGGATCCCGCCCCAATCCTGGCACACCAGTGTGATGTTGGAGAGATCAAGGCGCTCGATGAAGGCCAACATCATGTTACGGTGAAAATCGAAGGTGTAAACGTCGTCGTCGACTGGCTTGTCGGACTTGCCAAAGCCGAGCCAATCCGGTGCGATAACCCGGCCGCCCGCGCCGGTGAAAACCGGAAGCATCTTCCGGTAAAGATATGACCAGCTGGGCTGGCCATGGAGGCAGAGATAGGTCTGGGCCGCGTCGGCGGGCCCTTCATCCAGATAGTGAACGCGAAGATCCTTGTACCCCGGCAGGTCGTCAACATAGTTTGGCGCGAAGGTGTACTCAGGCAGATTTTTAAATTGCGCGTCCGGCGTGCGTTTGGCTTCGATACCCATCGTGATCCTCCTTTGTATCTCTTTCGACTTTGGGGCAAACTGTCGCGGGAAGTAAATGACGAGGAGCCTCAATGGCGAAAGTTTTGGGACTGGGAGGCATATTTTTTCTGTGTGAGGACGTCGACGCCACGCGAGCCTGGTACACGCGCGTACTCGGCATCGAAATAAACGATTTTGGCGGTCACGCATTCTCCCAAAAGGAAGCGGCAGAAGCCTGTGGTGACGGGGCGATGACGATCTGGTCGCCATTCAAAGCCAGCAGCGACTATTTCAAACCTTCCACATCAGATTGGATGATGAATCTCATCGTCGACGATCTCGATGCAATGCTTGAGAGAATTCGGTCGGAAAACGTACCACTTGAAGGTGAGCCGATGACCGAGTCCTATGGTAAGTTTGCCTGGATCATGGACCCGGATGGCCGGAAAATAGAGCTGTGGCAGCCGATTGGTGAGGTTGAAACTTGAACCATTCGTGATGAAATGTCGACGAAGGGTGTGATGGTTAGGGTACAGTTTTGCTCTATCATCGTGTTCATGACGGCGAATAGAGGAGCCAAATGATGGCAAGGAAATCCAAATTGATGACAGCGGGCGCAATGGTCGCAGCAGCAGCCATCCTTGCTGCTTGCGTATCTGCAACCCCTTACAAACCTTCAAAAGGCGGCATTAACAGTTTCGGTTATGGGGAAACCAAAATCGAGTCTGGTAAGTATCGCGTGACGTTCCGCGGGAACTCCAGCACGGATTTGGCCACGGTCGAAAACTATATTCTGCTCCGCGCAGCAGAACTGGCAGTCGCTGATGGCTTCGGCCACTTCACGATTCTCGACGATAGCGAAAGCGGTCGCCGGTCCTTCAACTCAACAACGACTGGCTTCGGCGGTGGCTTTGGCGGTTTTGGTGGCTTTGGCGGGTTCAATCGCGGCTTTGGTGGTGCTGGCACGGCATCTACGCGGACGCGCGAACGTAAGTCGTTCGATGTCGCTGCATTGGTCCAGGCGTTTGAAGGCCAGAAAGACGCTGAAAATGTCATGGCATTCAATGCCCAGGAAGTGATTGATAATCTCGGCCCAATCGCGGTACGTCCTGGCTGATCAGTCGACTGTACCGTCTAAACAGGCAAGGCTTTCCCGATCATCTGGGAAAGCCTTTTGTTTTGATCAAAAAAAAGGCCGCCCGAAAAATGGACGGCCCGTCAAGGGAGGAAGCTTAGATGACGCTGGTGTTCGTCATCTGATCACCATATGGTGAGTACTGAATTCTGTTTCAATCGTTCACCTGTCATATGGTGGTCTAAAAGTCTTACTGAACTGCAGTTTCGACGCTGGCGGCGCGAAGTTCAGGTGAAACCTGGGTACCTTCTGCGATATTGTAGGCTTCCGTGAGAGCGGAGCTGTTAATCGTGATAACCGACTGACGCACCACATCAGCGACGCACTGGTCGTCAACACGCTCTGTGCGGAGAATTGGCTCAACAAAGCTGCAAGCGTCCTCGGCCTGTTTGCTCAGATCAGCCAGAACTGCTGTGGCGTCTGCTGTCGTGGAGAGCTGGCTCTCATCGAAATTCATGGTGACATCGTAGCTGACAGTGCTGTCGGCCATTGCGGTTGACGCCAAACCTGCAGCGATGAGGCTTGCAGCTGCGACTTTAGCGACTGTTGGGAGGAAACGGGTCATTGTTTTTGTCCTTGTTATTCGATCGGCTATTGATGCCGTACACCTAAAGTATGTCTTCTGAACGAAATGTCAAACGTTCAGTCGTAAATATTCATGAAAATGTCGTATACTGGCCAGAAAGCCTTTCGTGGCCTACGATTTCACCGGCATATAAAGACAGGGGAGGCCCATGGATTTTAACATCCCGGCAGATTTACAGACTTATTTGGCGGAACTTGACGCGTTTATAGACGCCGAGATTCGCCCCTTAGAAGAACAGAACGACAATATCCGTTTCTTCGATCATCGCCGCGAATGGGCGCGCACCGATTTCGAGAATCATGGCTTGCCCCGCCCGGAATGGGAGGCGTTGCTGAAAGAAGCGAAGCGCCGCGCTGATGCGGCTGGGCATTTCCGGTTTGGTTTGCCGGAAGAATATGGCGGCAAGAATGGGTCCAACCTCGCCATGGCGGTGATCCGCGAGCATCTCGCCCGCAAGGGGCTTGGCCTGCACAATGATCTCCAAAACGAGCACTCCATCGTCGCAAACTTCCCGCAGATTCTGATGCTACGCGATTTCGCGCGGGATGATCAGGCCCACCTCGCTGAAGACGCGCTCGCCGGCAAATTCATCGCCACGTTTGGCCTCACCGAGCCAAATCATGGCTCTGACGCGACCCATATGGAAACCCGCGCCGTTCGAGAGACCCGCGACGGCGTGGATGGCTGGCGGATCAATGGCGAGAAGATGTGGATCACAGGCATGCATGTCGCGACCCATATGATGTGTTTTGCCCGCACAAGCGGGGAGGATGGCGATGCGCGCGGCATCACTTGCCTGCTCGTTCCGGCCGATGATCCCGGCATCACGATCGAAGAATATATGTGGACCTTCAACATGCCGACGGACCATCCGCGCTTGACGATCAAAGACGTCTGGGTGCCCGATAGCGCCGTTTTTGGCCCGCCGGAGGGCGGTCTCGCGCTCGCTCAGCATTTCGTCCACGAAAATCGCATCCGCCAGGCGGCGAGCTCCACAGGCGCGGCGCTCTATTGCATTGATGAGAGCGTCAAATATGCCCGTGAGCGTGCCCCTTTCGGCAAGCCCCTCGCCATTAATCAGGCGATCCAGTTCCCGCTTGTGGAGCTGAAAACCGAGGCCGAAATGCTCCGCTTGCTCATCTTCAAGACGGCCTGGGAGATGGACAGCATGTCAAAGCCGGAGGTTGCCATTCACCTCTCCGACAAGGTGTCCATGTGTAATTACCGCGCCAATCGGCTCTGCTGCAACGCCGCGGACCGGGCGATGCAGGTGCATGGCGGTATGGGCTATTCCCGCCACAAGCCGTTCGAACATATCTACCGCCACCACCGCCGCTACCGCATCACCGAAGGCTCCGAAGAAATCCAAATGCGCAAAGTCGCCGGGCATCTGTTTGGGTTCATGTCCCGCGGCAAAACGTAAGCGCCTGGACTCCGGGTCACCGGAATTCCTCATTGCAGTCTCGATTGAGCGAATTACTGTGCGGAGGTGGCAAACACCGTATCCCTTGTCGAAGACTATGCGACCACACCGGTCCCTGAACAGGCGACCTATTCCGGATGGCGTATCGGGTTCGTGCTAGGTGGCATAGGTGTGGCCCTGCCGGCATTGCTGAGCGGGGCCGAAGTCGGCCTTGCCCTTGGCTATCAGCAAAGCACGCTCGCTTTTATCGTTGCCGGGTTGCTCGTCACGGCGCTGGCATTCGTGACCGGCTGGGTCGGCATGCGCAGCCGTTTATCAACCTATATGATTCTGCAATTCTCATTCGGACGTGTCGGCGCGCGGGCGGTGAACCTCACCTTCGCGCTCGCCCAGTTTGGATGGTTTGGGGTCAATGCGTACTTTTTCGGTACCGCCGCAGAGTCGGTGGGGGACACCGCTCTTGGCATCTCGCTTCCATCTTGGACATACATCCTGGTCGGCGGTGTTTTGATGACGATCGCGACAATATTCGGGTTCAAAGCGCTCGATAAATTGGCGTGGTTTGCCTTTCCACTCATGCTCACCGTGCTCGCTGTCATGATCGCCAAGACATTTGGCACAACCGATTATAGCGCCCTGGCGGCTCTGCCAGCCACTGGCGACATCACTTTTGGGCAGGCCATTACGGTGCTCGCCGGCGGCATCATTGTCGGCGTATTGCTCGTGCCAGATCTCACCCGATATGCGAGAGCGCCGCGCGATGTCGCGATAGCCGTCCTGATTGCACTCGCCATTATCGAGCCATTGGTACATGTCGCCGCCTCAGGTCCCGCTCTGATATTCCAGGAACTCGATCCGTTGGCGCTTATGCTGGCCATGGGCTTGGGCAGCCTGGCCTTCATATTCCTTGTCTTTGCAAGTGTGTCCACCAATGCGGTCAACCTCTATGGCGCGGGTCTGTCCTTGACGTCTATATTTCCACGCGTCCCGGAATGGATGTTTGTTGTCGTCGCCGGCACCGTCGGAACAGGTTTGGCGGTGCTTGAGATCAGCGAGCTGTTCCTCGACTTTCTGATCTGGCAAAGCGTGATTTTTTCCTCCGTCCTCGGAATCTATGTCGTCGACTTCTTCGTCGTTAAGGGGGCACACTACGACCTTGCTGACTTGGAACGAGCCCCGCCCATCTCTTGGCAGGCCTTTGTCGCCTGGGGCGTCGGCGCATTGGTCGCGGCGGCAACGTTTACAGAATTGTTTTCGATCACGACCATGTCGAATCTTGACGGCGTGATTGTCGCTGCGCTTCTCTATGGGGCGCTCATGCGGACACCAATGACCAGACCAACTGTGAGAGACATCTGAAATGCGCTTGGGGGTCGATGTCGGTGGCACGCACACAGATGCTGTGATTATTAAAGGGCGCGAGCTCATAGCAGCCCACAAAGCGCTCACCTCAGATGATATTGCCACAGGCGTTCTGGAGGCCGTGTCCGAGGTGCTGAGACAATCGGGCGCGCGTCCATCGGACATCCTCATGATGACCCTGGGGACGACCCAGTTCACCAATGCCGTCGTCGAGCGCCGCGCCCTGACACCAGTCGGTGCAATACGTATCGGCGCGCAATCGTCTTCGGCGCTCCCGATCGCGGCCAAGTGGCCGGAGGACATCCTTGCGGCAACCCTTGCCAACAGCGCAATGATCGATGGCGGCCACGAATATGATGGGACACCAATTCTGCCGACCGACGAAACGGCCCTCGGTCGAGCCATCCAAGACTTCCGTGCAGCGGATATCCAGGCTGTCGCGATCACATCTGTGTTCTCGACATCGAATCCCGAAGGCGAACAGCTCATCGCTGCGAGACTAAAGCAAGCGCTTCCGAATATCCGGGTGTCATGTTCCCACGAGCTTGGCCGGATCGGTCTTTATCAAAGAGAGAATGCGACCCTATTGAACGCCGCGCTTCTCGAACTGTCAGACCGGGTCGTGTCTGCATTTCAAAACGCTTTTTCGGGTCTTTCACTCACTTGTCCCTTATTCTTGAGCCAAAATGACGGGACGATCATGGCAGCCGACTTCGCCCGCCAATATCCGGTTTTTACGTTTTCGTCCGGACCAACCAACTCCATGCGCGGTGCGGCCTTTTTGAGCGGTCGGTCAAATGCAATGGTCGTCGATGTCGGCGGGACAACATCGGATATTGGAATGTTGATTGAGGGTTTCCCGCGGCCATCCGGCAGCGCTGTCAAAATCGGCGGCGTGCTCACAAACTTTAGAATGCCAGATGTCCTGGCGGTCGGCATTGGTGGAGGATCGGTTGTTTCCCCAGATGGTCGCTCTGTTGGCCCTCAATCCGTCGGACGCGCGCTCCCCGAAAAGGCGCTTGTCTTCGGCGGTGACACCCTGACCGCAAGTGATGTTGCCATCGCAGCAGGTCGAACCGTCTTTGGTGACACAACCAAAGTGAGCGATCTGCCCAGTACGGCTTGCGCTGCGGCGCTCGATACCATTCGGAAACACCTGTCCGACGACATCGACAAGATGAAAACTGCAGCGGGCGATCTTCCGTTGATCGTCGTCGGCGGTGGTGGCTTTTTAGTGCCAGACGAGCTTCCAGGCATCAGCGAAACGGTTCGCCCGGAGAATGCTGGCGTCGCGAACGCGATCGGGGCCGCCTTCGCCCAGGTCAGCGGCGAGGTTGATGTCATATACACGCGGTCGACCCGGTCACGGGAGAGCGCTCTAGAGGAAGCAAAAGCTCTCGCGCGGGAGCGCGCCGTCAATGCCGGAGCGCTGGAAAACAGCATTCAGATCGCCGAGATTGATGAAACACCGATGAGTTATCTCGCCGAACCGGGGGCAATTATCCGCGTTAAGGCCATCGGTGATGCAAATATCGAGCGGTTTGCGGGAGGAGAAGCGTGATCAAGATCACACCTCGAGACATCGCCCCAATGGCGCTAGGGGGCGCGTTCCTCGCGACGGGAGGAGGAGGGGATACGCTCATCGGCGAAATCACGGCCGAAGCCGCACTTCGGAAGTTCGGCGATGTGGAGTTGATCGACGCGTCCGAACTCGCCTCTCATGCGACCGTCGTTGCGATTGGGGCGGCCGGCTCGCCCACGATCATGCAGGAAAAACCGTCAAACGGGCAGGAAGCCCTCTGGGCTTTGGAAACACTTGAAAGCCGCCTCGGCAAAAAGGTCGACGCGCTGATCGCATTCGAAGCCGGCGGTATGAACGCGCTATTGCCATTTTGCGTCGCCGCTGAGCGAAAACTGCCTGTTCTCGATGCCGATGGCATGGGCCGCGCATTTCCCGAACTTCAGATGGAGTCTTTTTCGATCTATGGCGTGTCGGCCACGCCTTTGGCGGCGGCTGCTGAGCTCGGGGACAGATTGATCCTCGAGCAAGCACGATCACCATTCGTGGCGGAACGACTGGTTCGCCAATTCGCCGTCGATGCCGGCGGGGGCCAATGTATCAGCGCTGAACATGTCATGACCGGTGAGACCGTCCGGCGCGTGGCCATTCACGGCACGATTAGCCTTTGCATCTCGATTGGCCACCTACTCACCGAGCATGCGAGCGATCTGCCAGCTTTTGTATCCCGTCTGACAGACCTTATGGCTCCGACCCATTATGGCGAGGTCCGCCCATTGTTCGATGGCAAAGTTGTCGATATTTCTCGGCGGGTAGAGGGAGGGTATGATTACGGCACCCTCCGCCTGGACCCCTTCGATAAATCACAGGGTGAACTCAGCATCTCCATTAAGAACGAATACATGGTCGCACGACAAGGCGATCGTCCGATCGCCCTGACCCCCGACCTTATATGTATTCTGGATATCGAGACGGGCAGGCCGATCACCGCCGAGACGATCCGTTATGGGCAAAGGGTGACGGTGATCGGGATCGGTGCACCCGAATTGATGAGAACGGAGAGAGCCCTCGAAGTGGTGTCCCCTCGAAACTTCGGTTTCGAATTCGATTATACGCCCCTTGAAGATTTGTGAGGTTTGCCGGCGCAGCCCTTAAGATCCGACACGAGGCCTATACCCGCATTCTTCAAGACCGATTGACGGGACCTAAGGGGAAGGGGCTAAAAGAGCACCATGACCAGTGATACCACTATTGTTAAAGACCAGCCTCCTGAAATGCCATCCGAAGGTGGTCCACTCGCCG
This sequence comes from Pseudomonadota bacterium, assembly GCA_039817885.1. Taxonomy (GTDB): domain Bacteria; phylum Pseudomonadota; class Alphaproteobacteria; order Caulobacterales; family Hyphomonadaceae; genus CALLCD01. The sequence goes on along the minus strand of JBCBUY010000008.1, from coordinate 40,335 downwards.
AGTATAACGGCCAACGACCTCCCGCTCCGGATTGGTTCGAGACCGCCGTGTCAACGCCTTATCATACCGACTTTCTCGACGTTGACGGGACCAAGATCCACTTCCAGCGCTGGGGAGATCCGACAGCGCGAGGACTATTGCTCGTACACGGCAACGGAGCTCATGCCCATTGGTGGGATTTCGTCGCCCCGTATTTCAAGAAAGAGTACAACATTGTAGCGATTACGCTTGGCGGCATGGGTGACAGCGAGTGGCGGAGCGATTACTCGCTCGATACATTTTCCAATGAGCAATTGGCCCTGATGGAAGCGACCGGCATGTTCGCCCATGCGCGCAAGCCGATCATTGTTGCCCACTCCTTTGGGGGCTTCATCACCATGAATACGGGCGCAAAGCACGGTGATCGGCTTGGCGGCACGGTCATTGTCGACAGTCCCGTTAATCCGCCAGACCGAGAGCACCGCGGACCGCCGCGGTCCGGACGCCCAAACAAGATCTATCCAGCCCTCGAAGCGGCGCTCGCGCGATTTCGCCTTGCTCCACCGCAGCCCTGCGAAAATCACTTTGCCATGGATTACATCGCACGCTGGAGTTTGAAAAAAACGAGCGACGACAAAGACAGGGAAGGATGGACGTGGAAATTTGACCCTGCGATTTGGCGACGATTTTCATCCGAGTTCGAGCCGGCCGAAATGTTGAAATCGACAGCTTGCAGGATCGCGATCATCCGGGGGGAGGAAAGTGCACTGATGCCAGATGATGTTGGCGACTACATGCAGGAACTTCTCGGCCATCAAGTGCCTTATGTCTCTATCCCCCATGCCCGGCACCATGTGATGCTGGATCAGCCCCTGGCCTTTGTGGCCGCCTTGCGCATGCTGCTCGCAGAATGGGACCATTCTTCCCCGCACCGCGGTAATGGCGATACGAGCGGCTGACCGCGCCAGTGCGCCGGTCGGCACCCGCATGTCTTAATGCAAGGCGCGCCTTGGGCCTGAAATCATTAATGTCATGCTGCGGATTATTGGTCACAAATTAGGTCGGGGTTCAGTGGGCTGAGCGATACTTCGCACGGGGGAAAGGTGCGGATTATGATCGATCTATCGCGTTGGTTCCGGAACTACTCGACTAGCAACACGGGCAATGTCGCATTTGCCCTTGCCGTATCCTTGTTGCCTATACTGTCCCTGATCGGGGTTGCTCTCGATATCCGACGCGCGAGCAATATGCAGTCCGCTTTACAGGATGTGCTGGACGCCGGCAGTCTGGCTGGTGGTCGGACATTGCAATTGGGCAAATCAGACGACGATATCAAGGCAGCGGTCCGTGCCTTTGCGGTCGATTTTTTCGAAGACAATGCCAATCGTCTGAATTGCGGGCAGATCAATGTCGTCATAGATCGCGTGAACAATACAACCACCTCATCCGTTGATTGCACGGTGCCTACAACAGTCGCCTCAGTTATGGGGTTCAGCCAGCTCGATATTGACGCTGAAAGTGAGGCACGCTTCGATATAGAGGACGTCGATGTTTCCTTTGTGCTGGACATGTCCGGTTCCATGACGAACGCGAAACTGTCCGCGCTTCGCGATGCTGCGACGTCCGCGGTTGAGATCTTGATCCCAGATCTTACCGGCCCATCTTCGAATCTCCGCATCGCATTTGCGCCCTACAGCCACGCCGTAAATGCCGGTGCCTTTTTCGAGGATTTGACCGATGAAGCCGTCGCGCGAGAGTTTCCACGCGAAGTCTTGGATGATGGCGCAACCTGTTCCGATCCGGGCGATTGTTTGGACGAGCTGCAAGATGAAGGGCTCGAAACGGTCAACGCACCGTTTTCTGGAACCTGTTTTTGGGAGCGCGGCGGCCCCGAGGCGTTTACAGATGCACCGCCGGGAAACAACGCCTATTTGAGTCCGGGCGATCCTGTATGGTTCTTTGACGCAAATGATCAAGATAAGGCGCAAGGCCTGGCCGGCATCACAACCGGTGCACCGGGCGGGTTCTTTCAGCTGGCTGACAATACGGCGCTGAATATGCGGTATGCTGAATGTCAGCCAGCGGAAATACTGCCGCTCTCCGACAATCGGTCAGAAGCAATTAGCTATATCGAGACCCTCACGGAAAGGGGACGCGGTACAAATGGCGCGCTTGGAATAGCAGCGGGTTGGTATCTCATCTCCGACGATTGGAGGGATGTTTGGCCAAATGGCTCCAAGCCACACCTCGCAACGGAAAATGTCAGCAAGTTCATCATTGTCATGACAGATGGCATTTTCGATGATTGGCGCCTCGACACGGCGACCTATGGTGACCAGGAAGCGCAAGCCCTCCAAATGTGCGATGCGGTCAAGAATGAAGACATTACCATTTTCACAGTCTCCTTCGAGGCACCTGCTGCGGCAGAAGCGCTCCTCGCGCAATGTGCAACCTCCAGCAATACGGCCTTTGTCTCAAACAATGCCGCGGAACTCGAAGAAGATTTCCAGGAGATCGCTCGTCAGATAAGGCCGCTCCGCATTAGCCGCTAGCATTCATTCCGCCAATTGGGCTTCTAGAAACGCGACCTGGCGCCTGAAATAGAACAGACGGTTCTTCATCTTACGCCAGCCATGGCCTTCATCGGGAATCCGAACAAAAGGTGCCTCTATACCATTCGCGCGCAGCGCCCGGACCATAACCTCGGTTTCGGCGATATCGATCCTTGGGTCCATCTCACCATGCGAAAAGAGAACCGGCACATCGATTTGGTCGGCAAGGCGTATGGGCGAGTTCTCCGTATAGAAATCGATCCATTTCTGTTCGCGGATGTCCCCATATTCAATCCTGTCTGAGGCCTTCAGGGCAGGGGACGCAACCTGAAGCGCCGTTACCCAATCCGAGACACCAAACAAACTAACACCTGCTTTGAACGTGCCCGGATAAAGCGCCAAGACAGCATTCACCATATAGCCCCCATAGGACCCACCAGTCACGGCGGCCCGATCAACATCAACTCTGCCGTCGGCGCGCAATCCCTCCAGAAGGTCGACAAGATCGCGGACGCTATCCCGTCGTTTCTCGCGATCGTCCAGGGTCACATAGGTCCGGCCGAAACCGGTCGACCCCCGAACATTTGGCTCAAACACTGCGAAGCCGCGATCGACATGGTACTGAACAATCGGGTCGAAGTTCGCCATCGATTGGGCGGTTGGGCCGCCATGAACCTGGAAGATAATCGGGGGCAGATCATCCGCGGTGCGCGAGGCATCGTCCGGCAAATAGAGTAGGCCTTGCAAGTCTACTCCATCGCGCGCCGTGATCCGCACACTTTCCGGCCGCACGAGACGATTGGGGTTCAAGCCAGCATAGTCTGATGCGTAAGCTTGGAAGACATCCTTGGTTTCCAGATCGATCACATAGACATCACCAGGAGTGCGCCAACCATTTATGCCAACCGCTAGGCGGCTTGAGCCTGAATGGCAGCTCAAATTGTAAACGCCCTCCGGCAGGCGCGGCATAGGCAGTGAGGCTCCGTTCGTCCGATCGATAACTTTCAGGTCGAAAAAGCCATCCAGGTTCACTGCAAAGGCCAGATATCGACCGTCCTCGCCGCAGAGATTCACATCGACATGATCACCGATCGGTTCTCCCTCGCCAGTTGTTAGGGCAGGGTCGACCGGGAACCGCTGTCCAGCCTCGACATTGTACAAGTTGAGCTGTGCAAACTCACCATCGAGATTGGTCGAGACGTAAAATCCGGAACTGTCAGGAAGCCAAACAACACCGCCATCTGTATGGTTGGCTCTGGGACTAGGGGCTGACAGGGTTTCGACTTCACCGCTTTCCAGGTCGAGGAGGTACAAATTGTCGGAGTCCTCACCAACGGTCTCAGACATGACGAGTTTCGTCCCATCGGGTGACAGGGCGCGGGCCTGATAGCCATATGTTCCGTCGAACACACGCATTGTCTCGGCAGTGTCGAGGTCGGCCAGATAGATGTCAAAATCGAGACCATTACGCTCGGTCGATGCGAACACGGCCGTTTTACCGTCGGCAGAAATATCCCCAAATGCCCGAAAGCCACCCGTGACGGCAGGCAGAAGCAAGGCTTCTTCTGAGCCATCAAGGGCAATACGGTAATAGGCCTCTTGCTCATTTCCATCATTATCCGCCCCATAGACGAGTGCGGTTGAGTCAGGGGCCCAGCGGAAAAACGTCACGCCATTTCCATAGGTGAGCTGGCGAGACTGGCCGCTCTCCACATCAGCGATCCAAATTTGTGGGACGCCGGTCAGGTTGGACCGATAGGCGACATGGTTGCCATTGGGCGATAGACGAGGGGCACCCGCTCCGCGTGCGAGCAGATATCTGCCGATGTCCGCAGGGTCTTCGCCGGCGAGGCCGACAGATATCGTTTCCAATTCCGGGACAATCGCATCCAGCGGATCATCGACTGCGGCACCCGCGTCTATGGCGGCATCACCCGTCGACGATTCGATATAGGATGACGTGGACCCATCATCGGACGGCGCGGTCAGATTAAGCGTCGCGCAACTTGAAAGAAGAAGCGCTGAAAGGCTTGCGGCGAGTGTCGGATTCATGGCTCAGCTCCCATTGCTGGGCCAATACTAGATGGGTCTGCGCCGCGGTTCAAATCGATCTTGAACTTTGGACCTGGCTGCCAAATGAAACGGCCCTTCACATGCTGTGAAGAGCCGCTTGCCCAGAGCCTTCTGCTCCAGATGCCCCCTAAGAGAAGGCCCCCAACCGGCCTTAGCCGGCAACGTCGTCTGTAAACGACGCTGTTGAAGGGGCATTATTTGAGACGGTGCAACACCGTACCCGCATTTCGAGAACGCGGTCGTGGAAGCGGCACTTCTCATCGTCGATTTCGCGTAAGATCGAGGGACCACCCGCGCGGTAAGTGTACCGTGTTTGCGTGCAGCTCATGACCTTCAGATTGGCCGGACATGTGCCGATATTGGTCTGGTTGATCGTATGCGTCTCGCAATACAAGTCATCTACCGCGTTAAGCGCCGCCGACGCCATGTCCATTGCGCTATCCGCTGTTGCCTGAGCGTTCGCTGCAGCAGTTGTTGCGCTGTCCGCAATCTCGCGAGCTTCCGACAGCTTTAAATCCGTATCGGCGAGCGCCGTTCGTGTCCCATTGATCTCAACGCTGAGCTGGCACACCGCTTTGTCTGAATTGTTGGGGTTCGCGCAGTACTCGGCGACAGTCTGTCCACCGCGAAGGCGCGTTTCGCAGGCTGTCAAAGCCAAAGCAAGGCCACCCAAAGCCATTAAAGTTGAAATACGCATCGATTCTCGAGCCTCGTTTCTCAATATTGACGGGACCGTACAGGCCCGGACATACGAGCGTCAATGCAGCTCGCGTGCCACACGAGTCGCCTCAATTCGCCTTATTTCACGGTGGTTTATTTAACCAAGCGAGTTTCCGGGAATGCCGCCCGCCAACCGAACCAAAACGCGCGGTGATAGGGCAGTCGGACGCGCTCGTCTCCATCCTCGGAAGCAAGAGCGCCCTCCGACAGCGTCCATCTGCGATCCATATCGTCGACAAGCGTGCTGTCGCCATCATAAGAGACAAATGTCACGCCCTTCGGGTCATAAACACGGTTCGCGCCGCTTTTGTCGGTTAGGACAACCAAGCTCTGAGGTCCAACCCGATCATAGTGGATCGGATGGTTGGCAAGAAAATCCGTGTCGATGGCGAGTTGCTGGTTGGGGGCTCCGGCGAACCGAAGGGCCAAAACTTCCTGTTTGTTATCCAGCCGATCATCACGGAAGGGCGTATTGAACATCAGGCGATCGGTCGAAAAATAGTCGTTATAGGCAACACCTTCGCCATAATCGCGGCTGTGCCCGGTGTTTAGCGACAGAACCTGCGTGTCCGGATGTCGGCGTTTCCATTCCCCCCAGCTTGTCGTAACGACAGACAGGTACTCAAGATGAATGCCTTGCCCGGCAAGGGGGCCGATGACAGGCTCACCTGTCAGTGTGTTCCACAGGGATTGGGTTGCGGCATCATACATCAATTTATTGGATCGATAGAGAAACCCCGATGTGCCGAGCGCATGGTTTGTTCCCTTGAAATTGGTTTTGTAGGGAATGACCGTGCCGCAAAGCGTGCAGTAGACCCCCGCAATATCCACTCCGCCCACAGTGTCGACGAACATTTCGTGCCAAGCGAGAATGCGCTTCGGGTAAGCCCGCGCATCTCCATTGATCTCAATCCCAAAGACAATGTTGTCGTCGGCCAAATAGGTCGCGTCATCGGCATGGATCATATCTGGTCCGCGCAAGGGCGGAATGCCGTCTTGAAGGACGCCGCCCCATCGCACCTCGTCCAGTCGGATCCGGGCGGAATCTTGGCGTCCTTTGAAATATGTCTCGAAGCGCGGATCGATATGGCGATACAAATCCGCTTTGAAGTCGCCATAGTCCACGGTTTGAGCCGCTGGCTGGTTCCACCACCAATGGTACCAGTCATTTGAATTGCGGCCGAAATCTTCGCCGCTTTGCGCGCGCAGTGTTGCCAGCGCCAGGCGTTCAGTTTCCGCGCTTGCAGCATATCTGGATAATTCCAGCAAGAAGGGCACATAGGCCACATCCCAACTGGCATTGATATCGTCAAAGGCTGCATTGATGTCCTGCCGGCTCCTATTGCGAAGCAAGTCCTCAAAGATCTCCCTTGTCAGGACCGTCTCCGTTCCGAACGAGGCTTGAACAGCGGATCCGTGCGATGGGATGTCTGGCACAGCATCCGAATGCAACCCGATCGCCAGACCAGCAAAAATGGAGATAGCGGCTGCACTGGAGTAAAATATGAGGCGCTTGGAAAACATATGTCGATGCCCTGATTACATGGAGTCTGGGAACACCTAGCGCGCGTCCGGTCAGCGTTCGAATGACATAACTTCACGTTTCAGAGACGGAATCTGCGGGATTGACCTCAAACCACAAACCGTCGGACATGCGAGATCACAAGAGGACAGACCCGTGTTTGGAGCCCTTCAAGACATAACCCAGGCGATATCGATCCTATTGCTCGGCATGGCCGTTGGAGCGGGCTGGATGTGCGTTGTCGCCGCACCGAACCACTTCTACGATAAACTGGATGGACAGAAGGCAAACACGCAAGTCCGCGGCTTTCTGCTCGGTGGCTCGACACCCATAGCGGGATTGCTGCTTGGGGCGGCCGCTTCTGCGATCCTGAGCGGGGCCTATGCAGCAGGATTGGTCTCGCTCGTGGCGTCCTTCGGATTTTTCTCAAACAGATGGACGTTGGCACCCTACAAAAAGGGGGAAGCACCACCGGATGCGAGTCGCAAAAAGTCGAACCAGCGCGTGATTGCTGTCGGTCTTTCGCTCGCATTTCTGCTGGCAGCGGTTATCGCCGCCGTCTTGGCCCTATTGGGCATCTGATAATCTAGGCCGCTTTGTCCCAAGCTGTCCCCCGGAATGGCTCAGGGACAAGCCAGATGGCCCTATTATCGTGCAGATAAAAGAGGTTCTCACTGGATTCTTCAGCCGCAGCTTTAGCAAGCTCGCCGGCAGCTTTGCGATTGACAAGCAGCATGGCCGCGGTCGCCGCTGTACAGGGAAGGAACAGCCACCATGCAAATTTGAGAGCTCCCAGAACACCGACCAGGATCAAGCTATAGGCAACAGCGTCGAGGACACGGATAAGGATCGGTTTCCACCACCCGAACACCTGCAATAGCGTCGGGTCACGGTGAAGGGCTTCTGCATCGATCGCAAAAGTCTGCGTATGGTTCGGATGATACAGCACGGCACGCTTCGGCATGCCGTTTTCATATGGATTTGCAATCAGTTTCAAAAACATTGCGGATCACCTTCTCCCCCGCGCCATCAATGCCATGTCGCGGTTAATTAAGCCCTTTCCGATCGGCGAAATTCGTCAATCAGACTTGGACTTTTGTTAAGGATTCCGCTGTCGAGCCCCGTCGCAAACTACTGTGCGACCCATCCTCCGTCGATTTGCATCATCGTTCCGTTGATCTGATTTGCGTCTGGGGACACCAGGAAGGCGGCCATGGCCGCAACCTGTTCCGACGTCACAAACTCCTTTGTGGGCTGAGCCGCCAATAAAACGTCCCGTTTCACGTCTTCTTCGCTCAGGCCGCGAGATTTTGCTGTATCGGCGATCTGCCCCTCGACCAGCGGCGTATACACATAGCCGGGGCAAATCGCATTGCAGCGAACGCCGTGTTCCGCGCCTTCCAGGGCAACCACTTTTGTGAGCCCGGCAATACCATGCTTGGCCGCGACATAGGCCGATTTGAACGGCGAGGCGACGAGCGCGTGGGCCGACGCCGTGTTGATGACGCGTCCCCATCCTGCCGCTTTCATATGCGGCATCGCCAATCGGATCGTGTGGAATGACGCCGTCAGGTTCAGCGCGATGATCAGATCCCAGCGTGCCGGCGGAAAGTCTTCAATCGGCGAGACATGCTGTATGCCGGCATTGTTTACGAGGATGTCCACACCCCCGAACTCCTCGGCGGCATAGGCCATCATTCCTTCAATCGCGTCTTGTTGGGTAAGATCCGCATCGGAATACCCCACCTTGACGCCGGCGCTCTTTGCCAATCCCGCGCGCAATGCTTCAATGTCTTCGGCGTCACCGAACCCTGATAAGATGACGTTGGCCCCGTCCGCGGCGAAGCGCTCTGCCATAGCCTTACCGATACCGCTGGTTGAACCGGTCACAAGGGCTGTTTTAGTAGATGTCATAAGTGTCTCCGAAAGGGTGGCGTCGCGAGAAGAATTCGTGTTTCTATGCGGCACAAGTGGTGGAACGGCTTTACCAGATAGGACTCTCGGAATGAACACAGCGATTGAGGGGTTTGTTTCGGGATTTCCTCATTTTCTTGTGATGACAGCTGCCGCTGGCGTACTGCTGATCATCGCAAGTACTGTCTATATATTGCTCACGCCCTGGAAAGAGCTGGCCCTGGTGAGAGGTGGCAATGGTGCCGCTGGCCTTGCACTCGCGGGTGCAATCGTTGGATTGGCAATTCCGCTCGCATCGTGCCTGGCCTCCAGCATCGGCCTGTTTGATTTGGGGATTTGGGCCGTTGTGGCCTTGTTGCTGCAGCTAATAAGCTATCGCATTGTCGACCTTTTGCTGTCCGGGCTGCCGTCCCGCATACAGGAAGATGAGGCCGGTGCCGCCATTGTCTTAATTGCAGCAAAATTGTCTGCCGCAATGCTCTTGGCGGCGGGCCTTTGGGACCCCAACTTAGGAAGGTTCTGACAAGAATGTAAGATGAGGAAAGAGGCCCTCCAAATTGCGCATACTTGATCTGCTTGCATACGTATCGGTTCTGGGAATGACAGTGCTGCTGCTATTCTCGGCAGGAACCCGTGATGTCGATGCACCGCAGGCTCCCCCGGATGCCTTGGAAGAGGTAGGCGCGGCGCTCGCCCCTCCATCGCCCTTCGACGAGCAAGTTCTTATTCAGGTGGCCCGTCCTCAAGATGGTGTCGGAACGGCGTTTGCCGTCAACTCAGATGGGTATTGGCTCACAGCGCGCCATGTCGTCGAAGGCTGCCGGCATGTTGGTCTGTTCGTGCGACCGGGCAATTATATTCCGATCGAAAGCATCGATATCGATGGTGATTACGATCTTGCACTATTGAAAACCGATTACGCGCCGAACCCCGTCACCATGAGTTTGGACAGTGTGCTGCGTGTCGGAACGGAGGGGTTTCATGTGGGCTTTCCACAGGGAAAACCGGGGGAAGCAGTGGCGCGCCTCCATTCCCGGTCGAGCTTGATCAGCAGCGGTGAGCGTGAAGGACAGGAACCTGTTATTGCTTGGTCGGAACTCGGTCGGACAAGAGGCTTGGAAGGTTCTCTCGGCGGACTGTCCGGCGGGCCTGTTTACGACCGCAGAGGCGTTGTGCGCGGTGTTATCCTTGCCGAGAGCCCACGCCGTGGCCGTATCTACACAGCAGCTCCGAGCGTCATCAAAGACTTTCTCGAAGAGATGAATGTTGAATATGGCCAAAACACTGCCGTCGATTTCAGCATGCAAGACTATGGCGAAAAGGCTGATAGCATCCGCCGGTCGGGCCAGGTCGTGAAAGTAGCCTGCCGGGTGCAATATTGATCTTTGCTGACCGGGTGATTGCGGCCACCAAGACCCATGGCCCGCTATGTGTCGGGATCGATCCCCATGCCGGACGGATACCATCACTCTTCGGAGGTGACACGCCAGACGGCGTCGCCGCATGGGGCCAGGCGGTGGTCGCCGCAGCCGCCGGCCGTGTCGCTGCTGTGAAACCACAGATCGGCCTGTTCGAACGTCATGGACCTGACGGCATGCGGGCACTGCAGCAAATCAGCGAGGCAGCAAGGGCGGCAGGGCTGATTGTGATCGCCGACGCAAAGCGGGGAGATATCGGGTCCACAGCCGAAGGATACGCCGCCGCATATCTCGACCCCGGGGCTCCTTTTGAGGCAGATGCCGTCACCGTGAACCCCTATATGGGCATCGACACGCTTGAGCCGTTCATCAGCCGGGCTGTGACCCACAATAAGGGCGTTATCGTCCTCGCGCGCACATCCAATCCCGGGTCCGCAGATTTTCAGGTCCGTTCGCTTGACGGCGCGCCCCTATATGCGCGCGTGGTCGAGGCGCTTGGCCCGGCAATGAAGCGCCTCGAAGGGCAAAACGGTTGGTCTGGGCTTATGCTGGTGACAGGCGCCACAGGCCCCCAGGAAGCAAAGACACTGCGCCGGCTGGCTCCAACGGCCTTGTTTCTGGTTCCAGGATACGGTGCTCAAGGGGCAGGTGCGACCGATGCGGTTGCCGGTTTCGTCGACGGTGTGGGTGGCTTGGTGAACGCGTCACGGTCGGTTACTTTTCCAGAAGGTGCCGCATCAGCGAAACATCTGGAGGAGTGGGCGGGATTTGTAGGCGATGCGATCGAGTTGGCAAAAAGCGAGCTTATGAAGGCTGCGCAAAATGGGTAAGGGGACATGATCAACGGAAATTTAAGACGCAATATCTGGCGACTGCGCGCCGACAGTGATATTTGAAACTCATGCATATCGTAATTGCAATTGTCACTGCCATTGGCGTCATCGCTGCCTGGTACTATCGCTTGAAGATGATTGGCGGGGCCGCGCGCGATGTGGCCAGGGTTGCAGACCGTGTCGTGAATATGCCGCGCAAGTTTTCCTTCATGCGCAGAGCTGCGCACACCGGACTAAAAGCCGTCGACGATCCGCGCGAAGCGGCGGCCATTTTGATGGTGCTCGTCGCCGGGGGCGAGGGCGGCAATGAACTGACCGACCATCAGCGCGCGGTCATAATGGAAGAGACCGCAGAGCAATTCGATCTCGACGAGGAAGAAGCCGAAGCTCTGCTTGTTCACGCCCAGTGGATGGTGCGGGATGTTCAGGTGCCCGCTGGTGTCGGCGAACGTATGGCCCGCATAGTGATTACCACGCCAGGCATCGGGCCAAAGGAACTTGTCGATCTGGATGCCATGCTGGTCGCTGTGTCCGAAGCTGACGGAACGGCCGGGTCTGAAGGGTTGAAAATGCTTCAGGTTTTTCGCGATCAGGCTGGCCTGCGCGCCTGACCCATATGCCCATCAACACAGCTGCCAAATCGGCCAACGCCCGCAAGGTTCGCTCAGAACTCTGGACGAATTTCTCCGTCCTGCGCCATCGCGCCTTTGACGGCATGCTTGTCACATCCAAGAATTCGGGAACGCATTGGATCAAGTATATGCTGGCCGTTGCGCTGGCTGAAAAATACGCGTTGCCCTGGCCAAGATACTTCTCTGAAGAGGCCGTGCGCCCGTACATTGGATGGCCCAAAGACAAAGCGCAGTTCGACAGCCTCCCTCGGCTCGCTTTCAGCCATACTATTCCCCATCGGCTCATGGACTGGCAATGGATCAGGGGAGGGGCGGGATTTCCAAATTATGTAATCGCCATTCGCCACCCAATGGCCATCCTTGCGAGCCATTATGCCAAATGGTCCCACGATTTGAACGTCGATTGGTTGACATATCTGCGTGGCGATCCGGCAGGTCACATATATCGATGCGACATCTATTGGCTGGCGCGGTTTTGGAATCGTTGGGGCGAGGTCTCAAAGAGGGAGCCGGGCCGTTTCTTGATTGTGAAATATGAAGAGACACTTCTGGAGCCAAGATGTGCGCTGAAGGCCATTTCCGACCATTGGTCGCTCGGGCTTCCCGACGCGGCGATCGAGACGGCGCTTCAGGCCGGCACCAAAGAGGCAATGGCGAGCAAAATCGACCCGAATGCGGAGCGCAATGTGCTTCAAACAAGGCAGGAACACTTGGCCGATCAGTTTTCGGGCCAGGCGTATGATGTTTACCGCGAACGGGTTCAGGACCTATTTCAGCACGATCTTGGATATGATTTGCTTGCGGTTCCTGCAGCAGCCGATCCGGCGACCTAGCCCCCAAGCAGAAGATCGCCGACGTCGACATCCAGGCTCAGCCGGTTCGCCAAATGTGCCGTCAAGCTTGTCGCCATGAAGCGCTGCGTGTCAGCGCTGGGATGCCAGTCGCAGCCATACAGTTGCCCAAACTCGGTTGTCGTGAATTCGATAAAGCTGACCTTGTCGTCACCTGACGTCTTCCTGCCGTCCACGAGCTCGGTAATAACCGTTTTCGCGGCGGCGTAGCCGTCCCCATCTCCCATGGGTCCCCATGCTGCAACGATCTCGGCATCGGGGTGGTCGGCCCGAATGTCGTCGAGAAGGTCAGCATAAGCCACCCTAAACCCGGCATCCATGTCTGACTGAGCGATATCCATGGCACCCAGCTGAACGATCACGGCGTCCATCTCGCCGAGCGCATTCATGGCCCCGGCTTGCGCTGTGGTGCCGTAAAAGTCTGCCATGGTCGGTGCCGCAGCATTATTCCAGTTCTTGGCCAGCCCGCGCCCCGACCGCGCCACGATAGCGACATCGGCATTGAGATCTTGACCTACCAGACTGGCAAAACTCAGATTCGCATTCTGAGTTTCGCGGGAATAGGTGCAAAACTGATCTTCACCTTCAATACCGTAACCGGTGGCAACATCATCGCCGATGACCAACAATTGAAGCTCGGATCGCTCCGGAGCAGATATGACGCCGTCTTCGCTCGTAAAGCCTTCAAATTTGATCGGCCGATAGGCACGCTCGGTACGGATGCGGAAACTCACATCATAGGTGCCGGGCGTCGCGTCGATCAGGCGATAGGTCAGTCGACCCTCATCGAGTTGAATCGTCTTTTGAACATCGTTGATCTGGATATCGAGATAAGTGTCCGCGTTGCCATCAATTGTCGCCAGAAGCTGGCTACCTTCGAAGCGGGTCGCCGCACCGCTGCCCGGCCAGTTGAGAAGAACGCCATCGTTCTGAATACTTTCGGGCATGCCGAGTAATTTGAAATTGCGTGCGTCGCCCGTGCCGCCATTTGAGAGCGAGGTGACCTCTAACTCGTCGAGCGGAACAGAGTTTTCAGGTTCACTTTGGGCAACGGATGGCCCGTTTGCACAAGCGCATAGCAGAGCCGTGGCAGCTGCGAATGAGTTTAGGATTGCGTGTCTCGGCATGATCCGACCCTCCGAGCGGATCGTCAGTCTTTAGATCCGCAATGACTAATTCATTCCTTTACCCAGCACCCATGAAAATGGCCGAATTTCGACCGTCTCAAAGAGATCAGCTTGGGCATAGGGGTCCTTTTGGGCCCATGTCCGCACAGCCTCCAGGGTGTCCATCTCCACTACGAAAACGGAACCAGCAAAGGTCTCTCCGTCGTCTGCAAAAACGGGGCCAGCCATCAGAATCTGGTCTTCGAAGCGCTTGGCCCAATCCAGATGAGCAGGGCGGTTCGCCATGCGCAGCTCGAGGGCTCCAGCTTTGTCTCGGGCATTGATGAGGAAAGTCGCCATGGTCAGTTTTCTCCTTTGAAAGGGCGTTCGAGCAGCGAAGCGATGGCCTGTTGCACAGTGACATCGCCAGCCAGAATAGCTGTAATCGAGTTGCAAATCGGCATCTCAACCCCGTTCGCTTCTGCCAGTGCCGTGATCGCAGGAGCCGTCGCTGCGCCCTCAGTCACTGTCATTCGCTCAGCCAGGATATGGGCCGCAGACCGACCGCGCCCGAGTTCGATGCCGAAGCTCATATTGCGTGACTGGCTTGAGGAGCACGTCAGGACCAGATCGCCCAAACCGCTTAAGCCGCTAAGCGTGGTCTCTTGGGCACCAAGGACAAGTGCCAGCCGGCGCATCTCGGCGAACCCGCGGGAGAGAAGGGCGGCGTGGGCGGACCGGCCAAGCTCCATGCCCTCGACAATACCGCACGCAATAGCGAGAACATTTTTGACGGCCCCTCCAATCTCAGCCCCAATCAAATCGGATGTCCAATAGGGGCGAAAGGCAGGCTGCCCAATCGCATGGATCAGCGCATGCCCGAGATCTTCATCAGAACTCGCAAGTGTAATGGCGGTCGGCAGTCCTTGTGCAACATCGTGGGCGAATGAGGGGCCCGAAAGGACCGCCGGGATGGCATCAGGCAGCGTTTCCCGCAGGACGTGGGTCATCAGCTTCAGAGACTGCCGTTCGATACCTTTCGCGCAAAGCAATACCGGGATGCCGGGCGGAAGTGTGCTGGCCACTGCGGCAAGGGTGTCTCGCATATGCTGGGCCGGGACCACAGCAAGGACAGCATCCACATCACCTAGGATCGACACATCCGTATCGGCCTGGAGGGCTGGAATAGCAATGTCCGGAAGATAAACCTCGTTGCCCTGGCCGCCAGACAATGTGCTTGCGATATCAGGGCGTCGCCCCCATATCCGCACCTCGCTACCGGCGCGATGTATGGCAATGGCGAGCGCTGTCCCCCAGGCTCCCATCCCCATGATCCCGAATCTGTTAAATTGCGTCATTGGCATGTCGGTTGCGTATTCTTGCTGAAGAATTTATAAATCATTCAAGAGTTTTCACCACGAGTCGAAATATGAGCGAACAGGACTGCACCCGCACCAAAATACTCGAAGCGGCGCGCGACCGGTTTATGCACTATGGTTACTCGAAAACAACCATGTCCGAAGTCGCCCGAGACTGTGAAATGTCTGCGGGCAACATCTACAGGTTTTTTGCGTCCAAGCTCGATATCGCCGAAGCAATGGCGCAGAAGTTCAACGCAGAACAGGATATTGACTACGAACGAATAGCCTTTCAGGCCAAGCCAGCCATTGAAAGGTTCTTTGAGTTCTTTTTCTTCTCACTTGAAAAGACCTACACGGCGATCGAGGAAGAAGCGAAAATCTTGGAAATTGCCGAGATTCTGCGGATCGAACGCCCTGAGTTCTTTAATGAGCATCTTGCGCAGGAACGTGTGTTTCTTGTGAAAATCCTAGAAGATGGCTTCGTCGAAGGTGTCTTCCGCAAGTTCGATGATCCAAACGTTACCGCAGAAATGCTGCAGTCGGCTTTGATGAAATTTCGGTTCCCACAAGCCTACTCACAGCTGAAGCTGGATCAGCTTCGTTATGAGCTTGAAGGCGTCATCAGACTTTTGCTTGCCGGTCTTTCGGTTGGCGCAAAGGAACCGGCATTGGCATATGCCTAATGGCCCCAAAGGGCGCAGCGGCGCACAAAACACAGCCCTGAGCCATCTCTAAGCTTTGACCCCACGCCGGCCATGCCCATAAGCCGGATTAGTCTCAGCACTCACCTCGTCAAGCGGCCAACGCGGTCTGGCTTTGGTGGTTAGGTCCCCAGATGCCCCAGCCTGTAATCGCTCTGCGCCGGCAAGAGCGATCATTGCCGCATTATCCGTACAGTGTCTAAGCGGCGGCGCAATCATATCTGCACCCGACTGATCCGCGACCTCGCTCAAAGCTGTCCGTATACATATATTGGCGGCGACCCCACCGGCAACGACAAGACGTTTGCCATTGGCGGGCGTATCAAATTCGTTCAGTGCCCGACGGACTTTCTCCGATAGAACGTCTGCAACCGCCGTCTGAAAACTGGCGGCAATATCTGCCTTTCGCGCATCTGTCAGTGGTTCTGCGCTGATGGCCCTTGCAACGGCTGTTTTCAAGCCGGCAAAGGACATATTTAGCCCGGCTTTGCTGAGAAGGGGACGGGGCAAGTCGACCGCATAGGGGTCGCCGTCCCCTGCAAGTTTTTCGACTGCCGGTCCGCCAGGAAACCCGAGCCCCATGAGTTTGGCTGTCTTGTCGAAACACTCCCCAACGGCATCATCGACGGTTGTGCCAAGACGTCGATACTGTCCGAGGGCCTGCACATCCAGGATCTGGCAATGTCCGCCAGACACAAGCAGTAGCAAATAGGGGAAGGGGCAGGCATCTGACAGCCGCGGTGACAAAGCGTGCCCCTCTAAATGATTGATGGGGAGAAAGGGTTTGCCGCTCGCCATGGCCATCGCCTTGCCGGTCATCATGCCAACAAGGACACCGCCAATAAGCCCGGGTCCTGAGGTCGCCGCGATGCCATCCAAATCATCGATCCCGGCGCGCGCATCCTCCAGCGCCTTTGCCACGATATAGTCGGCCATCTCGGCATGGGCCCGCGCAGCGATCTCTGGCACAACACCGCCATAAAGCACGTGCTCGTCGGTTTGACTGTGGACCACATCGGAGAGAATCTCGACGGAAGCGCCGTCAAGACGGACGATCGCTGCGGCGGTTTCGTCGCAACTTGTTTCGATGCCAAGGACGGTGACGGCTTGCCCACTCATGGTCGACCTTGTAGCTGAGTGCGTTGGAAAGAGGAAGGATTTGGCGGCATGGTCGAAACGCTTCGCATTGGCACCCGGGGCTCTCCACTGGCTTTGCATCAAGCCGAGCAGATCAAAGGCCTGATCGAATCTGCGAGTGACGGGAGTGTCTCATGTGAGGTTCAGACCTTCACCACCACAGGCGACAAGCTCACCACTGAGCGTTTGATCTCGTCTGGCGGGAAGGGGCTCTTCACGAAAGAGATCGACGTGGCAATCGAAGCAGGAGATGTCGATATCGCGGTCCACTCGCTAAAGGATGTGCCAAGCGTGCTCCCCGACGGCCAGGACCTCGTCGCCTTCGCACCGAGAGAGGATCCTCGAGAGGGGTTCATTTGCCAGTCGGCCACGTCTCTGGAGGATTTGCCAGAAGGAGCCGTGCTCGGCACCGCAAGTATTCGCCGCGAAGCCCAGACCCGGCTTGCGCGGCCAGATCTCAAAATCGTACCATTCCGCGGAAATGTGCAGACACGCCTGAAAAAGCTGGAAGCCGGTGAAGCCACCGCAACCTATCTGGCGATGGCAGGACTGACACGATTGGGACTTCAGCATCTCGCCCATCCGATTGCCCTCGAGGAGATGCTGCCATCACCCTGCCAGGGGATCGTGGCCGTCGCAGCCATTCCTGGACGGCTCGGTGTAAAGAGCTACGAGGCGCTAAAGACAATCTCAGATCCCAAGAGCGAACGCGCCGCCGCTGCGGAACGCGCCTTCCTGACAGCATTGGATGGGTCTTGCCGGACACCGATTTCAGGACACCTGTTTCAGGAAGAGGAGGCATTCCGATTTGTCGGCGAGGTGACCGCGCCCGATGGCAGCGAGGTCTGGGACAATACTGTGTTTTGCTCCGGCAATGCCGACATCGATGATCTTGCGGCAGCGGGTCACAGCGCAGCGGAAACGATCTTGGAGGCCCTCGGCGGTGCACTCCCTCATATTGAGGCCTAGCCATATATGACCGGCAACCAGGTCATCGTAACGCGTGCGCAGCCGGGAGCCGGGCAGACTATCGAGCGCCTGGACGCCTTGGGCATATCGGCAATTTGCTCACCCATGCTGGAATTGGCGCAAACAGACATCGCGCTGCCAGCGCTTAACACTGTCTCAGGGGTGCTGTTTACCAGTGCGAACGGGGTCCGGTTCTTTGCCGAAGTCTCCGACCGCCGCGATCTCGTCGCCTGGTGCGTGGGGCCTGCCACGTTTGACGCCGCCGGAGAGGCGGGGTTTTCGGACTGCAGAAACGCCGATGGTGACGGTGTTGCTCTGGCCGAACATGTAATCCAGTCCGCGGATCCAGCGGCCGGACAATTGCTTCATGTGGCCAATGCAGATGCACGCGGAGATGTTGCAGAAAAACTCACCGCCGCAGGATACGCGGTCGTTTTCGTGCCGCTTTACCGCGCGGTTCCCGCCTTGGAGCTGAGCTTTGAAGCGCGACGAGCACTACAGGCGGAAAAGCCAGCAATCGTGGCGGTTCATTCGGCCAAGGGGGCGGCAGCCTTTGCCTCAGCCGCGCATGATCTTGAATTTGGCCACCATGCAGCGGTCGCCGTATCTGAAAAAGCGGCCGCACCACTCAGGACATTGGGCTTTGAATCGGTCCTGGCGGCTGAGGCTCCAAATGAGGACGCACTCCTGCGAATGATTACATCAGTTCGCGCAATGCTTTGATTACATCTCTCTGCCATTATATGTTGAATAATCAGAACGCTGGCAGAGCAGAAAGCGGACCATGACGGGGACCACGGAAGACAAAGGTGATGAAGCAGAGCCAATCGATGCCGATTTCGAACCGGCTCCGCCCAGACCGGATTATGTGACGGCGAGCGATGACGCCTCTCGCGGACCAGGTTGGATAGCGCTTGGCATAACGGGCGTCGCGGCGACCTTATTCGGTGGTCTTATCGCCGGAGGTCTTAACTGGGCTGGAAACGGTGCATATGCGCCGCAAACCCTCGCCGGCGAAGTCGAAACACTGTCGGCCAATCAGCAGGCCGTTGAAGCGGGCCTCGACGCATTGCGGACGGAACTCACAGGCGCACGCGAGCAGATGGATCGAGAACTTTCTGCCGCAGCAGCAGGGTCCGGCGACAATGAGGCTGTGGCCAGTCTAACAGCTGAGATCGAAACCCTTAATGGTCGCCTTGATGTCCTCCAAACCGGAGAGAATGACCTCGATGGTCTGTCAGCGCTGATAGACCGCGTGGATATGCTGGAGCGTGCCGACGAAAGTGAAGTCACGAGCCCGCGCCTGGCGAACAGGGCGATTACCGCCCTGCGCACCCGGGTTGAAACTATCGAGGAGGCGCAGGATCAGATCGCGAACCGGCAGGCCATTCGCGCTGAAGCGCTCGCTGATCTTCTGACCCGCATGGAAGCACTTGAAACGGCTGCGGGCACACAGACAGCGGACGATATCGCGTCCCTCCGGTCAGACATCGAATTGCTCAAAGCCAATCTGGCAGCCGAAACCAGTACAGCAGCCGATATCCAGAGCTTGCAGGAAACGGTAACCGCGCTTCGTGAGCAGGGGGATGCAGACGGCGAAGACGCGTTGGCCTCAAAAGCTCTGTTTGCCCTTCTGACCATGGAAGCCGCAGCTGGCGATGGTCGCCCTTTTCAGTCGGCTCACGCCCAGCTCCAGGCGGCATTGCCCGGAAACGAAACAGTGACGGGGCTCTCGGCGCTGGCCAATCAGCCGGTCCCGACGATTGCTCTGTTGCAAGCGCAGTTCGACGACGCTGCTGTCTCCGCCCGCGACGCTGTTCTCGCCGCCGAGCCCGAAGCGGATGGCTGGGGATGGCTGCGCAATGTGTTTGGTGAAGATATCGAGATCCGCCGCAGCGGTGCGGATGAGACCACCGAAGACAAATTGAACACCGCCGCGACTGCCCTTGATGCGCAAGATCTTCGCGGTGCGGTCGACGTTGTGAAGACCTTGGACGGTCCAGCAGCTGCGGCCTTCGAAGGCTGGCTCGCTGACGCAGAAAAACGCCTGGTCTTGGATGAAAGTCTCGACACGCTTCGACTCGTACTTCTAGGTGCGGAGCGTTAAGCCTCGGCCATGATTCGGCTCATTCTCATTGTTGCATTACTGGTCGCCGCCGCGGCCGGCACCGTTTATTTGGCCAATCTACCGGGGGGGATCGACTTCCAACTCTTTGGTTGGGAAGGGCGGCTTCCGGTGCTCGCAACAATTGTCCTGCAGCTGATGATCGGCGGCACAATCGCTCTGATCTGGGGCTTGTTTGCGGGGCTTTGGAAACTTCCGGGAAGGATCGGCAAATCACGCCGTCAGTCGCGCATCAAAAAAGCCAATCATGCGCTCACGGACGGCTTGCTCGCAGCAGAAGCAGGTGATGTCCAATCGGCACTCCGCCTGGCGCGCAAGGCCGAAGCCTTCGCCGATGATGAACGCCTAAAGGTTTTGCTGGAAGCCCGCGCCGCCGAAGTTGATGGAGACTGGGTCACGGCCGAGCGAGCCTGGGCGCAATTGGCACGTTTGCCCGGCGGCGAACTTGCCGGGCTGCGCGGCACGGCAACCGCTGCCATTGAGCGGGGAGACTCAAGAGGCGCAGAAGTCAGCGCCAGAGCGGCCCTGGAACTCAACTCCGGTGCCGATTGGCCATTCAACTCCTTGTTCGATTTGCAGGTTGCCCGAGGGGATTGGGAAAAGGCCCTGCAGACATTGGCCCTGGGCGAACGATACAAACTGATATCAGGTGATGGTTTGCGACGTCGCCGCGCCGTTCTCCATACCGCACTTGCAGCAAGCCTCCCCCATGAACGCCGAAGCGATGCTCAAAAGGCGCTCGCCGAAGCCATACGCGCTGCGCCCGGCTTTCCGCCGGCTGTCGTGCTGGGCGCGCGCCAGTTGATGATCGATGGCAAAGACAAAGCAGCAATGGATGTCCTGGAAATGGGGTGGACGTCACGCCCCCATCCAGCGATCGCGCAGACCGTAAGACAGATGTCTGTCGACAGCGATGAAGCGACGATGGCCAAGCGGCTTGAGCGCTTCATCGCGTCCAATCCCGACCATTATGAGAGCAAAGTTCTAGGGGCCGAGATCGCCATGCAGAGAGGTGATTGGGTCGGGGCCGTAAAGACCTTGTCGCTGCTCGTCGAAACAGGATCGACGGGCCGGTTATGCCTGCTGATGGAGCGCGCGTTAAAAGGCTATGGAGATGCAGACGAAGCGGCCCGCTGGGCCCGGTTGGCCGTGACCGCCAGCCGCGAGGCAGACTGGTCCGACCTCGACCCCAAAGGCGGTGCATTCAACTACACAGCATCGGATTGGGCCCGGCTTGTCTACCGGTTTGGCGATGCGGGTCAGCTCGTGCATCCGCGCCATGAGACTTTCGCCCGCGAACTTGATGTGGCCCGTGCCATGACTGCACTGCCTGCCCCCGACGATGGCAGCGCGCCAAAGCCGGAAGTGAAACTTCCACCAGGAGATATGGCGCAGCCTATCGATTTCGTCCCTGACGAATAGAACAGCAGCATCCCATCGGAGGTGGGCGGGATGGCAACACGCTTGCGCTCGTCTGCGAGAAGACGGTGGCCGCGTCCCACACCACTGAACAGCCTTACCCCAAAGAAAAACGGCGGCCCCGTTGGGGGCCGCCGCCAGATTTTGGATCGGGTCGCCGATTAGAAGGTCAGGCGAGTTCCGAAGAAGATGTAGCGACCAGCAGCGTCGAACACACCTGGGAAGGTGTTGCCGTTCGCTGTGTCACGGAAGTCGGTGAACGATGGGTCAGCATCGAACAGGTTGTTGACACCGAAGTTCAGGTTGATGTTTTCGTTCAGATTGTAGTTCACGAATACATCTACGAAGCTTTCTGTCTCGAACACGTCACCAATCGACCCGTCAGCACCAGACCGAGGTCCGAGGCGTTCCGTGTCGCTGAAGTAACGCCATGCCAGACGGAAATCGACATCCCAAGGTGTCTGCCAACCAACAGAAGACGTGTGGCGATATTCGAAGGTCGGTTGACCGACAATGTCGTCACATGGCCCAGCAAAGAAGCCGAGACAGTCAGTTGGTGCCTGGCCTGGTACGTCAATCTGCTCAAACTCGGTCAGATATGTGGCCGCATATGTCAGATTGATGCTGCCGTAATTTCCGAGGCCGATAGACTCAAGGTCAAATGTGTAATTCGCCGAGAAGTCGATGCCTTCGGTGGAACGAGCACCAATGTTCTGAAGGTTCGCTTCTACAAAACCATCAATCTGGATCGTACCGAGAGCATCCCGGTTGATGAACTGACAGAATGTTGCATCCAAATTGTCGATACACTCGGACAAGATGGTCTGTGATGGGATCGTGGTAATGAAACCCTCAACATCGATGTTGAAGTAGTCAACCGACACCGTCAGACCAGGAACGAAGCGTGGTTGCAGAACTGCACCAGCGGTGAATGTGTCTGCTTCTTCTTCCTCAAGGCCAACATTACCACCGACAAGCTCTTGAAGCTGGCCAGCATCAGCAGGGACAAGTCCGAACAATGCCTCTGGGAGACCGGAAGCAACACATCCAGCAAGCGATCCAGCAGGTGCAGGTCCGGCACAAGGGTCGGAGTCGTTAAACAGCTGCAAGCTGGCTGGTGCGAACAATTCGAAAATGTTTGGCGCACGTGCCGCACGTTGGAACTGGAAGCGGAAACGAACATCGTCCACTGGGATCCAGCTTGTACCAAGCGAGAACGTGTTGGTCTCGATACCCGGTGCTTGATCACCGCCAGGAAGTTTGTTCGTGTAGCTAAAGTCTGAGTAACGATACTGACCGGTGAAAGAGAATTCCTTGATGAAAGGAACGTCTTCGACCAGCGGGATCGCCACCTCAGTGAACAGTTCCCATACGCGAGACTGAGCTGAAACAGGATCTTCAGGTCCACCAAGACCGGTTGAACCGCCTGCCAACAGAATGCTGTCTGGGCTCTGAGAAAGCGTGTCCTGACGCCACTCGAAACCAGTCAGAAGGCTAGGTGCGTTGGCAGCAAATGGGCTTGTTACAGGAACTGGGCCTTGGAAGGTCAGACCTGTGACAACCTGCTGTGCCTCACCGATTGATAGCGTCGGTGTCGAAATCGCAGCGATGGCAACCGGATCAACTGGTGTTGTTCCCAGAAGATTCAATGGCACACATCCCGCGCGGCCGGATGTACAGACGGGGTTTCCGTCAGCATCAGTTGTGACCAACAGAGCTTCGTTCAGGAGCTCAATATCGAAGTCTTCTTCGTTGATATCGCTTGTTGCAGTGTCAGCGAACTGAACGAAAGCATCATAGCTCCACCCGTCCACGTAATCAGAGAGATCACCGCGAACACCAGACACGACGCGGAAATTGGTAATGTCAAAACTTGTGTTCCGACCACCACCTTCAACGTTCCGACGGTTCAGCTGAACGGTGGCAAGGTCTGTTCCACTGAACCCACGATCCGTACAGATAATTTGCAGAATATCAGGTGTGAAGAACGGATTGTCACAGTTCAGTTCGGCAACTTCACCAAAGGTCGCTGTAGGAGCGATCTGGGCGTCAGAGACGTTCTGAGTGAACGCGAAATCTGTATAGACTTCAGCCATTTTGTGCAGCTCGTAGCGAGACAAGAAGCCCGCATTAAACCGTTGGCTCGGACGCTGGAAGAAGTTTAGCGGGTTGAAGTTAAACGCGTTTGTCGCACCAAGTGCGACACTGCCATCTGCAGCTAATGGAACATTACCTGCTTCATCAAGCGAGACCGTACCAACAAGGCCAGGCTGCATGTCTGCCGGGAACGGAAGTCCAGTCGCTGGATCATTTACAGCTGGAAGAGTGAACGTTGTTGGGAACGGTCCGAAGTTTGAACCGAAACAGAACACATCTGTACCAATAACGGGGTCAGAACCAGCATCCGCCGGACCAACATCACCAAGGGCACAAGCCGAAATGTCGCGCGTACCTTGCAGAATGGCATTCTGGTCAAAGTAGCTCGCATAGGCCGTGATGTTACCTTTGTCATTGTCGAAATTGGTGCCGTAGATACCTGTAATCTGCCAGGTGAAGCCGTCCGTTGTGCCACCCGTTGGGTTAGGTCCTGGAGGCGTATTGTCGAGGTTAATGTCCTGAGCGAACCCATTGCTGTTCGCGTCCTGGTTAAAGCCAACCAAACTGGAGAATTCGAAGCCTTCGAAGTCACGGCGCAAGAAGAAGTTGGCAACACCCGCGATAGCGTCTGAACCATACACAGCTGAAGCACCACCGGTTACGATCTCGGACCGTTCGATCAGCGCTGCAGGGATTTGGTTAAGGTCCGCAACCGCGATGTCCGCACGGCCAGGCCCAAGACGTTTGCCGTCGATCAGAACCAGGTTCCGTGTGGCACCAAGCCCACGGAGGTTCAGAGAAGATGTACCATTGGCACCGTTAGACACTTCGCTGGTCTGTCCGGCAATTGCGGACGGCAGCGTATTGATGAGGTCAACCACGTCGATCGTGCCTCGAGCCCGGAAGTCTGCAACGTCAACCGTGACCACCGGAGACGAAGCCGTAATATTCGGGTTTTTCAGTCGCGAACCAGTAACGACGATGGTATCCTGGACGGCTTCATCATCATCAGCCGCCTCGCTTACGCGCTCAATTTCTTGCGCTTGAGCGGCTGTGAAGGGTACCGCACCCATCAATACCGTTAAAAATGAGCCGGCGAGCAGTTTGGTCTTCAGCCCTCCGCCCGATTTCGGGTTATCACACATATAATCACTCCCAAGAGACATAGCACTGCGCTATTGGATCGGGACGGTATCGGCGCGGTCGCTGCAGCGTCAACGCCAGATGTGGCGCGAATGTGATTAAATGTGACTGGTGTGTCATATGGGTATCATTCTCACTTCTTGGTCGTCCGCATTGGAAATCCTGAAGCTTTACAAGTGCTTCGGGCAGTGCCTTTGGGCTTGTCGATAAAAAATCAAGTGTTTTCAGTTCTAAAGAGGCAAATCCTTGCACCGATTTGAGGCTTTGGCGGTCAGATCACACCCTAATCACGGCCAAACTGGGAAGATTGTGGCCGCACGACTCTCAGGCGAGCGGCATGAGATGGATTCTCCCTGGGCGAGGGCGTCAACCGCGCGCGCAGGGCCGATAGCCGTACGACTCAGACTCTTTGCAACCTCGCTGACGCTTTCGTGTATTGTATTTTATGAGCCGTTAATTGCGAATTCCGGGCACGCAAAAGATAACGATTTCGTGGCAATGAGAACGAGGTAGACCCCATGAAAAAACTACTTGCAGCGTCGGCGATCCTTTCGCTGGCCGTGAGCCCAGCTCTGGCTCAAGTTGAGACCCCCGAACGCGTTGAGACAGAACTCGAAACCGTCGAGGTTGAGGGCAGCAAAAGCGCGGCTCGTGCAGGAAACGAAATTCGTCAGATTGAGCGTCCTGAGCGTCCCGAACGCATTGATCGTCCCGAGCGTGTGGAACGTGTCGAGCGCGTAGAACGCGTCGAGCGAGTGGAACGCGTCGAACGTCCATCAAGCGGCTTCGGAAGCTAAGCTCCAACCCATCCCGGGCCGACCGGGAAAGGAACAATCATGAAAAGACTATCGAGTATGGCCGCAGCCGCGGTCATGATCCCGACCGCTATGGCCATTGCCCAAAGCGAAACCGAGACCCAGGAACGCGCCACGCGTGAGACAGAAGCGCCCTTTATCCGGCCATCCTTCACCGCCGGGATAGACTTCAGCCGAGGTGATTTCGGTGCCGAGGATGCTACTGAGACACTTTCGACGCCCTTTTCGGCACGCGCAGATGTGGGCGATTTTCGCTTTTCCATCGGTGCGTCCTGGTTGCAGATCACGGGCCCAGGCGGGGTCGTCGGAGATGGCATCATCGTGGACGGTGGAGCGACCGGTGAAATCGAGCAGAACTCCGGATTCGGAGATCTTTCGCTCGGTGTAAACTACAATGTTCCATCGACCCTGACAGGCGACTTGCTCGTCCAGCTTCAAGGACGTTTGAAAATCCCCACAGCCGACGAAGACCAGGGGCTGGGCACAGGCGAAGTCGATGGCGGGATTGCCGTCGACCTTGCCTACAGCTTTGGCGACTTCACGCCGTTCACCACCGTCGGCTTTCGGTGGCGCGGAGACCCGGAAGGGGCTGATTTGAACAACACGTTCAATGTCAGTGTTGGTGGCAGTTATAATCTCGGCAGTGGATATGCCTTGTTGGCCTCTTATGATTTCCGAGAGGCAACCGTCGACACGGCCGATGAAAGTCAGGAAGTGTTTGGGGCGCTCACCGGTCCAATCAATGATCAGTTACGCTGGACGTTCTATGGCTCCGTCGGGTTCACCGATGGGGCTCCGGATGGCGGCGTCGGCTTCCAACTGATCTGGAGGCCGGACTTCACATAGCCCAACAGTATTCAAGCCATATTATATTTTGAGAAAGCCCTGCCGAAGTGAGACGGCAGGGCTGTTCTGTATCGATCTATCCAGCGGTTTTGCTCTGGGACATAAGCGTGTCGATACGTGCTTCGACGACGGACATGGCAATTGGCTCTTCAATATCGTCGACGGCATCCGCGATCGCTTCAGCCATGCAATGCTCATAGTCTTTGTGGATCGCCTGGCGCTGGCTGACCGAACGCACAAGGCGATTATTATCAGAAGACCGGCGACAAGCTTCTTCACTCGCAGCTTCAATGCGTTGAACGAAGGTTGCAGCGCCCTTGTCTGTTTGAAGATTCAAATCTGAGATATCGACGCGAACCCGCTGAATGTCAGCAATAGCTGTTGGCGCGGCAAGTCCTGACAGAGCCACCGCAGTTGCAGTGACGACGAGGCGGAGGGTGGTGAGGGAAGTCATTGGAAAGGGTACCTGCTATTTGTATTAAATTGCGACGGCTCTTTTTCTGCGGCCGACGAGCAACAAGTACGCGCTATGGTGGCAAACTCAACGCAAGAATTTGTATCGCAATCTTCAACTAATTGTGTCGATTTTATATTCTCGACATTATATTTCAAATTATCGATGAACCTCGCCCAGCAATATAATATTTCAGAAAAAGTGCGGTTGAGGAGAGTGTTTTTGGCGTGAGGATTTTGGTGTCATCGGTTCGGTGCACAGCAAATTGAACGCTCACCTTTGTCCAACGGTTTCATCTCAAGAATAAGCTCTAGAGCGACAACCAGTCGTGAGTGTAATATGGGCGGGCTAGTTTGTTGCGTCAGCTAGTCGAAGAGCTTAGAGACGCTCTCTTCATTCGCTATTCGCCGGATGGCTTCTCCGAGTAGCGGGGCAACGCTAAGAACGCGCAGTGCGTCCGATTCGAAATCTTCATCTCGCGGCTGGATCGTGTCGCAGATCACAAGCTCGTCAAGAACAGAAGCCTCTATGCGCTCCACAGCACGCTTGCCATCTTTCGGAGACAGCACACCATGTGTCACATAGGCCGCAACGGACGTCGCCCCTTCTTCCTTAAGGGCCGCGGCCGCCTCACACAGCGTGCCGCCGGAATCACAAATATCGTCGATCATGATGCATCGCCGGCCTTTGACGTCGCCAATGATGTTCATCACTTCAGCCGTGCCGGCTTCCGGTCGGCGCTTGTCGACAATCGCAAGGTCGCGTCCCAGGCGGCGTGCCAGACCGCGTGCGCGCACAACGCCCCCGACATCCGGAGACACCACGATCAACTCGTCGCCATTATAACGCTCGCGTATGTCTTTCAGGATCACCGGTCCGGCGACCATATTATCGGTCGGGATATCGAAGAAGCCCTGGATTTGCCCGGCATGGAGATCCATTGTCAGCACGCGGTCTGCGCCAGCGGTCGAGATCAGATTGGCGACCAGCTTCGCTGAAATCGGCGTTCGGCCGTCGGTTTTGCGATCTTGCCGGGCATAGCCGAAATAGGGGATAACCGCAGTGACGCGTCTGGCGGATGCCCGCCTCAGCGCGTCTATGCAGATCAGCAATTCCATCAGATGGTCATTCGCCGGATAGGCCGTTGACTGTATGGCGAACACGTCCTCACCGCGAACATTTTCGTTGATGCGGACGAAAATTTCCTTGTCTGCGAAGGTCTTGACGTCGGCTTCGGTCAGCGGCGCATCAAGATAATCTGCAATCGCTGCGGCGAGTGGCCTGTTGGCATTACAGGTCAGCAGTTTCATGAGTTAGCCCCGCAGCAGCTCGTTTCACGATGCTTTAAGAGCAACTCCCTGCGAGTCGCAACGCTGCCGAAACGATTTCTTGCAGTCAGGCATCCTTCAGCATGATGACTGATGCATTTCGGCCATAGTCTGGTTCGCCAGATTTATGCCGCCGACGATTGGAAAAATAGGTCGATTCCAGGGCGCAAGTATCGTCCGCGATCACGTCGATCTGTGACACGCCGGATCTTGCCAGCTTGGCGCGGACAAAACCTTGAATGTCGAAATGCAGGCGGTCACCCAGACCTGTCCGGAAGAACCGGTCATTTATCGGGTTGTCTGCAACAAAGCGGTCGCGATACTCCGGCCCAACTTCGTAAGAGGCCTGACCGATCGCCGGGCCGATCGCTGCGATGATGCGGCCAGCTTCGGCCCCGATGGCTTCCATCGTCTCGATTGTTGCTTCAACGATGCCACCAAGACCGCCTTTCCAGCCGGCATGGGCCGCTCCGACGACATGTGCTTGGGGGTCGGCGAACAGAATAGGCACGCAATCCGCCGTCATAATTGCGAGCGCTAGCCCCGGCACTTTGGAAACCATGGCATCACCCTTGGGGCGCTCTTCGAAAGGCGCGCGGACCAAGAGGGCGTCCGCCGAATGATGTTGGTGGCAAGAGAGCAGGTGGCGTTTGCCGTCGGCACCGATAGCAGCTGCAATTCGGTGACGGTTCTCAAAGACATCCTCAATGTCGTCATTCGATCCGATCCCAGCATTCAAACTGTCGTATATGCCCGTCGAGACGCCGCCCCGCCGGCCGAAAAAACCGTGCGTAACATCTGGAATCTGCTCAAGGCTAGGAGCGTGGGTAACAGGCAAGGACGACATCAGTGCGCATCCTCCTCAATGTCCTTTTCCTCCGCAAACAGCCAAAGGAGAAACGGTGTCAAACAAGCCGCTGTGATCAACTGTGCGATGATAAAGGCGGGCGCATCGGCCGGACGGATGCCAGAAAATGTGTCGGTAAACATGCGGGCAATGGTAACGGCCGGATTGGCAAAGCTGGTGGAGGCCGTCCACCAATATCCAGCCGTGATCACCAGGCCCACCGCATAGGGCACAGCCTCAGGCTTAAATCTCACAGCGCCCAGAATGGCAGCGATCAAAGCAAATGTCGCCGCACCTTCCGCGACCCATTGGGCAACACCAGACCGGGACGTCGTCGATATCTGGATCAGCGCTTCGTCGAACATGAGATGAGCCAGAATAGCCCCCATAAGCCCACCGATAATTTGCACAGCGACATAGGCACCGGCGAGCTCATTTGAGATGTCTCCTTTGATGCGAAAAGCGAGCGTCACGGCAGGATTGAAATGCGCGCCAGAAATTGGACCGAAAATCAGTATCAGGACAACAAGAATCGCTCCGGTGGCTGCTGTGTTCCCCCATAGCGCCAGCGCCACATCGTCGGTCAGACGATCGGCCATAATGCCCGATCCGATGACAGTAGAAATCAGTATGAGCGTGCCGAGCGCCTCGGACGTCAGTTTGCGCGAAAGCGTCATGATCCTCCTCGCCTAATGAGGTTTCTACTTCGGCAGGCGTGTCGCCATAATCCAACCAACCGCTTGAACGCTTACCGCCAAGGTGAGGGCAAGGCCAACCAGAATATGGTCTGAAATAAATGACAAAACGGCGACAATAATGCAGGCAATATCGACGCCTTGCCCACTGATAAGGTGTCCCATGGGCATGCGCGCCTGCATAACTTGTGGAAGTGTTACACGTCGCCAAACCCGTCCCATATCTGGCGGGCCGAACACGTCTTGTAGCGCCTTCGGGTCGAGGATGCCCGTCAATTCACAGAGCGCCTGGGCCGTGGCCTGACCTTGTCTCACCGCCTCTCGTCTTACAGATGACGTGATGAGGGACACGATGGCCGACAGAATAACGGCCAGGGCCAGCGCGACCGCGGCGAGACCATCAATGGGGGAGGTGAAGCTCATGCAATTGGTTCCGACTTATCGCGGGATGGCCGCCCAGTAATCAAAGTCCAGAAGCACGTCGGGATGATACTTCCCATCTTCACCTCGAAGCACATAGTCTCCGCAAGGATGGTTCTTCGCGGCCACGAGCCGAAGTCGAAGCGCTCCAACGCTATCGGTCAGCTCCGCCTTGTCCAGCACTTCAGACCACGCATAAACGGTATCACCGGCAAACAGAGGGCCAGCATGGGTTCCGGCATTAATGCCAATCATCTCGGCGGCATTGGCGAGCCCATTGAAGGACAGTGCCCGCGCGATTGAGATGACGACACCGCCATAAATCAGCCGCTTCCCGAATCGGCTCGCCTGTTGGGCATGGGCATCGAAGTGCACTTTTGCCGTGTTCTGATAAAGCCGTGTCGCAATCTGGTGCTCGGCTTCCTCCACGGTCATGCCATCAACATGGTCGATCTTTTCACCGATCTCGTAATCGTCGTAGCGGTGGGGAGATCCAGCCAGTGCATCATCCCAATTGGCATAGGACCAATCTGTCCCAAATTCCGATGCCGGCACAGCATCCAAAAGGTCTGGAATGACTGCTTCCGGCGCGGGCACACTCGCATCGCGTTTGTGCACCATGACCCAGCGCACATAACTCATCACGTCCTCATCGGCCTGGTTCAGCCCACGTGTCCGAACCCAGACGACACCTGTCTTGCCGTTGGAGTTTTGCTTCACGCCAATCACATTCGAGACCGCTCGCAATGTGTCGCCCGGATGTACACCAACCGGGAAACGGCCCTCCGCATAGCCGAGATTGGCAACAGCGTTGAGAGAGATGTCCGGCACTGTTTTGCCAAAGACAACATGAAAGGCGAGGAGCGGATCGATAGGCGTGCGGTCGCACCCATTCGCCTTGGCAAACGGATCCGACGAGAACATCGCGTGGCGACTGCCCGTCAGGGCGCGATACAGCGAGATGTCGCCCTCGCTTATTGTCAGAGGTGTGGCATGGACAATTTCCATACCGACATAGAAGTCTTCAAAGTAATTCCCGGCAAAGGATTTCATGGCTGCGATCGGACCTTAGCTTGGCCCGCGCCCAGCACCTCAAAGTTTAGATGCGCCAGCCCAGGCGATTGAAATTTTCCGCCGATATCTGCGCGATCTCGCCGGCAGAAATCAAGGGGTCAATCGTGAAGGGCGCAAGGACAATGGCGATCGCAAGGGTCGCGAAACTGCCCAGCATGAACCGACCACCAGGCTTCTGAGAGAGCCGTCCAAGCACAATACGTGGGCCAAACACCATCATCGGCACACCGAAGGCGAAGCCCGCGGCAGCGACGAAAAAAGTACCTGCAATCAATGTGGCAAGCATGGCTCAGCTCCCAAACAGGGCAGCACTATGCGCCGGCACACTTAAGACCTAGCTTGGGAAATAGATGAAATTTGACCGATCTGGGGCGAAAATTAGAGAATTTCCAGCAATTTCGAATTCGGTCTGCCAAGGACCGCCTTATCGCCATTGATCCCTATCGGCCGCTGAATCAGTTTTGGATTGTCCGCCATGGCCGCGAACACTTGAGCGTCGTCTGCAGATGCAGACAAGCCAACTTTTTCAGCATCTTTTTCCCGCATGAACTCACGAGGACTAACGCCGCCCATCTTCTTTGCGATGTCTTTCAGTTCGTCCACGCTGAGGCGTCCTGCGGCGGTGGTGTATTTCCTGATCTCAGGCTCGACGCCGTTTTCTTGGAGAAGGGCCAGTCCCTTTTTCGATGAGCCGCAGCCAGTATTATGAATTAGAATATAGGTCATTATGCATCACTCCGTGGACAGGGCCGTTGTGGTTTCCAGACACCCCTCGGCGTCATGCGCCTCAAGATCCTCATGCCAATAGACCGTCGCAAGATAGACCTGGCACGTTATATCGGAGGTGGTCAGTCGTGGATCAGCGAACAGGTCTTCCGAGACACCTTTCGCGCTCTCCTGGCTCGCCACCATGCGGGGGCCACCTGAGTCCGGGCTGTCAAACAGAATGATATTCTCAGACCCAGCGTCCTGCGACCAGGCGGACCATTCCGGCAGAGTCGCCGTACCCCCTGTGCCCGGCGCGCCCGTGCGGGCAAATTCGGCCCAATAGGCCATCATCGCATCGTTCAGTGCCAATCGGCCCGGCTCATTCTTCTCCGTAAAGACCCATTTGTCGGCGTCGCCAAGAAACCGGAACTGACCGAATACGAACGGGATCTCCAGGCCGTGGGCGGCCCCGAACAATTCAGCGAAATCGGCTCCCCAGGCCCGACCCGCCTCATCCCAGTCGAAACGATAGGCATAAATGTCATTATGCCCACCTGCTGCCATCGCATTTAGTGGGTCGTCGACCGCGCTTACCCGCCACATGCGGCTCTGATATTCAGCCACCGCATTATAGACATTGCGGTTGCGTGCCCGAGGAATCCGGCCGAACCGCCACCGAACGAGCTCCGGCTGCAGCAGATTGAACAGCTTCGTTTCATCCTTGTTCGTACCGGAGATGATCGGCACGGCATTAAATGTCTCTGGATTGCCAAAGGCCGCCTGCAAACCGCCTTCTGGAATGACAATACCATCCTCGATAATCCGTGGCGGATCCCATTCCTCAGTGTCGAGATTTTCCCCATAGGCACCGAAAAGCGCATCGACGGACACAGCGCGCAAGGCATCCGCCGTGACGTCTTCGCCGACGAGTTTCCGCGCAATCGGACCGGCGGCGCGGTCTCCGCCAAATTCAGCGTCTTCCAGGCTCACCGAACGAAAACTGCCGGACTGGATAATCGCTTTCTGAAACTTGTCAGTGGCGCGCGGACTGCCGAGCAAACTCACCACATCATGCCCGCCCGCGCTCTCGCCGAATATGGTAATATTGTCCGGATCACCGCCAAAGGAGGAGACATTCTGTTTCAACCAATCCAAGGCGGCGATCTGGTCGAGGATCGCAAAATTGGCGCTTCGATCATCTTCGTTCGCAGCATCCTCCCGGATGCGTTCATGCGCAAACCAGCCAAGCGGTCCAAGCCGATACTGGATCACGGCGACGATGACATTCTCTTCAGCCGCCAACTTTGAGGGATCATATTGTTCCGCGCGCCCCCAGACATTTGATCCACCATGGATCCACATCATCACGGGAAGTTCCGCATCCTCCGCCGTCGCAGAGGCCATGATGGGCGCATAGATATTCACATAGAGACAGTCTTCCTGTCCCATAATTTCGCCGAGCGGAATGGCGTCGGCGCTGGAGCCGTCGTCAAGGCTGCCGCGAACCTGGGGACACCAGGGAGCTTCATTCAGCGCTTTTCGCGACCCTTCCCAAGTCGGGCCCACGCGCGGTGCACGCCAGCGCAGGTCGCCGACAGGTGGCGCGGCATAGGGGATTGATAACCACACATGCGCTGGGTTTTCTTGATGGGTGAAGCCGACGAGAAGCCCCTGATCGATGATACGTGTGGACGCAGGGTCTTCGACGGGCGGCGGAAGCTCGACAGAACGATCCCCGCAGGCGGCCGCAATCAGCAGACCGGAAAGTGCAATAAAATGTTTGCGCATGGACGCCCTCCAACTCTCTCTAGAAAGAGCTATAGGGCGTCCGTACTGACGGGCAACGGGGACGGCCGCAAAATCACGCCCTTGTCATGGATTTAATCGCGTCGGCAACACTAACAATGCGCCGCGCTTCTTCCAAATGCAGAAGCTCTGTCATCTTGCCGTTCACTTTGATGACACCTTTGCCAGCATTCTCCGGCTCGGCGAACGCCGCAATCACATCTCGTGCTTGGGACACATCGTCATCGGCGGGAGAGAAGACGTCATTGGTGATATCGATCTGCGCAGGGTGGATCAGCGTCTTGCCATCAAAACCAAGACAACGGCCCTGTTCGCATTCGGCTCTCAAGCCATCGGTGTTCTGAATGTCGTTATAAACGCCGTCAATCGCGAGGAGGTCATAGGCCCGCGCGGCAGCCAGCGTCAGACCAAAAGCCGTTTGAAATGCCAGCCGGTCCGCCGTCGCAACAGCACGATACTCTTTGGCCAGATCATTCGTGCCCATAACAAAACCCGTCAGCCGCGTCCGACCAACCGCTTCGGCAATGTCTTGGATATTCAAGATCGCTTTCGGCATTTCGATCATGACCCAAAGCGCGAGGGTGTCTGGGGCACCGGCGCGACTCAAAGCATCGTTGAGGCGATCGATATCTTCGCCGCCGATCACTTTCGGTGCGAGTATACCGTCCGGATTGGCCGCAACGGCTGCTTTGAGATCGTCGAGACCCCATTCGGTGTCGAGGCCATTTATTCTGATGATCTTCTCTCGAGCGCCATAGTCGCCTTCGCTCACGGCTTCAAAGGCACCGGTTCGGGCCGCATCTTTCGCCTCGGGAGCTACAGCGTCTTCAAGATCGAAGATGATGGCGTCGGCAGGAAGGCTCTTTCCCTTCTCCAAGACGCGCGGCTTGTCGGCGGGCATGTAAAGGCAGGAGCGTCGGGGGCGGGCGGCGTCGGGGCTTGTCATATGAGGGGGTCCTCGGCTTAAAGCGCGGTTCAAAAACGCGGTGAGGGGTGCACGCAATGGCTGAGGAAATCAATATCCGTAGAGGAAACTCGATGGACTTCGAGTCGCTCGGCGAACTTGTCCATGCGGCCATTCATGACGGCGCAGTGCGTTATACACACGAACAGCGACGGGCTTGGTCGCCAGCACCGCGAAGCGCGGATGCAATGGCAGATCGTTTTGGGAATGCGGCCGTTTGGGTCGCAGAGATTGAAAGCTCAAGAGTGGGGCTCATGACCCTGGACGGAACAGGTTACATAGATTTTGCGTACATCTCGCCCCAATGGCAGGGGCAGGGTGTCTTTCGGACGCTCTATGAAGCCGTCGAATTCCAGGCTCGGGCGAACAGTGTCCGGCGGCTATCGACCCATGCAAGCCTGCATGCATTTCAGGCCTTTGGGCATTTCGGGTTCAATATCGTCAAGCCAGAAACCGTCGACGTGTCTGGTGTTTGGTTACCCAGGTTCTTTATGGAAAAGTGCCTATAGCGCCCAGCCAGCCCCAAACGTCTCTGTCCCGTGCGATCCCCTCAAACACCCACCGCGTCAAAAGTGGGTGTCAAACTGAGAGCCTGCGCGCGCCTTCAGACCATCCGTCGGCCATACGATCACGGCGCGTCGGCCTTGATCGATAGCGCATGGAGGCCAGTTTCAAATTCCTCGGAAAGTGCAGTGTTTACGGCACGTTGTTTTTCAACGCGGCTCATGCCTTCAAAGGCTGCGGCGATGATTCGCACATTGAAATGCGTCTCGCCTTCCGGGCGCGCACCTGCATGACCGGCATGGCGTGCGCTATCATCGATCACTTCAAGCAAATCTGGTGCAAAAGCTTTGGTCAAAAGATCACGGATTCGTGTTTCTCTGCGTGTCAATTCTTGTCTCGTTAATTGTTTCGGACCATGTTCTGCGCCCATGAGTGAAGCCTTTGATTATCGCGTCAAGTTTAAGGACATCCGGGTTAAGCCGCCGACGGAGGATACCTCCCGTGCGCGTGCACAGGAAACGCGCACCTGTGAATACAAAGGCTGCGATCTCGCCGGCGATCATAAATCACCAAAACATGGCGGTGGCTTCTACTATTTCTGCCAACGCCATGCGGCAGAATACAATAAACGTTGGAATTTTTTCGACGGTATGACCGAAGACGAAATCAAGGATTTCAACGACGCAGCCCGCCATGGCCATAAGCAAACCTGGAAGTTTGGCTCCGGCCCGATGGGTAAAAAAGCGGCCAAGATGCACGATCCGAAGCATTGGCGGGGCCGAGAAGTCTTCGAAGATGGCGTAGGAAGCGCTGAACGCCAGCGCAAACGTGGCCGAACACGCCTCGAAGTTCGCGCCTTGAACGAGCTGGATCTCGACGAAAATGCAACAACCGCAGATATTCGCGCCCGCTACGCCGAATATGTGCGCCGGTTCCACCCGGATTCCAATGCCGGCGACAGATCGTCGGAGGACAAGCTGGCCCGTGTAATCCGGGCCTGGAAGACGCTGAAAGCCGCTGGGCTGACCGACGTCTAGTTCGATTTAGTCTAACCAGGTCGTAGCGCCCCTTACCGCAAGATCCCCTCGCGCCTCGTCGGTGCAGATTTCCAGCAGGGCGATGCCGTCAATAAGCGCGAGCAGCATTGCAGCCGTAGCCCTTCGCTCTCCTTCATCTTCGATATCGAGATGCGCATCGACCCAGATCAGAAACCCCTCCATGATTTGCTTCGCGATCGCTTCATAGGGGGCTTCTCCGCGGGCCGCGGCCGCCACACACTCGACAAACAAACGCATTTCCGGGCCCATGGCGTCCCCACGCGTAAGCGCTGCGGCGGTTGTGATCAGCTCAGCTGGGGACATTTTTGCGTCGCTCGGAACAGCCATGCTCAAGGTCATCACCACCTTGGCAGAGATGCTCGATAGGGCTGCAGCCAAGACGTCCGTCTTGTCTTCAAAATAGTAGAGCAGCATCCGGTCGCTGATATTGGCGGCGGCGGCCAATTGCCGAACGCCGGTTTCTGCAAGTCCCGTTTCCAGCAGATGCGCCTGGATCTTTTCAAGGGCTTTACCCCGCTGAACATCTTTTTTGGCCATGCCCTCTTGTAGCGCCTGCTACACATATGTATACATGTAGCAAGTGCTACAAAATGGATATCGCCATGGCTGACCAAACTCACACAACATCGCCATCGCCCCGTCATGCGCCGCTGAGCCGAAACCAGATCATCAGGCTTGCCATTGTCGGCATTGTCACCTGGTACGCCGTTGGCGTTCTGCTCGCATGGCTCGGCGGGGTCGGAGCATATAATGGTTCAGCGCGTCTCATCATGTATGCCGTCATTGTTCTAGCGACACCTGCGCTTCTGTTCGCGCTCATGCCATTGGCGGGGATTGCCCGAAATCAGCTGGTTCTTGCAACATCGGTCCTCATTGCGACGGCATCTCTTTGCGACGGGCTTGCCTTGGCCTGGTTGCCGCAAATTTACGGTGGCAGCCTGCCCATGGTCGCCGGAGCAGGGGGCACCATTCTCTGGGGCGTCGGTGCCGCTTGTCTAATTTCGTTTTTTGTCAATCAGGAGCCTAAATCATGACCGCTTTCCGGATCCTTCTCGCCGTACTTCTCGCAACCCTTCTCATCTATACCGGTATGCTCCTCCTCGATCGGGGATTTGATGGCTTCGAGACCTTCTTCACCGATATCGCCGCCATGAATTGGCAGGGACAGTTTAATCTGGACTTCTTTGGGTTTCTCACTCTGGCGACGGCATGGATGATGTGGCGAAATGATTTCAAACCGTGGGCGTTGGCCGTTTCGCCGCTGTTTCTGTTCGGTGGAATCCCGGTTCTGACCACATATCTCCTCGGCTTGAGCGTTCAGCCTGGAGCCAATATGAACCGTATTCTTCTCGGCCCGAGTCGCGCCCGCTAAATCCAACGCGCATAGCAGCCGCAAGAAGGGGCTTCTTTCTCCACGCGAACTCATTAGACTAGCGGGCATTAGGGCGGAGAAACACTGTCATGGCGCTCGTTAGAGCCCTTCTTTCCATAGTCTGTCTTGTCGGTGTCCTGGCGGTCGCAGCGGCGATTGCCGGTTGGTTTTGGTTCCAAAGTGAAATCGCCAAACCGGGCCCTGCAATGTCAGCGCAAACCTTTGTCGTCGCTCCGGGTGAGGGCCTCAGCACCATCGCCCGCAATCTCGAATCTGCCGGCCTGATTACCGATGCCAGACTTTTGCGAGTTGCGTTCCGCGTTGATGGCGAAAGCGCGAGTGCAAAGGCCGGAGAGTACGAAATTCCTGCCGAGGCGAGCCTGGCTGACATCAAGGCACTCCTGATTTCGGGCGCAGCGGTGCTCCATCGAATTACGATTCCAGAAGGGCTTACAGTTGCGCAGATTCTCCGATTGATTGAGGCAAATGAGATCCTGACCGGTGACCTTCCATCAACTCCGCCGCCTGAGGGCTCGCTTCTGCCAGACACATATCTGTTTGGTCGGGGCATGACTCGAACAGAACTGATCGCCATCATGAAGGAGGCCCAGACCGGCATTCTTGATGAGCTCTGGCCCGGTCGCCAGGCAGACCTACCGTTCGACACGAAAGAAGACGCGATCATTCTTGCCTCCGTTGTCGAGAAGGAAACCGGACAGCCAGACGAGCGTGACCAGGTGGCCGGTGTCTTTGTTGGCAGGTTGAAGCGCGGCATGCGCCTCGAAAGCGACCCGACCATCATCTACGGGGTGTCCCGTGGCGAACCGCTTTACAACCGGGCTGGCCAGCGTCGCACGCTCTACCGCTCCGAGATTGATAGGGTCACCGACTGGAACACATATCAGATCGACGGGCTGCCGAAGACACCGATCTGTAATCCCGGAAGGGACGCGATCGCCGCCGTTCTCCAGCCTGCAGATACAGAATATGTCTTCTTTGTTGCCGATGGCACGGGCGGGCACGCCTTTGCGAAAACCCTCGCCGAGCACAATCGCAATGTCGCCGCCTACCGCCGAATCGAGCGAGAACGCATCGCGGCAGAACGGGCAAACTGATTTGACCAATCGACTTTCAGGTATGACAGGCTTCGGGCGCTCCGCCGGCGAAGCGGACTGGGGCTCATGGGTCTGGGAAACCAAATCCGTGAATGGGCGTGGATTGGATGTGCGTGTTAACATTCCGAACGGCCTCGACAGTCTTGAACGCATTATAAAGTCAGGCGCGTCGGCGAGGATAAATCGGGGCAATCTCCAGGTCGCTTTGCGCCTTGATCTTGCCGCCGCATCGGACACGGGCCTCAATGAAGTAGCGCTGAATACAATGGCGGCTGCCTATGAAGCCCGAACCGGAGCAGCGCCGGATGGCCCAGCCCTGGCGACATTGATGGCCTCGCGCGCCGTCCAGGAATCGGGTGGTTCGGCAGGTGAAACCCTCCGCGCCATCGGGCAGGATGACCAAATCATCGACCAGCTGAGCGATAGCCTCACAACGGCGCTTGATGAACTTGTTGTGGCCCGCAAAGCGGAGGGTGAGGCCCTTCATACCATGCTGACCGACCTTCTCGATCAAATGACGAAGCTCCACGGCGAGGCCTCGGATCTTGCCGGCGAGCAGCCAAAACTCTTGAAGGATCGACTTATGGCGCGCTTGAAAGAGCTGGATGCTGAGGAAAATATCGATGCTGAGCGTCTGGCGGCCGAAGCAGCGCTGAGTGCGGCGAAAGCCGATATCCGCGAAGAACTCGACCGCCTTTCTGCGCACATTGATACAGGTCGGGCACATCTTGTTGCCGGCAGTCCGATTGGCCGCAAACTCGACTTTTTGGCCCAGGAAATGAACCGCGAGGCGAACACGCTTTGCTCGAAGTCTGCGAGCCTCGATTTGACGAATGCGGGCCTTGGCCTCAAAGCAGTGATCGATCAGTTCAAGGAGCAAGCGGCGAATGTCGAGTGAGACGCAGACAGGCGAGGACATCCGGCGCGGACTGATGCTCGTCATCTCAAGTCCATCCGGGGCCGGAAAGACGACGCTGTCGCGTATGCTCATGAAGGAATTTGCTGACGTCGCCCTGTCCGTTTCAGTCACGACGCGAGCGCCGCGGCCGAATGAAACCGATGGCGTCGATTATCACTTCCGCTCGACACCAGCGTTCCAATCCATGATTGGTGATCGAGGGTTCCTCGAATGGGCGAAAGTCTTCGACCATTATTATGGGACGCCGCGGGCGGATACGGTGCAAAAGCTTGAGGCCGGGCTCGATGTTCTCTTCGATGTCGACTGGCAGGGGGCCGATGCGCTGCATGACCAGATGCCGAATGATTGTGTCTCGGTGTTCGTGCTGCCGCCAAGTATCGAGGCGCTCGAGGAGCGATTGTCGGCCCGGGAGGGCTCCACGCCGGAACTTGTTGCCCGTCGGATGCAAGACGCAAAGGCCGAGATCCGACATTGGCGACGTTACGACTATTGCATCATCAATGATGATCTGGACGAGGCCTATCAGCGCCTCCGCCGCATCTTGCTGGTCGAACGCACCAAACGTCTCCGCCAGCACGGGCTTGAAGATCATGTGCGGATGCTCTTGGGAGAGGGGTGAGGCGTTTTGTTTGCCTCCGTATCGCGCCTTTGGCGCTCACATGAGGCAGGCGAGTCTTTAATTGTTCCCGGAATGCTCGCGCATTCCATGGAAGCCCCTGCCGGAGCCTTTCTCACTGAAATCGATCCACCGGATCGATTTCCGGGCGTTCGAAAGCGCTCAGGGCTGTTTTGTTTGACCCCCGCTTCGGCTGCGCCTTCGCGATGGGTCGCGCTCAGGGCTGTGTTCAGGTCTCCAAT
>JBCBUY010000007.1:0-65865 GCA_039817885.1 Pseudomonadota bacterium | reverse complement strand
TCCATGGCCCAGTTGACGCGTTCGATAACCGATTGGCGCTGCGATTGGAGCGTATCTTCTATATGCTGCAACCTGGCACGGTGCTGATGCGGGGTAACACGCTGATCTACACCGACCCCGACTTGCATCAGCCAAGACGAGAGAACGAGGCCCGCCCTATTAAGGCTGATCTCCCGCGCTGGGTTCGCGTGGAACGACAAACCTTGAGACGCCTGCCGCAGTCAGAGGCGATCGTGTTCGGAATCCATACGAGTTTGGTACCTGCGGAGACCCTGCCGGACAAGGCCTTCAAAGCGCTGGCGAAACTCAAGCCCGAATTGACCCTTGGCGTATCCGCCTAGTTCATAAGGCTGAGCCACTCGCGCGCAGCTTTCAGCGCATCTGCAAGCTCTTCAGAACTCATCATATCGGCAAGTTCCTTGCGCTGAAGCTTTGCGTCTTCATTGCCTTTCAAGGCCGCAAGATTAAACCATTTGTGCGCCGCAACGAGATCTTCGGCAACGCCCTGACCTGTCGAATAGATCAGACCCATTTGATAGAGATCTTCATGGCGCGAATCTGCATCAAGACCCGCACATGGCAACTCTATAGCACCGTCAGCATAAGGCATTCGTCTTCCCTTTCTACACCCGTTCCAGACGGCCGGACCCTTTGTCGGTCTCTTATGCCCAGAACCCATCATGTCCGCCGCTGGGAACTCCAGCGACAAGGCAAGGATGCCCGCCAAGATTTGTCGTATGGTTAACGGAAGACCCGGTCCCCCCCGGGAGTGTTAACCCTGTCAGGATGGCTGTTAACCATAAGCGAAAAATCGAGCCTCCAGCATTTTCCTCCCCGCCATATCGTCGTAAAAGGGGAGCATGACCGATTATTTTGAACCGATCCCCTTCTCGCTCTGGCGAACCGACAAACAGGCCTTCGCTGACCGGCTTGGACACTCGTTCCGGGAAACCGGCTTTGCTGTGATCACCGAACACCCCCTTGAACAGGCAATTATCGATACGGCAGTGGCGCGGACCAAGGACTTCTTCGCCCTACCGGACGACAAAAAGCGCGCCTATTATAGTGACGATCTGGGCGGTCAGCGTGGCTATACGCCATTCGGCACGGAAAACGCCAAGGGCCGAAAACAAGCCGACCTTAAGGAGTTTTGGCATACGGGCAGGATCGAGCGCCCGGGCGGCGACCCTCTGCCCGACAGCATGCTGCCCACACCTTCCGTGTTCGAGATCGAGGGATTCGACGAAGCCACCCGGAATCTCTATGACGAGCTAGACCTATTCGGCCAAGACCTTCTCCGCGGCGTCGCCATTCATCTTGGCCTTGAAGAAGAATGGTTTACGGCGCGCGTCGATGACGGCAACTCGATCCTCCGCCTACTGCATTATCCAGCCCAGGACACACCGCCGCCGCCAGGATCAGTGCGCGCCGGTGCCCACGAAGACATCAATGTCATCACCCTGCTCCTCGGGGCTGAGGAAGCGGGCCTTGAAGTCAAGCACCGCTCCGGTGAATGGCTGGCGGTAAATCCACCTGCTGGCGCTCTTGTCATCAATGTCGGTGATATGCTGCAACGCCTGACCAATGGCGTCCTGCCATCGACCACCCACCGTGTCGTCAATCCGTCCACGGAGCGGTCCGGTCATGCAAGATATTCCACCCCCTTCTTTCTCCACTTTGAATCCGACGTGCTGATCGATCCACTGAAGTCCTGCATTGGAGACAAGCCTCCAATGCCGGCCATTACAGCAAATGACTATTTGATGGAGCGCCTCCGCGAGATTGGACTGGTCAAGGCCTAGATCTGAGAACACCTTAGTATTGATCGAGCACGAATTGTCAGTCGGCAGATGAGATAAGCAAACAATACCGGAATGGGTAGCTAACTGGCACCGACAGCGATGCCATCTGAAAAATGGTTGGTTAGATAGTCCGTGAACAGCTGCACCTTGGCAGACAGATGCCGTGATGGCGGATAGATCAGCTGCAACATAAACCCCGGCAACCCAAAAGCAGGCAGAATGCAGACCATATCGCCGCTGTTAAGTTCAGCCTGTATGGCATATCGCGGCAAGGTCGCGATGCCAATGCCACCGCAGGCCGCTTCACGGATTGCCTCCAGATTGTTTGCGATCATGATCGGCTTCACCGCCAGCGTAATGGGACCATCGGCACCTGAATATTGCCAAGACCGGGAATTGTTCGAGCCAGGATAGTGCAACAGCGCATGATCCTTAAGGTCCTGCGGGTGAGATGGAACGCTCCTTGCCTCAAGATATGATCTGGACGCACAGGTCACATATTCCACCGGCGCAATCCTATGGTCGACAAGATGTGTTTCTTCATCAGGGGTCGCAATGCGTATGACACAATCAAAGCCCTCGGCGATGGGATCGATCAGGCGCGTCTCCTGCACCAGGTCAACCTCCAGATCCGGGTGATCCGCCATGAACCCAACGACAATTGCAGAGAAATTCAGTCGACCAAGAGACAAGGGCGTGCTGATGCGAAGCCGTCCAACAGCCGCGCTCTTCGTCTCCGACAGGGCCCGCTCGGCATCCTCCAAATCGTCCAGAATGCGACGGGCGCGGTCATAAAAGGCAAGCCCCTCGCTGGTCGGCGCGACATGACGCGTCGATCGGCTGAACAGCTGGACGCCAAGAGCCTCTTCCAGCGCAATGACAAGCTTGTTGGTTTGTGACCGCGACAGCCCCATCGCGCGGGCTGCTGCGGCAAAACTTCCCTCCTCGACCACACTTTTGAACGCTCTCAAGCCGTTGAATTTGTCCATATCACCATTGTCCTATTTTTCACGACAGTCGCTTGGAGTATGGGCTGATTATATCACATATTCTCACAGTCGATGTCGGAGAGGACACTGGCGACCCCGGCAGGACTCGAACCTGCAACCGTCGGATTAGAAGTCCGGTGCTCTATCCAGTTGAGCTACGGGGCCAGTGCGAGAGTGTGTCTAGAGGATGATCATTCGAATTGGAACCACCGGACCGCCCCAAAACACATTGTGAGGATGTCTTGTGAAATCTGGTGGTTGGAGAGAGACTTGAACTCTCGACCTCAGGATTATGAGTCCTGCGCTCTAACCAGCTGAGCTACCCAACCAATTGATTGATCGACCGCAAATCGAAGATTGGCGTGGCGCTGTATAGGCGCGCCGATGCTTTGGTGCAAGAGATATGGCCGTCGTTCTGACAGTCGAAGGACAGTCTTGTCGGTAACAAACGCCGAACTAGCTTGGCCACCAATGACAACGGCACTTCTCATCTTTCCCCATCAATTGTTTGCGGCACACCCTGGTCTGGCGAAGCATCCGCGGCGTATTGTGCTTGTTGAAGATCCCCTGTTTTTTGGTGATGCCCAGTATCCGATGCGGTTTCACAAACAGAAATTGTGGCTGCATCGTGCCTCGATGGCGCGCTACTATCACGGCTTGAGCAATGATGGCTGGAACGTTGAAATCGTTGGATACGAAGCCGGCGAAACGACGCTTGCCAATCTCGTAGGCCGGTTGGCACAAGACGGTGTCAAAAGCGTCATTGCCTGCGATCCTGTCGATTTTAGTCTGGGAAAACGCTTAAAAGCCCAAACAGCTCGAGCGGGGACGACACTGGAACTGATCCCGAGCCCCATGTTCCTCAACAGCCGCATTGAAAACGAAACCTGGCGCGCGCGCCAAAAGCGCTGGTTTATGGCCGAGTTTTACAAATTTCAAAGACGCCGGTTCGACATCCTTATGGACGATGACAGCCCAACCGGAGGAAAATGGAGCTTTGACGAAGCCAATCGCAAGAAGGTGCCAAAGGCACTGCTGGGCGACATTCCGGCCCTGAAATCACTTGATCCGGATGACATTGATGAGGCGGCGCGAACCTCGATCAATGAACAGTTTGCAGACCATTATGGTGACCTCGATAACCTCTATTGGCCAACGAGCCATGACGGAGCGGCAAACTGGCTAGATCAGTTTTTGTGCCAGCGGTTTGATTGCTTTGGCCCCTATGAGGACGCCATCGTCGAGGGTGAAACGCTTTTGTGGCATAGCGCCATTACCCCAATGCTGAATATCGGGCTACTGACCCCCCAGCAGGTTGTAGATGCCGTTTTGGCCCATATGAAACAACACGATGTACCGCTGAATTCGGCGGAGGGTTTCCTTCGGCAAATCATCGGATGGCGCGAGTTCATGCGGGCGACCTATGAGGATCTGGGGGTTCGAATGCGCACCACGAACCATTGGGACCACCATCGCAAAATCCCGAGAAGTTTCTGGGCAGGTAACACGCAGATCGGACCGATCGATGACACGATCAAACGTATACTCAAAACCGGTTACTGCCATCATATTGAGCGATTAATGGTGCTCGGCGGGTTCATGTTCCTGTGCGAATTTGACCCGGACGAGATCTATCGCTGGTTCATGGAAATGTTCGTCGACGCCTATGACTGGGTCATGGTGCCGAACACCTACGCCATGAGCCAG
Organism: Pseudomonadota bacterium; assembly: GCA_039817885.1. Taxonomy (GTDB): domain Bacteria; phylum Pseudomonadota; class Alphaproteobacteria; order Caulobacterales; family Hyphomonadaceae; genus CALLCD01. The sequence continues at coordinate 61,367 of JBCBUY010000007.1, read as the reverse complement.
AATGCTGACGGCGGTCTTATAACGACAAAACCCTACTTCTCCGGTTCGGCCTATGTGAAGAAAATGAGCAATCATCCAAAAGGCGATTGGTGCGATATCTGGGATGGACTTTACTGGCGATGGATTTGGCGACATGCCGATGCGCTTGAGAAGAATCCTCGCTGGGCGATGATGGTGTCGATGGTCCGAAAGATGGGTGCTGAAAAACGAACCCGTCACCTGGAAACAGCAGAGGCATATCTGCAAAGCCTCTCAGATGACGTTGAGGCCGTTTGAGCAGGCCCGGCGATGCTCTTCGCGCACTTGCGGCTTGCCGAAAGCTCCGACATCTGACTAGCATTCCCCTGGACTGAAATGACAGGACAACCTCTTGAAAGCGACCCAGAATGCATGACCGGCTCTCCGTTCGAACCATGGCAGGCTACGGCGTCGGAGATTTCGGCTTCAATCTGTTCTGGACCGGCCTCAGCGTCTATCTCCTGATTTATTATACAGATGTCCTTGGCATCGCTCCAACGACCGCCGGACTCATCTTCAGCCTATCCATACTCTGGGACGCGGTGACCGACCCCATCATGGGGATGATCGCCACACGAACAAGAACAAAATGGGGAAAGTTCAGGCCCTATATCCTCTTTGGGGCCCCCTTTATGGGCGCGAGTTTTGTGTTGATGTTTGCAGCCCCGATCCTGTTTCCGTCTCACATCGTGATGGCGAGCGCGGCGGCGCATGTCGTCTTCCGAACCATGTTCACGGTCGTCAGCATACCCTACAGTTCTTTGACATCAGCGCTCACCCCGAACTCGGAGGAACGGACAAAGTTGTCTGGGGCAAGAATGCTCGGCGCAATTGTCGGCGCGCTCTTTGCCACAGTGATGATGCCGAGTCTCGCCGTGACGTTCGGCGGCGATGATTTAAGACTCGGCTGGGCACTTGTCGCACTACTGTTTGCTGGCATTGCCACCATACTTTTGGTCATCGTGTTCCTGACCACCGAAGAACGCCAGGAAACATATGTCGGGCTGCAACGCCCTGCCCTGTCGGACTCGCTGCGCTGCATTCTATCAAATACCGCTCTGTGGATCGTGTTTGCCGGAATACTTCTGACATCGATGGCCATGTCCATTGGCAACAAGACCATCGTCTACTTCATCAAGTATAATCTTGATGCCGAAGCGCAAACAGGAACATTGCTGGGCGCACAAACGCTGACAGCGGCAATATCCATACCCTTCTGGGTCTGGCTCGCCGCGCGAACCTCAAAGAGAACGGCCTGGCTGACCGGCGTCTTGGGCGTCGCCGCAATCCAGTTCTATCTCTATTTGTTTACGCCAGAGACAGCCGAACAGATCTTGCCGCTATTTTTCCTGAACGGTATCGGCATCGGATCTATTGCCGTTATGTTTTGGTCAACAGTGCCCGACACCGTGGAGTTTGGCGAATGGCGCAGCGGCGTGCGAGACGATGGCCTCGCCTTCAGCCTGTGCACATTCGGACAAAAAACCGGCGTGGCCATAGGCGTTGGCCTGTTGGGGTTCCACCTCAGCCTGATCGGATACGTGCCAGATGAGGTACAGACCGCCACCTCGCTGGAAGGGCTTCGCACAGCCGCATTTTTATACCCGGCAATCGTCGCATTGCTCGCCGCGGCGGTGATCGTGTTCTATCCGATCACAGGTGCGCTTCACCGGCGTATTCTGGATGAGTTAGCCGAGAAGACGAAGACCAATCCTGTCGAAAATGCACGGGCGGAAGCTGTGACCTAGAAGACAGCTTCCCCATCAAGTTCCCGCCGCCAAGCCTCAAAGGCCGTTTCATAATAGCGAGGATTGAACAATATCCACTCGCCAAGACTCTCTGGAACGACAAAGTCAGCGGCCCCTTCTTCTGGAGTTTTGCCGGCTGTATGAGAGGCGCGGGCCTTCTCCTCAACCAGCTCAAGCAGGTCGACATAATTGCTAAAAGCAGCTGCCTTGGCGACATAGCCGTGGCCGGTCACGATCGTCTTATTGGGATCGGCCAGGAGATCTTTCGCCGATCGTGTCAAATAAGATGGAATGGCATCAACATAATTGTGGAAGAACCCGGCCCAGATCAAATCACCGGCAAAGATAAGGCCACCATCATCAACATGCACGGCGAGGTCCGATGGAGTATGGCCCTTCTTCGGATCCAGCGTCAGCGTGCGACCACCAAGATCCATCTGCACTGTTTTGGTCTCGTCGGTGAGAATGCGCGTTGGCAAAACGGGGCGCAAAGCGGGGGCAGAAAACGGCGTACCTTCGACAGGTCGAACCGGGCCGGCATACCGCTCATAGATCAGCTGCCGTGTCCGCTCGGTCGCGATAATTTCCGGCCCCTCGGCACCGCGTTGATAGCCGGCCAGCCCCCCAGAATGATCGGCATGGAAATGGGTGACAATGACATCAGTCACCGGACGTCCCAGGAGCTCTTCAGCGGCATTTGCAAGCCAGACAGCCCCGGCCGGCTGAAGAAAACCATCAATCGCGACGACACGATCTGTGCCAGCCACCAAACCCCCATTGCAAACCGTTTCTGAATTGAAAGAGCCATCGGGATTCATCGGCGTGGAAACAGCCGCCCAGATATTCTCACCAACCCTTTCAAGCCGGGCAAAATTTGTCTCATCGATAATCGGCCCAAAAGGCGCTTGTGCGTCGGCCTCAGGGTCAACCTGAAAGGCCATTGCGGTCGCCGCGGCTGTGGTGGCCAGAAATCCCCTACGATGCATCAAACCGTCCATGACGAACCCTTCCTTAGAGCAAAGAACCAACGAGGCTCGCCTAGCACGGCCTGCAGGCGGCCCAAATCACATTATCGAGCGCAGCGAACTCACCCCTCGATCAATTTCAAACCAGGTTTGAAGCGCTGCCAATTATCGACATAAACCTGAGCCGACGCTTTGATCATCATGATCTGCTGCGCAGAAACCTCTTTTACAATTTTTCCAGGCGCGCCCATCACAAGCGACCCATCGGGAATGACCTTGCCTTCGGGGATCAGCGTATGCGCGCCAATGATGCAATTTTTGCCAATTTGCGCGCGGTTCAAGATCGTCGAGCCAATGCCGATAAGCGTTTCGTCCCCAATCGTGCACCCATGAAGCATAACCATATGTCCGACAGTCACATCCTTCCCGATAGTCAGCGGACATCCAACATCTGTGTGCAGAACAGATCCATCTTGGACGTTCGAATTCTCACCCACACTTATTGGATCATTGTCCCCCCGTAAAACTGAATTGAACCAAACGCTGGCATTCTCTTTCAGCTCCACATTGCCGAGGACGGTGGCATTTTCAGCCACCCAATAATTTCCCGATTCCGGGACCACCGGATTCATTTCATCAAGTGTAAAGAGAGCCATCACCAACCTTTCATTGCTTACGCGGAACGGTGCTTCATTTTTCATTAACTCTGTTAAGCTCTAATCAGCAACAGATTCGGAGGGATGGTATGGGCGCTCGACGCCACAACCGATTTGGGCCGCCTGGGCCCACCGCGCTGCCACGCCGCGCCACCCCCAACCACTTATCCGTAACCGCGACGCTCTCCGCTTCGCGGTTTTTTTCTGCCCAAAATCAAGGAGATTCCTATGGGTAAACGCTCAGCTGCGCGTCGTATGAAGAATGCACAGTTCGATACTTCGGCCTATTTCGAGGACGAAGCCCGCGCCATGGGAAAAAATGTCTATCCGCTCGACGGTGGCTGGCACCCCGATGACAGGGACAAACCGCAACAACACGCCCCGAAGCGCGAACAGCGTTACGTCAAAACGGTGAAGCCAAGATCAGAAAACCAAGCAAAACTCATGGATGCCCTGGCCGCTCAACCACTTGTCGCCGCCTTGGGCCCGGCCGGCACTGGTAAAACCTATCTCGCCATCTGCGCGGCCGTAGAAGCCTTACAAGCTGGACGGGTGGCCCGCATCGTACTGGCGAGGCCAGCAGTCGACGCAGGAGAACAAATTGGATTTCTGCCGGGCGGCATGGAAGACAAACTCGCGCCTTTCCTAAGACCACTTTATGACGCGCTTTCAGATCGCCTGTCCCCAAAACAACTCAAAGACATGATCGCAGAAGGCCTTATCGAGATCGCTCCGATTGGCTTCATGCGCGGACGAACCCTCAACAACGCCTATGTTGTGATCGACGAAGCCCAGAACTGCACCTATGCGCAGCTCAAAATGTTACTCACCCGCCTCGGATGGCACTCGACCATGGTGATCACCGGTGACCCGGCACAATCAGACCTTCTGCCAGAACTCTCAGGGCTCGCGACCATCGCCGAGAAAATAGAACAAATGGACAATGTCGCAGTCGTGCGTCTGCAAGGCGAAGATGTCGTGCGTCATCCGCTCGTCGCCGAAATGCTTGGCGTTCTCTAGACAATACTATGAAATGATAATTGCCGTGATTGTTCTCGGCAATTATTATATTCAGACTAAGTCGCCAGAGTGTCCATTATTTTCATAATGGCAGGCAGCAGCAGAACCCCAATGACAACGGGAAACACAAAGACGATCAACGGAACCGTCAGTTTCGCCGACAAGCCAAGCGCCTTTTCTTCAGCGATCAGCATGCGCTTCTGACGCATTTCTTTTGAGAAAATCCGCAGCGTATCCCCAATACTCGTTCCCATCTCTTCGGCTTGCCGCAGCATGGTTGTCATGGACTCCGCTTCATCAAGCCCGAGCCTTTGGGCAAAATTCTGCCAGGCATCATGTCTGCTCCGCCCGGCACGGAACTCTAACGCGATTATATTTAAGTGCATCGCAAGATTGGGATAACGGCTTACCAGCTCGCCCGACACGCGCGTTACAGCAGCGTCAATACTGACCCCCGCCTCGACACAAGCCACCAACAGATCCAACATATCGGGGAACCCTTCCCGATACTCCTGTTCGAGCTTTGATGTGCAAATATCCAGATACTTCTCAGGAAGCATGAGACCGGCGAGAGCTAAGCCGCCGCATCCAATAATGGGCCCGAACTGATGCCACTCGGACAAATGCCCCAGAGATAGTAGGACAAATATTTGCGGTATAATCACGGCCAGCAAGCGGATCGCAAAATAAATTGACACAGCGTTCGGGCGAATAAAGCCGGCCCGCATCAATCTAAACCGAATGGCCGAGACCTGCTCGTCATTGCCCGGCATAGCCCGCCGACCAAGCTCGGATAATACCGCAGACATGGGCTTTTGGGTCTGGCGCTCCAGCCGCCCTGTCTCTCTATTACGATTATAACTCTCTAACCTGGCAACAAGGCGTTCCGATTGGCGAACGGATCCAATGATCGACAAGATTGCCGGCATGCCCAGGCCCGCAACAAGGACTGCCGCGCCAAAAATAAACAGATCACTCAATTGGAACACGATCCGGGTCCTAAATCTTGAAGTTGATCATCTTGCGCATGACCAGGTTTCCGATGCCCATCCAGACAACGAAGCCGCCAAGCCAATACTGCACAGCTTCCAGGTGAAGGACTTCGCCATAATATTCCGGGTTCATAAGGTGCATACCACCCCCGACAACAAATGGTGCGCACGTCAGAATAAGTGCCGACATACGACCCTCAGACGATGCCGCTTTCACTTTCAACCGTAAAGTCTGTCGGTCACGAATTGCGGCCGCAATCAACTTCAGAAGCTCAGCCAGATTACCGCCGGTTTTCTGCTGCAACCGAATGGTTGCAGCAAACAAATCGACATCCGGCGAACACGTTCTTTCAGCCAGACGCCGCACAGCATCCTTAAGCGATGACCCATAGGTCATTTCATCTGCCAACATCCCGAATTCAGTCCCGATTGGATCTGGCATCTCGCTTCCAACCAAGGATATCGCCGTCGGCACCGGGTGACCAGCTTCGAGGCTACGAACAATGACCGCCAATGAATCTGGCAACTGAACCGCTAGCTTAGCGGTCCGCCTTTTGCCCAGTGTCGATAGAATATAGATCGGGGCCGCAATGAAAACGGCGACGGACGCGACCAACGCAATGATGATGTTTCCGAGGAAATGGAACAGAACGCCGCCTACACACAAGCCCGCAAGCCCAGCCATCATGGCCCACCTGCCAGGTTCAAAGGGTATGGCAGCGCGGGTCACCAGCTGATTGAACCACCTTGAGGACATGGAGAGTTCACCATCCTCACTGAGCGCGCGTTCCTTCCGAAGTTGAATGATCAATTGTTCCACTGATCCGGCGCGCTCTTTCGCTTTGAGACGCCGGTTCAGCTGTTTATTCATCTTCGCTTGAGAGAACAATCCGCTCACAGATTGGACAATAAGAAACCCCAACGCGAATAACAGAATATAGACCATCACTGGCCCGTCCGTGAAATATTCTGACGACACGAAATCCGGCATGACGTCTAGAACTCTCTTTGCGGATCAAATGTCTCCACGGGGATATGCACACCGCGGCGCTGCATCTCTTCAAGGAATTTGGGGCGAAGTCCGGTCGCAACGAACTTTCCGTGGACCTTCCCATCATCATCTGTGTGCGTTCGCTCGAACTTGAAGATCTCTTGAAGTTGAATGACATCACCTTCCATGCCGACAATCTCTGCAACGCTCATAACGCGCCGCGAACCGTCGGAGAGGCGTGCCGCCTGAACGATCAGGTTCACGGCTGACGCGATCTGTCCACGAATGGCTTCAACAGAGATCTTCATTCCGCCCATAAGGACCATCTGCTCAAGACGCGTAAGCGCATCTCTCGGATTGTTGGCGTGAATGGTCGCCATGGATCCCTCATGACCCGTATTCATAGCCTGCAGCATGTCAAAGGCCTCTTCGCCACGAACCTCACCAAGGAACACACGGTCAGGGCGCATACGAAGGGCATTTTTGACGAGCTCTCTTTGGCGGATTTCCCCTTTGCCCTCCAGGTTCGGTGGTCGAGTTTCCATACGCGCAACATGGGGTTGCTGCAGCTGCAACTCCGCAGCGTCTTCAATAGTGATAATCCGCTCTTTGTGAGAAATCGCCGAGGACAGAGCATTTAGCAGCGTCGTCTTACCCGACCCAGTCCCTCCAGAAATGACCGTGGACGCACGACATTTCACCGCGCCAACAACGAAATTCAACATCGGCATTGATGGTGCACTGGTTTCCATACGGAAGTTCTCAAAGAAACCGCTCACAATTGAGAAATTGGCGGAGTTCGGTGCTTTGCCAATGCCAATTGGACTGATTGCGGCGTTGACACGGCTGCCATCCAGCAGACGCGCATCAACGAGTGGCTGGCTCTCATCCACGCGGCGGCCAACGGCCGAGACAATCCGATTCAAAATACGAAGCAAATGGGCATTGTCCGCAAATCGGACAGATGACAATTCGAGTTCCCCGCCGCGTTCCACATAAACTTGAAACGGCCCATTGATCAAAATATCCGAGACGGAGTCATCGGCAAGAAGGGGTTCAATCGGCCCCAATCCGGTCATCTCATCGAACACAGCATCCGCAAACAGACCGATCTCCGCGGACGACATCGCCATACCTTCTTCACGGACAATCTCCATGACGATGGCACGCACCTGGCGCTTCAGATCGGAGTCCCCTAGCTTTTCGAGCGAGGACAGATCCAACTCATCAATGAGACGGTTGTGCACACGAATCTTTGCATCCAGCAGGACTTGAGCATGGCGTGTCCCGGAATCCGAGCTATCGGGCTTGGCCCGCGGTGCCTCATCGGGCGTTGTGCTCGCCGGCGACGCAGTTGGCCGGGGGACCGCCGCCGCTGCGGACGTTGTTTGAGAGAACCGGCCCATTAGCGGCTCGCCGATGCAGATTGAGCATCAGGGCTATACGCATCGATATGTTTCATCATCGTCATGATATCTTTGACGAGTTTGCTTTTCGGTTTGACGGTCTGGATCGGCATGCCAAGATTCACAGCCGCGCGCGCAGACTTCCAGTCGGATCTGACGACGGCCCCGATCTCACGCTCGATTGCCTTCGATGCCCGAGATACGGAAAACTCGGTTTTGGAATCTGACATGCGGTTGAGCACAAGTTTACTGCCCGCAACATCCTGGCGCAGCGCATCAATCTCGCGGCACATATCAGCTGCCGCATGAAGGCTCGGCACAGTAAATTCAGAGACGACGAGAACTTCATCAGCACCCGATAATATGGGCTTCGACCAAGACTGCCGGGTGCGCGGCATATCCACGATGACATGGCTGTAAACGGTGCAAACCGTATCGAGAAGACGGAGAATGAGATCACTGGAGACGATCTCGTTCACATCCGGGTTGCGTGGAGCCGCCACCAGGTTCACGCCGCTCTCATGTTCCCAAACATACGCACTCAGCAATGTTGGATCGAGACGGTCAGGTGCTGCAGACAAACCAATCAGATCAAGCTTCGGTTCACCCTCAAGGTAGGAGGCGACCATGCCATCGGCGATATTGAGATCGATAATGCACACACTGTTCGCGTCATCTTTGGCTGCAGCAGCGCAGGCAAGTTCAATCGCAATCGTCGTCGCCCCAGCACCGCCCACGGCACCGGCGACAACCCAGCACTGAGTTGGCTGCGCCGAGCCATCAGAGGCGGTCTGTACCAAACGTCCTGCGGCGCTGACAATATCACCCGCCGCGGCCGAAGACGAGGCAACATCTGACGCTTGAATACGCAGCATGGCACGTACAGCGGGCGTGGGCAGCGCATCGCCGATCGCCAGCACTTTGGTTTCCGGCGACAGACGCGCAACGGACTCAAGCCATTCAATCGACCCTTGTTGCGATAACTCCAGCAACAGAAAGTCGGTCCCATCCAAAAGTGACAGATCATCGGAGGATGACCCGGTCAGATCGACAGAGCCGGAGAACGTGCCTTCCAATTCTGCAAACCGGGAAGGGTTCAGCAGCATCGCAGGACACATATTTGAAGCAGGGGCAGCCTGCTCTTTTCGCAATGCACTCATGTTCTGCGTTCCACTTCGCTTGCTAGAAACTTATTCATTGACCGTGCTCGTAATGCCGCTGGCTGAAACATCGCTGAGGTCAGCCGGTTCACGCGTATTCAAACGAGTAATGGCTGTGACAGCGCGCTCACCGGATTGCCCTGTCAGTCCAGCAGAGTTCGGGAGATCAACCGGGCGTATGGACTGGGCTGCAATATTGTGTGCAGTCGCACCGCCAAGCAGCCGCTCAGTTTGAAAGTCGTGGCTGACAGGCACACCTCTATGCGTGCACGCAGCGAGACAAATCGTAAAAGCGATGACGGATAGATTATGTTTGGAGCGTAACATGCGGATCGGTCCTTTTAGTATGAGGCGTCTTCGTGCGCGGCGACGGTTTGGTCGAGCAGAAAGAATTCTGTTTCTGTAGGCTCATCAAAGGCGTCGAGCGGTGTAATCAAATCGGCAACGGACGCGGCTGGCTGTACGAGGCGCGGTGTGATGATAATCACAAGTTCCGTTTCATTTCGCTCATAGCGTTTTGAAGAAAACAACGCCCCAAGCACTGGCACACTGGACAGCCACGGGGTCTGCTCGACGTCACTGACATAGGTATCTTGCAGCAGGCCAGCGATCGCGAAGGCCTGACCGTCGCGCAGCTCGACAGTGGTGTCGGCCCGGCGGACACTCAGACCCGGTATTTGGACAGTGCCAAATGCAACTGAATTCCCAATGTCGAGAGAGGACACTTCAGGCCGCACCCGCAGATTGATCATGTCCTCGCCAAGCACGGTTGGCGAAAACGCCAGACTGATCCCGAACTCTCTGAACTCGATCGTGATAATGTCTTCATCCTGAGCAACCGGTATAGGAAACTCACCGCCCGCCAGAAAGCTCGCCGTATCGCCCGACAGCGCCACAAGATTTGGACGTGCCAATGTGCGCAGGACACCTTTTTCCTCCAAAGCGTTGAGCGTGAAGTCGACGGTCGTTGGACCGAATCCGTGGCGTGCAACAACGCTCGCCTGAGCAGCAAGACCAGAGATCAAATCGCCATCTGAAAAGAACGAGAACTCGTCGGGTTGGCTGCCTTGAACACCGACACCGATTTCACGAACGAGATCTCGCTGGACTTCAACAAATCTCACTTCCAGCAAGACCTGCTGTGCTTGCTGCACGGTCAAACCATTGGCGACACCGTCAGGAACATAGCGCTCAGCAAGTTCGACAGCCGTCGCTGCGGCCCCAGCCGTTGTGATCTCGCCAGCGATGTAAACACCATCATGAACCGGGAGCACCTCAAGGTTCTCCTGCGGCAACAGCGTATTCAAGTCCTTACGGAGGGCATCAAGGCCTAAGGCAACATTGACTTGGATAAGCTCAATCACATTGCCGTCGTCATCGTAGACAAGAACCGTCGTCCAGCCAGGCGCTTTTCCGCGGACAAAGAAGGACCGATTGCTCGTCGCCGTAACGCTGGCGATATCGGGATCAGCCACGGCGAGTGTTGAGAAAGGCTCTGTGACCTCAATAACTGTTGAGCGCCCACTGCTGACATTCAGGATGGGTGCGTTGTCTGCAGCCGTTAACTCAGTCCAGGCGAAGGCCGGCGTCATGACGGGGACAAAACCAGTCAAGCAAACCAGTGTTGCCAATGCCACCAAGATACGATGAATACGTTCCATAATGCGTTCTGCCCCTACTCTGCCTTAGCCCGCGCAACAGGCGTCGTTACTGTTTTCTCTTCTTCACCCTCAATGATCCTTACGGACGCTCGGCTCGGCCTGCGAACCGGCGCGCGTCGGCGCACCTGTCGAACGGGCTCAGCCAGCGACACATCCTTTTCAGCGCGAAGCGCAAGACCGAGACGGCCTATGTCTGCCCCAGCCGTCAAAAGGCCTGCCTGGTTCGGGGTCACCTCGAGCGTGACGCTCCGAGCAAGGGTGGCTCCGTCGAGCTCTTCGCCAAATGCTTGGTCGACGGCCAAGACCCGAACATTCCTGACAATTGTCTCTGGTCGAAAGTTCGGGCCACTATTTGGGGAGATGAGTTCGCGAGATAGAATAACGTCGACGCGGTGGTTCGGCAGAACAAAGCCAGCCACACCAGTTGCGTCGTCGACCTCGATCGACACGGCGCGATACCCGGGCTCAATAATCCCGGCGAGCGTGTCGCGGGGCTTGGTGCGTGAAATCTTGGCAGCGAGAATAGGCTCACCAGGCGTAATCGCACCGAGCGCAAATGGAAGGCGTCCATCGGGCAGCGAAAAGTCGGACGGGTCCGTAAATGTACCATCCGGGATAAAGTCGACCGGCCAATCTCTTTGCTCAAGAAGAACAGCTTCAAGCGCGTCGCCGCGATCGATAAGCGCCTTGGCGACCAGAATCGGCTGTGTCGCCACTTCCTCAACAACAACTTCGGGAGTCGGGCGGGCCGCTTCGGCTTCAGTGTTGAGCCATGATCGCCCAAAAAAGACAGCAACAATGCCAACCAAAATGGACAATCCGAGCGAGATGATTGGACCAATTCTCATATTCAATGCCCTCTTCAGCAACCTTCTGTGCCGCACTGCCTCGACAATTAGGCTTAACGTGGAGGACATAAAATCCGTTGAAAGCCGGCTGGGAAAATGTCCGGACAACGGTCAGATTTGATTAGGATTTGTGACGAGCGCGAGGCAGTACGCTTGGAAACAGGGTTAATGCTAGAGCAAGTGATCTTTGAAATCGCTGAGCTCAAATGTTTCGGTCATAAACCTTTTGGCACAGTCCGACAGACCGTCCTCATATAGCGTCATATGTAGGCGAAACGCATAATTGATGATGTCCGGATCCCGGCTCAGCAGGATGTTCGCTTCGTGGAAAAACTCAGATGCGTATCGGAATATCATTAGGGAAATGGTTATAATCGAGGCCAATTTTTGGTCAGACAAATCGACATGTCCGCGGTCTCTCATCATCGTCAGAAACAGCCTGAATTGATCTGCCGTGCTGGGATAGAGGTCAGGAAGCCGATCCGACAACTTGCCGATTAAGCCCTCATAGTCGCGTTGGTCCCGGTAGAAAAATCTGTATGTTTCGATCTCGCTCGCCATGATCAGATAAAAGGAAGCGTAGTCCTGCAGAACGTCTTCTTCTGAGGGCACGATCTTCAATCGCTTCGCAACCTGGCGAGAAAACCGCTCTAACAACCCTTCGAGCAGGGCTTCTCTATCGTTGAAATGATACCAAAGGTTGCCCTCGGCAATTCCACACGTCTTCGCAATCTGCGCTGTCGTAACTTTGGCGAAACGTTGCCCGTTGAACAGCTCAAGAGCTGTATCCAAGATACGTTCACGGGTTGGCTGTTTCTCTGCCATCAGACCCATCCAGGCCCACCCCGAGTTACAATAAATTTTAACCTACTTCGCTGTCAATCATATTCGGGAAACAAAATCGTCATGCAGCGCCGCGGCCCCTATGAGCGGTGCCGTTTCATCAATCAGTAGGCTGATGGGCATTTGATCCATATAAGCGCGTTGTATGCCTCGCTGTACAAATCGGTCCAGAGCGCTTTGTTCACCAAGGAAGCGCGCCAGTCTCACAGATGCACCCCCAGCGATCACAACACCACCTCGGGCTCCGTTTGCAAGCGCTACATCGCCGGCAACACTCAGGACGGTTCGTGACCTGATCCGACAAATTTTCAAACACAGTGGATCACCGTCCAGGGCCCGTTTCGATATGTCAGGGGCCGACATCGGATCATAAACCTGTCCGGTCACATCACATACGGCCCGATGAAGTCTATCCAGACCAATGCCCGCACAAATCAGCTCATTCGGCACATAGCCCAACTCACGGTGATATATTTTGAAGATCTCCCATTCTTCATCATTGCTAGGAGAGAACGCTCCATGGCCACCTTCGCCGCCGACAATATGCCATCCTCGCGTGGGCGACCCAAGGAGCGTGGCAATCCCCAGCCCTGTTCCGGGCCCAATCACAAGCACCGGATCCTCTGGCACCGGCTCGCCCGGCTTAATCTGATTAAACGCTGTGTCCGGCAGCTCCGGAACACACCGCGCCATGGCGGTGAAGTCATTCACAAGATCTGCGCGCCCAAATCCAAACTGCGTCTCAAGCTTGTCTGCAGAAACCGTCCAGGGTCGATTTGTCAGAGAGACCGTTCGTCCGCTAGGCGGTCCAGCAAGAGCAAACAGAGCAGATGTTGGCCGCGCTCCGGTCTCGTCGAGATATCGGCGAAGCGCGGCATAAAAGTCTGGGAATGCATCATTCGAGTATTTCTCGAAAGAGCAGAGCCGGTACACACCATCTTCGCGCTTCGCCAGTGCAAAACGAACACTGGTGCCGCCGACATCGCCAACAATAATCTCTGTCATGCCGCCTTCGAACCATCAGGGAGAAACCGAAAAAGGCTTCCCCCGGCATCCGCATCTGTCGCTGTAAGTCTGAAAATGCTGAACATATCCTGGCCGACCGTATTCGGTTTGCTGTTCGGCCGCAAAAAGGCGGTTGGACGGGCGGCAAGAGCCTCGACCGTTATCTCAACATCGATAATGCCGTTGGCACCATCAACAATCAGGAGGTCACCATCCTCAATGCTGGCAATAGGTCCGCCGCGTGCCGCTTCCGGCGTGACATGTATTGCAGCTGGGAACTTTCCCGACGCACCGGACATTCGACCATCAGTTATCAATGCAACGGCGTGCCCTGCATCTTGCAGACTCCCGAGTATCGGCGACAAGCCGTGCAGTTCCGGCATGCCGTTTGCTGACGGTCCTTGAAAACGGATCACGATGACAACATCGCTGTTCAGCTCACCCGCATCGAAGGCGCGCTTTACATCCGCTTGGGTATCAAACACGCGAGCCGGCGCGCGCACCGTGCGATGCTCGGGCTTCACAGCAGAGACTTTCATAATGCCGCTCCCCAATTTTCCGGAGAGAACCGACAGGCCACCCTCGACACTGAAAGGATCGGCGATCGGTCGGAGGATCTCCATGTCGCCGCTGACAGCTGGCGGGTCTCGAAACGCCAATTTGTCCTTATCAAGCCAGGGCTCACGGACCTGATCGGCCAAACTGCCGGCAATCGTCCTGGCATCGCTGTGCATGAGACCTGCGTCCATCAGCTCACGGATGAGAAAACCAACACCTCCGGCAGCGTGGAAATGGTTCACGTCTGCTGTACCATTTGGATAGATCCGACAAAGCAAGGGCGTAACAGCGGAAATATCGGCCATATCGCGCTGGGTGATCTCGAGCCCAGCAGCCGCGGCCATCGCCGGAATATGAAGCATATGATTTGTCGAGCCGCCCGTTGCCATCAAGCTCACCGTAGCATTTACGATCGATCGGGCATCAATCATCTCACCCGGAGGACAATAAGTCTCTGTTTGAGCCGTTATCTCGACCGCACGGTGAACCGATGCGCGCGTGAGAGCCTCGCGCAAATCGGTTCCGGGCGCAACGAAAGCAGTGCCAGGCAAATGGAACCCCATGGCCTCCATCAAGATCTGATTGGAGTTCGCCGTTCCGTAAAACGTGCAGGTTCCGGGGGAATGATAGCTCGCCGCCTCCGCTGCCAAAAGCTTATCACGCCCGATCTCTCCCCGAGCAAAGGCCTGACGGATACGCGCCTTTTCGGGATTGGGCAGCCCTGATGGCATCGGACCAGCCGGCACAAATACCGCAGGAATCCACCCGAAACGCAGCGCAGCAATTACAAGCCCCGGAACGATCTTATCGCAAACCCCCATATAAATGGCAGCATCGAAAACATTATGGCTAAGGCCGACGGCTGCTGCGAGCGCGATCACATCTCTTGAAAAAAGCGACAGCTCCATACCGTCCTGGGATTGGGTCACCCCATCGCACATGGCCGGCACACCGCCCGCTACCTGCGCTGTCGCGTTCACCTCACGTGCCGCCTCGCGGATAAGTTCAGGATAGGTTTCAAAGGGCTGATGGGCCGACAACATGTCGTTATAGGCGGTAATGATCCCAATGTTTGGCCACCCCGCACCAAGGAGCTGTGCCTTGTCCATAACGGCACAACCGGCCGATGCATGGGCAAGATTACCATCGGTCATCCTCAGCCGTGCATAAGTCTCAGGCCGGTTGAATCGCACCATCTCCAGATAGGCCTGTCGCGATTCCGCCGACCGGTCATTGATGCGGTCAGTGACCTCTTGGATGACAGGGTGAAGAGCAACAGACATGGCTACGCCTCCCACCAGGTTCTAAGGTTTTTCCGCAACAAGAAATCCGCCGAGGCCGGACCATTGGATCCAGCTGGATAAGTGTCCAATTTACCGTCCAACTCGCCCCATGCATCGATGAGACCATCGACCCATTTCCATGCAGCCTCAACTTCATCACGCCTCATAAAGAGCGCGAGATTGCCGCGAACGACATCCATCAATAATCGTTCATAGGCGTCCGGATATCTATCGGTAAAGTTCACCGCGTAAGAGAGGTCGAGGGGAAGCGATTTGATCCTCAGACCGCCAGGCCCCGGCTCTTTCATTTGGACATAGAGTTTGACGCCTTCATCGGGCTGGAGACGAATAACCAGTCGATTTGCAGCCAGACGATCTGTGCCGAATATGGAATGCGGCGTTGGCTTGAATTGGATCACAATCTCAGATTCACGCCGCGCCATACGTTTGCCCGTGCGAAGATAAAACGGCACCCCAGCCCAACGCCAATTGTCGATATCAACCCGTAAGGCAACAAAGGTCTCCGTCTGGCTCGCTGTATCGCCGGAAAGCTCATCCAGATATCCTGGCACAGCCGTTCCGTCATAGACCCCGGCAACATATTGCGCGCGCACGGTCTTATCTTCGGCATCCCGCGGAGAGAAACGCCGGAGAGCGCGCAGCACTTTGATCTTCTCAGTGCGAACATCGCTTTCATCCATCGAGCCCGGTGGCTCCATCGCCGTCAAACACAGAAGTTGTAAAAGGTGATTTTGGACCATGTCTCGAAGGGCACCGACGCCATCATAATAGTCGGCCCGTTCTTCGACACCGAGTGTCTCGGCAACCGTTATCTGAACATGGTCAACTTCAGATCGGGACCAAACTGGCTCGAACAAGGCATTGGCGAACCGTAACACCATGAGGTTCTGCACCGTCTCTTTCCCGAGATAATGATCAATCCGATAGATATTGTTTTCATCGAATATGGCGCACACGCCCTCATTGATGGCTTGAGCCGACCGAAGATCCTTTCCAATTGGTTTTTCCAGAACAACGCGCGCATCCGCGCCATTCAGACCCGCCGCACCAATTGCTTCGCAAATTGACACATAAAGGTGCGGAGCTGTGGCAAGATAAAAGATACAGGGCCGTCCCGTCTCACCGCTCAGCAAGTCCTGCAGGACTTGCCACTTCGATGAATGCTCCGTTGCATCCATGGTGACATAGGCCAAGCAGTCGGCAAATGATTGCCACGCCTCATCGGACCACTGGTCGCCCATATCAGCGCGGCACGCATCTTCGGCATAAGCGCAAAATTCATCGCGCGTCATGTCTGTGCGGGCAGATCCGATCACTCTCGAATTTTCCGGAATCTGTCCATCGAGCCAACGGTGAAATAATGCGGGTAGGAGTTTCCGCTTTGCAAGATCGCCCGTCGCTCCAAAGATAACGATGTCAAAGGATGAAACCGGAATGAATTCAGGCATATCGATCAGGTCCTATTGTCTTGCGCGCGCCGCACGCTGATACATATCGTCCAATTCCCCAAAAATGACAACGCTGTCAAATCCGAATACATCTCACACCTTGAAGGGCCCGGACGCGACAGATGCCCTGTGCAAAATCTGATACTCATATGAACGGTTGGCGACCGAGGCATCATCGGACATCGCGCGTGAGCCGGTCGCCTCGAGCAGCCGGTTAATCGCCGCCGCGGCCATGGTCTCAACGGGTTGCCTCACCGTCGATAGCGGCGGCACTGTCGCTTTGGAAATCAAGGCGTCATCAAACCCGACAACTGAAAGATCGACAGGCACCTGCATGCCACGCTCTGCGGCGCACCGGATGACCGCTGCGGCCATGTCATCATTGCTGGCGAATATCGCTGTGGGAGGCTCGGCGAGGGACAGCAATTTGTCCGCCGCATCGACACCGGACTCGAATGAGAAATCACCGGACGTGATAAGCATATCGTCGCTCGAAAGACCGGCCTCTCTCAACGCATTCGAATATCCCTGCAACCGGCGCGATGTTGCACCGTGCGCCGGGTGACCTTTGACAAATCCAATACGGCGATGCCCGCTGTCCAACAGAAACTGCGTCATCTCCTGCGCTGCGGAGGCATCATCCATACGGACGGCCGGCATTCCAAATGTCTCCCCGGCCGGTGCAATCAATGCAGCCGGGATATCGAGACCGGCAAACCGTTCCACGATCTCTTCTGTGTCACCAACCGGCGGAAGCAACAAGACACCATCTACCCGAAGCTGTGTTGCGGTCGCGGCGAGACGATCAGCTGTGCCGCCCGCACCGACACGACATTGTTCAACGATCAAATGGTAATTGGCGTCTCGGCAAGCGTCGAGCGCGCCTTTCTGAAACCGACTCAAATACCCCTCAGAGGCGGTGTCATAAAACATCGCGAACATATAGGAACGCTGACCTGCCAAGCTTCTTGCGGAAACATCCGGCACATAATTCAATTCACGGACGGCGGCCTTGACCTTGTCCCTCGTCGCTGGACGCACATTGGCTTCATTATTGAGGACGCGCGATACTGTTTTGATAGACACGCCAGCGAGATCGGCGACGTCATTGATCTTCGCTTTAATGCGCCTAATGGAAGAGTTCGCAGTCGTGATCTTTCATCTCCGCAATCAATCGTCTGCCGTATATTGGCTCGCGCCAATTTCCCAGGCGAACAAGTCGTCGCCACCGCGCCACCGGGCATAAGCATAACATCCATCATGTCCCGCCGCCCGCGCAAGGAATGCGGCCCAATCGTCAGTGCCGTCGACATCAAATTTGTATGGGCTGACCCCCCATAGGAGCTGCGCCTGACGCAACCGGCGCTCATCAACGGATCCATACAGTATCGGCTTGGCCCCTCTGACCCTGGAGAACCGGGCAAGGCGAGCAATCGACCCGGTTCGAAGCGCGAGCGCACAGGCATCATGGGCCCGCGCCAGCGCCTGAACAGCTTCGGCGACAACATCCACAAGCTGGTCATGCTCCGGCGCGCCAGGCCCATCGAACTCATCGACAGACACTTCATAGTCTTCTGATCCCTCAGCCGCTTTGATAATCCGATCCATTATCGCTACGGCAGTTGCAGGATGACGACCGACAGCCGTCTCCGCCGACAACATAACCGCATCGGACCCCTGATAGATCGCGGTTGCAACATCGCTGGCCTCAGCGCGCGTCGGCGCGGCATGTTCGATCATCGATTCAAGCATTTGCGTCGCCACGATAACCGGACGTCCCGCACCTCGCGCCGTTCGAATGATACGCCTTTGGATAACCGGCACTTGCTCCAGCGGAAACTCAACACCGAGATCGCCGCGCGCCACCATGACAGCGTCCGCGGCTGCAACAATGGCGTCAAGATTCTGAATGGCTGCGGGCTTTTCCAATTTTGCCACCAGAGGGGCCCGACCGGCAATAAGCGCTTTGGCGTCTTCGATATCGGCAACGGTCTGGACAAAACTAAGGGCAACAATATCAACCCCGATCTCCATGGCATAGGCAAGATCGGTCTTGTCCTTTTCGGTCATCGCGCCGACAGGCAGGGCTTTGCCCCGAACCGTGAAACCTTTCTTATCGCTGAGCTTCCCCGGAAGATCAGACCGAACGCGAATCTTGTCTCCTGCTTCGATGACGGTGAGTTGCAGCTGGCCATCGTTCAACAGAATTTCATCGCCGACATCTAACTGCTCCAGAATAGCAGAATGGGGCACGGGAATAACATTGTCGAGATCAGTGGAAGACTCAGCGATCAACTCATACTCACCGCGAAAGCTAAGGCGGACTTCGCCATCCGGAAATGTCCCGACGCGGATCTTCGGCCCTTGCAGATCGGCCAGAATAGCCAAAGGTCGTCCCAATTCTCTTTCAACGCTACGAACCGTATCAAAGGCGCGCTTGTGATCCTCATGGCTGCCATGGGAAAAATTCAGCCGAAAGATATCGACCCCTGCCATGGCAAGCAGCTTTACGGTTTCAGGCGACCGACTGCCCGGTCCAAGCGTCGCGATGATCTTCGCATTGCGTCCCCGCATCGGTACAGCCGGCATCATGGTCATTCGGATAGTCCTAGATTAACAGCAGCTCTAGCGGCATCTTCGATTGCGGCCCAGTTCCCAGCCGCCACGTCGTCGCCCCGAACCATCCAGGATCCGCCGACAGCGATCACATTTGGCAGGGCCAGAAACTCCTGAGCATTTTTCGCATTTACGCCGCCCGTCGGCATAAACAAAATGTCAGGCAGTGGACTGTTCAGCGATTTGAGCAGGCCCACACCGCCGACCGGAACAGCAGGAAACAGTTTCAAGATTTCGAACCCCGCATCTACCAAGGTCATAGCCTCCCCAGCCGTCGCCACGCCGGGCAAGGCCGGTACACCGCAACCCAGCAGAGCATCGGTCAAAGTCGGCGGTGTGCCCGGAGAAACGAGGAATTGCGCACCGGACTCGATCGCCGCTGAAATGTGATCGACCTGTGTTATGGTGCCCGCCCCGAGAACAAGGTCCGGCACCTCGCGACGCATGGCGGCCAAAGCGGGTAATGCTGCAGGCGTGCGCAAAGTGACTTCAGCGACACGTATCCCCCCGCCAGCCAACGCCGCCGCAATCGGTGCAGCATCCTCGACTCGTTCAACGGTCAGCACGGGAACAATGGGGGCCGCTGACAGCGCTGTCTTCAGATTTTGAGACTCAACTGACATTCTGCAAATCAATCCTATGTCGGTGAGATACTACGAAACAGAGCCCTAGCTTCGTTCCTCTGGCACGCCAAGCCCTGAAACCGACGACTTTAACCCGTCTTCATTGGTCTCGGATCGATTTTCGGGACTAAACCGCGCTTTGATCACGAGAAAACCAATCACGCAGACAACGATCAAAATCGCCACGACCGGAGCGTATTTCTCGATACGTTCTCCAGCCATCTCACCGAGCAGATGGAAAAGACCAAACGCGATTCCGGCATAAACAATCGCGGACCCAATAACGAAGAACGCCACACGCGGAAAAGGCGCATGAAAAAACCCACACGCAATATAGAGTGGAATACGGGTCCCAGGCACAAAGCGCGCTGTCACCAATGACAAACCAAGCCGATTGATGACCTTTTCCTTCGCCGCTTGAACCGCAGGTTTGGAGGCGGCCTTCCGTCCCCATTCATTGTAGTGCGCGGCGCGGCCAAGCCAGTACTTCCAAAGATCGCTGGCGCTCAACCCGACGAGCAAACAGGCAAATAGAACAGACGTTTCGCCAGCGCCCGCAATCGAGGCCGCCGCCGCACTGATGATTGCGGTATCTTCCTGTATGAACGGCGCAAGGGCCACAAACAGGTAGACCCCCCAAGGATACGCAACAAGCAGCTCATTCAACCAGTCCATCATGGACCGATACCACTAAATCGGAGGCCCGAGAAAGAGACTTCCAGGATTATGAAACGCGCTCAATGATCACCGCTGGAGCCATCCCGCCAGCCGCACACATGGTGATCAAACCATAGCGGCCCTCTGAACGTTCCAACTCGTCGAGCGCGGTGCCGATAAGGATCGATCCCGTAGCCCCAATCGGATGACCAAGGGCCATGGCCCCCCCATTGATATTCACTTTGTTGCGGTCGATCTTCAGGTCCCGGATGAACTTCTCAGCCACGACCGAAAACGCTTCGTTGATTTCGAACACATCAATATCGTCCGTCGTAAGTCCTGCTTTTTCAAGAACTTTCCGGGCAGCGGGCACGGGCGCATTCAGCATCAGCGTTGGGCAATCTCCCATATTCGCAGTCGCAACGATACGCGCGCGCGGCGTCCAGCCATTCTTTGCTGCCGCACCTTCTGAAGCCAGAAGCAGCGCCGCAGCTCCATCAACAACACCAGACGAATTCCCGGCATGGTGCACGTGGTTTAAATTGCCTGCGAGTTGCGGGTATTTGCTGGTGACGAGGCTGCCATAGGTATTGCCCTGATCATCGACGGGGACCTCTGCAAACATGTCGAACACGGTACGAAGACCGGCCAAGCTCTCCATGGTCGTGCCGGGACGAGGAAACTCTTCCTTGTCCAGCGCAAGGGTTCCATCCGGATTGTGAACAGGTACCAATGACTTGTCGAACCGTCCTTCATCTATCGCGCGAGCAGCTCGTTCCTGAGACGTATAAGCCAGACGGTCCACAGCCTCACGGTCTATGCCTTCCAGCGTTGCAATCGCATCAGCGCAAACGCCTTGCTGGCTTTGCGGATGCTTCTCCCGAAGGCTCAAATTGCCGGCGTCGAGCATAGGGGGAGCCTTCGGATCAGCCGTGGCAGAGGTGTAACTCATCATCTCCGTCCCACCCGCAATGACCACATCCTCCATGCCTGACATCACTTGGGCAGCCGCCATATTCACAGTCGTAATGCCGGAACCACAGAAGCGGTCGAGCGTTACGCCAGACGCCTTGATGTCGTAGCCGGCATCCAGGGCGGCCATGCGACCAAGGTCTGCCCCCTGCGCCCCGCGCTGAGAGGATGTTCCCCAGATAATGTCGTCGACTTCGGAGGTATTGAGAGCGTTTCGATCACGAATGGCCCCAAGCACTGTCGCACCGAGATGCTGCGGATGTAGATGGGCGAGACTGCCCTTTCCGACCTTTCCGATACCACGGGGCGTCCGGCAGGCATCAATGATAAAAGCGTCTGGCATGGGGCGATCCTCCTAGTGATTTTTCCTTGAAGAATCAGAATGGCGCGTTGACCGTAGGGGAGGCAAGACACATGGGGCCTGATTGTGAGAGGCTGTGTTTGGATGACCCAAACGACACTCAGTCAGACACCCACTTTTGGCGCGGTGGGTGTCTGCTAAGAAGACAGGCCTTTCATAGCCCGCTCAAAGCATGTGATGACTAATTGGCGACCGCCAGCTGTAGCCGTTCCGCATAAGTCGGTGACCCAATGCGCGCCCCGAGAACAGACCAATCACCGGTCGTGTTTTCAAGCTCGACAACATATGGCGTCCGTACCATGTGCCCGAAACCATTCTTCGCTTCGACCCATGACCGGATAATGTACCGGCATGTATCGAGTTTAGACACACGGCTCGCAGCAATCGGAAACTCGGCGCTTGTCGGTGCCCAGAGTTTTTCAGCAACTGCGGTCTTCGCCATTTCAAATGCAGTCTCCGACACAATAATCTCGTCACAAGCGACGAACTCTGTGTTTGCTGCGTCAAAAAGCTGAGCCGCTTGGTCCGAGTGCGTAACTTCGGAATTCGCCTGAGCCGTCAAGGCACGGGCCGTCAGCGGTGCCAGCGCAAGGATAAAAATGGCAATAAGCCTACTGTTCATTGGACTCCCTCCAATGCCCCTCCTTGCGAGACAGTGGCGGATTAGCCCTTAAGAACCGTTAGAGGCCTGTGGCCGAAATGAGGCAAATGGGGCCTTAAACCTAAAATCCTTGTAACCTTGCGGCTTCAGCACGAACCGCTTCGGGTCCGCCAAACAATTGTCTGTTCACACCAATGCGCTTGAACCAGTAATGCAGACCGACAAGATCAGTGAACCCCATTCCGCCATAAACCTCCGTGGAGGTTCGCGCCACAAAGGTGCCGACCTCAGTCATGTGCGCCTTGGCATGACAGGCCATCAGCGCCGCACGGTCCGGCTCTTCATCAAACAGGTAAGCCGCATGCCAGATGAGTGAGCGACAGGGCTCAAGCTTCGCCGCCATCTCAGCGCACATGTGCTTTACCGCCTGAAACGACCCGATGATGCGCCCGAACTGCTTTCGCTCTTTGGCATACTCAACCGCTTTGTCGAGCATGGTCTGCGCCGCGCCCAGCGTATCTGCGGCCAGAAGGATGCGCGCGAGCACTATGGCGCGGTCCAGAGCACGCCCCTCGCCGCCAACCTCTTCCATCCAGACCGGCTCAACCCCCTCGAACACCAATTCGGAGAATGTTCTTGTCCGGTCGATTGTCGTCAATTCTCTGATGGTCACGCCCTCACCGAGCGGCGCAATGAACAACCGCCCACCCTTCGCCACGCACAGTACATGGGTCGCCGCGTCGGTTTCCATCGCAAGCAAGGCCTTGCCGGAAACGAGTCCACCAGTCTCTATGACCCCGGCGTCTTCGCGGCGATTTACGGCCTCTGTCAAAGCCACAGCCAGACGAACCTCACCGCTCGCCACTTTTGGAAGCCATTCAGCCTGCGCTGCTTCACTGCCACCAGCGAGCAAAGCCGCCACGGCGACAGCTGATCCCGCAAAGAAATGCGCCGGGCTTATACTAGACCCCAAGGCTTCCTGCACCAGGACAGCGTCAAGCGCGGACAGTCCCAATCCGCCATAGGCTTCAGGCACGAGGAGCTGCGATGTGCCAAGTTCCGCAAGACCTTCGGACATCGCAGCAGCATCTGCTTTTCCGGCTGCAACCTTTCGTACCGTGTCGAGATCGGAGATGTTTGCCAGGGTACCCGCAACAGAGTCCTGAAGCATCTTTTGATCTTCGGAGAGTGAAAATTCCATCTGTGTACGTCTCCCCTACGCCTTTGCCGGCTTCGGTTCACGCGGCAGCCCAAGACCGCGTTCACCGATAATGTTCTTCTGGATCTGCGCCGTGCCACCGCCAATAATCAATCCGAGATCATACATGTATCTATATTGCCAAGCACCCTGGTCCTTCAAATACGGACTATCCCCATACAGAATACCCACCTCCCCCAAGCAATCGATGGCGAGCCGCGCGATTTCATGATTAAGCTCACAACCTTGCAGCTTGATGAGAAGACCGGAAAGACCGGCACTCTCGCCCTTCAAACGACTGGTCATCACCCTTAAGCCGTTCGCCTGCATCGCCAGCACTTCACCCTGAAGCGCCATCAGCCGGTCGCGAAGCATTGGGTTATCCATCAAGCGTTCGCCGTTGACGGTTTCCGCCGTCATCAGCTCCGCAATCTCCAGCAGACGCGCCTCAGCAGCATTGGGGTCCCCAAGCATGCCGCGTTCATGGGTGAGGGTTGCATTGGCCACTTGCCACCCTTTGCCAGGTTCACCGACAACGGAAGACCGCGGCACGCGGACATCCGTGAAAAAGACCTCATTGAAATTCGCGGACTCCGTCATGTCGACGAGCGGGCGAACCTCTATGCCAGGCGTGTCCATCGGAAAAACGAGATAGGAAATACCGTGATGCTTCTTTTCGTCCGGATGCGTGCGAACGAGACAAAAGATCATGTCGGCCTGACGTGCGGTGGAGGTCCAGATCTTCTGGCCATTGATAACATAATCGTCGCCATCAATTTCTGCTCGGGTCGATAGGCTTGCCAGGTCAGACCCCGAGCCAGGCTCCGAATAGCCCTGACACCAGACGATGTCGCCGCGCAAGGTTGGCGCAATATAGGCCTGCTTTTGCGCCTCCGTTCCAAGCTCCAACAGCGTTGGCACCAACATGGAAATGCCCTGCCCGGCAAGGCCGCGCGGAAGGCCGGATTTGGCAAACTCCTCGGCGATAATGCGAGACTTCAAAATGTCTGGCTCAGCGCCGTAGCCGCCATACTCGGCCGGGATGGTACGCGCCGCGAGACCCTGCTCAATCAGAAGCCTTTGCCAGGCCAGACGCTTTGAATGCTTCAAGCCACGATCGCCACTGCCGGGCGCTTTGTCTGCATTCGCTTTCAGAAAGCTTGCCGTTTCGGCGCGAAACGCCTCATATTCCGGGCTGAGTGCCAGATCCATTTATGACCTCCCGCATATCTGTTTTTAGAAACGTGGCATGACGCGTTCATGGCATCAATGGTGACGTTGGGAGACGTGTTGACTGACGTGGCTCCGCCTATGCGATAAGAGCTCAATCAACATAAACAGGAGGTGCGCCATGGGTCTGCTTACGCTCAGCATCGAAAACGATATCGCTCATATTCATCTCGACGACGGCAAAGCGAATGCGCTGAGCTTTGACATGATCGATGCCATCAACAATGCGCTCGACGAGGCAGAAGCGAATGCAAAGGCCATCCTGTTCTCGGGACGCCCTGGCAGGTTCTGCGCCGGGTTCGACCTTTCAGTTATGCGAGAAGACCCGGCCAACGCCGCAAAGCTCGTCAATGCCGGTGGGCATTTGCTGCTGCGGCTTTTCCAGAACAAGCTACCCACCGTCGTGGCATGCACGGGCCACGCCCTCGCCGCCGGCGGAATGCTTCTCCTGGCAATGGACACGCGGATCGGCGTGCGGGGCGACTTCAAAATCGGTTTGAATGAAACCGCCATCGGTATGGTGCTGCCGACCTTCGGCATTGAACTGCCCCGCGCGCGGCTCGCTCAGGACCATTTCACACCGGCCGTGATACAGGCCAAGCCTTATGCGCCCGATGAAGCGGTGGAGGCCGGATTTCTCGATCAAGCCGTGGAGGCTGACGCGCTACTCGATATGGCCGCAACCACAGCCGGAGCCCTCGCGCAGCTTCCCCAGGCAGCCTATCACGGCAACAAGATGCTGGTCCGTAAGCCCGCTATTGAGATCATCAAGGCGAGCTTGGTTCCGTTGGATTAGAGCGCTCGAATAGTGGGATAGCGAGCGAGAATCTCTTTGGTCCAATCAGCTGCATCATCTGTTGGCAATAACGATACGAAGCAGCCGCCGAACCCGCCGCCGGTGAGGCGACTGCCGATAGCTCCGAGCTGAACAGCGCTCGCGACAATCTCGTCGATCTCCGGCGTCGAAGCTTCAAAATCCTCCGAATAAGACCGATGGCTCTCGCGCATAAGCCGGCCAAAGGTCTCTATGTCACCCGCCTTCATGGCACCAATGGCCCAAATCGTTCGGCGATGTTCAGAAACAACGTGGCGGGCTCGCCGTTCAAGCACCGGCCCCAAATCAGCAATGCGGTTGGTCTGCTCGTCGGTAAGATGGCACAACCAGGTTGCGCCCAGGGTCGCCGCCGCCGAAGCACATTCCTGCGCCCGTGTCTTGTATCGCCCATCGGTGAGGGCGCGTCGAATGCCCGTATGGAGCGTGACAAATGTCCAGCCCTCGGGGATGGGAATAATCTCCGTCTCCAGACTGGCGGAATGGAGCGCCAGAGCCTGACCATGCTCGGACAAGCCAACTGCCATCTGATCCATGATGCCACACGGCACACCGATATAGGAATTCTCAACCTTGCGAGCAGTAAGCGCGATCTCTTTCGGATCGAGTTCGGCATCGGCTTGCGCCATAGCTGCTCGCAGGATGGCCGTAACGAGTGCGGCGGAGGACGAGACGCCGGCTCCATCGGGGACATCACTCTGTATGCTGACATCAATACCACCCGCCACCCAACCGAGCGATTGTGCTCTGGCCAGAGCGCCAACCGCATAATCGGACCACTGCCCGTCAGCACAGTCCGACACATCCCGGTCAACCGGTGTCTCAAATCGATCTGAATGAATGGTATGGCGGTTTGTCCCATTCGGCGCGAGCGCAACTGTCACCCTATTTGGCAGTGCGGCAGGGAGAACTGTGCCACCATTATAGTCGACATGCTCGCCAATAAGATTGACGCGCCCTGGCGCTGAGCCCTGGCCGGCAGGTGGGTATCCAAAATGGTCCTCGAAGCGCTTCAATATATCCATGATAGGAAAGTCCAATCCGGCAATTGCTTCACAGCAAATCGCCATATGGTTGTATATTGTATAATTTCAATTTTATTCCAAGCTGGATTATGAGCCAGATTAAGCTTTAACAGCTTGACATGCCAGCGTTTTTTACTGTGCGCGTGATCTCTATCACAGCCGCTCTTCTGCCGGCTCTCCCAGGCGTTTCACTCAAAAAAAGCGCCTTGGGCCGGATGAACCCAAGGCGCTTCAGGATGTTTGTCTTTGTATCGGACTAGAATGCGACCTTCACATCGAAACGGATGTTCCGCCCAGGCAGCGGTGCGGTGTCTCGTAAGAAGGAGGACGCAATACGAGCCTCGGCATCAAACAAATTCTGACCACGAATGCCGAGCGTAAGGTTCGGACGATCCCGGAACGGACGAACAGTCAGTGCAAGATTGACGAAGGTGAAGCTACCGGTCGGAAGTTCGAAGGCGGCCACATCATTCTGTGCTGCATTGTACTCCACCTCAGCGCGCAGCGTGGCAAGATCGCTATCTGCGGTCAAACCAACAAGCGTGGAAAATGGAGGAATGCGCGGTTGGTCAGTATCAAGAAGATCCTCCGAGGTCGCCCGCACAAAGTCCGCTTGGGCCTGTGCTGAGAACCGCACATCACCCAGCCCACCAGCTGGGTAGGTCCCGAGATCAGCATCAAGCTCGGCCTCGAAGCCCCTGAACCTTGTGTCAGTACCAATGAAGGCAAAGACCGGAAGACCGTCGAGGATCTCACCCGTCTCCTGTTCGAAGATGAAATTATCGTAGTCTGTCAGATAACCATTGACGATGATGGTTAGAGGACCGAACTCACCGCGTGCGGTCGCTTCGAATCCACGAGCCGTTTCCTCTCCAAGAGTCGGATCACCAACCTCAAAATTCTGCGTTGCAAGATGTGGTCCGAAGGAAAAGTTTTCTTCCAGCGACGGTGCCCGCTCGGTACGGAAAGCATTTATGCCAACAAAGACGATGTCGGTTACCTGATATCCAAGACCACCAGAAATGCTGAACAGGTCGAAATTATTGTCGACTGGTATTTCAGGGCCATCTTCCTCGGCGACGAATGTGTCGGTTTCATTATCGACATTTTCATAACGCAAACCGAGATCGGCAATGAAGGGGCCGTTGGTATATTCGCCTAGACCAAACACCCCAAGCTGGACCTGTTCAGATGGTGGAACAAAGGCTTCGGCACCAATGGCTTCGAAGTCTCGAACCCTGAACTGCCCGCCAAAAGCAGTACGAACATCGCCGCCAAGAGCTGCAAAAGACTTGCCGGTCAGTTCTAAGCGACCTTCGAATTCATCATTGTTGAACTCAGTGCCCACTTCTGCGCCCTCAAGCTCGAAATGCTGATAGTCGGCATAGCCGAAACGGAATAGGGCTTTTTCGAAGAGGCCTAGATCACCAGACACTTCACCTTTGACGTCATAGCGGATCTGGTCGAGGTCGATGCGGATACCTTCCTCTTCACCCTCTTCCTCGCCTTCTTCACCTTCTTCCTCTTCACCCTCAAGATCTTCTTCAGTCAGAACACCTTCCGGGACGCCATAGTTTGTCTCGTAATAGGTAACCGACGCTCCAAGAAAGCCCTTATATCCGCCCTGGTCGATGAGCCACGACGCCCCAAAGGCACCACTTGCTGAATCAAGATCGCTATTTGGCAAAAACCCTGACTCAAACTCCTCGGTAGGGACAAATGGCTCACCGTTGGCAATCGCTTCCGCAGCCAGCGCGCCCACAAGCTCATTGGACGCAACCAGCCCTGGAATGTCGTAATCCTCTGTGTCGCGGAAAGATCCTTCGGCATGGAAAACGAACTGTCCCAACTGCACGTCAGCCCCACCTGCAACCTCATTGCCATTGTCGGCAGTCGAGTAGGAGTAGCGAGCTGCACCTTCGAAACCATTTTCTGGTGCTTCCTCTGGGATAATGCCTGTGATCGTGTTCACCACACCGCCGGCCGCAGAACTCCCGTAAAGAAGCGATGCAGCTCCGCGAAAGACCTCGACGCGTTGCGCCAGGGCAGGCTCTACAGGCACCGCATGATCCACACTGGTTTGGGCGACGTCAAACGTGCCGATGCCGTCGGTCAAAACGCGAATCCGGTCACCACCCAGGCCGCGAATAATCGGCCGCGATGCACCGGCACCGAAGGCCGTTGACGAAATGCCAGGTTCACGACGGAGTGTCTCGCCAATGGATGAGGCAAGCCGTTCGGCAAGCTCCTCTTCGCTCAGGACTGTCGCGTTGGAAATGGTTTGACCAAGTGTCCGCGCCAGCGGCGCTGACGTGGTAACGACCTCGTCTAGATCAAGGCGATCAGCATCGTCCGCAACCGTCTCGGTTTGAGCTGCTGCCAGATTGGCCGTGAAAAAGAGGGCCGCCGCGGAAACACCGATAGCCCGTTTGAGTTTGAATGACATAGGATACCCTAGCTACTAATAATTGCAGGCTTTGTCTGATTGGCCTGCGCTCTGGGAAGAATTGACGTTTGATTTATTGAGGGACCGACCAGGGAGGACCGCGCGACTGATAGGGCGAGGTCGTAACGGCCTCGTCCACCGCGGAATGCTGGCGCGGGTGCGCCGCAAAACGCACTGGCAAGTCATTCGGAACAGAGTCAGGCAAGAGACCGTCAAGATCGTCATCATCGGCCTGAACGAAGGCACAGATAGCGCAATCATGGCCGTCATGATCCGGATCATGTTCATATTCGCCTGCAATGGCAGGCAGAATGAACTGGCCGAGGACCAGCATCATCGCCAGAACAATGGTTGCGATGCGTAATGGCACCGGCACTCTCCCCGTCAATCGGATCCCGAAAATGTGATTATGTAACGTATTGGTCCTTCGAGGATCAAGTTGGTTATGCGCCCAACCCCATTTGCGAAAGATACTGTGACCCTTTTACCATGTCGTCTGGTCGATTTATGTTGAAGAATGGGTCGATAGGATCAGCCGAGAACTCGACAATTCGTGCCTTGCAGCACGTGATCCAGGCTTGAACCGATCGATCAGCAGCGCCAAGCTGTTGCTCGAGATGCGGCAGACAAGATGTCGGCCAGAGGCCACAAACACCATGGGTCCGGCCTTTACTTGCGGCAATGGCAGGGCCCCCTCCATGATACAACCTCTGTAACAGATCCAGAGGCAGAAAAGGCGTATCCACAGGCGCAGTGAGCACGTGGCCACCTCCCTCTTCTTCGGCCCACACAAGCGCCGCATGTATCCCCGCCAAAGGGCCCAAACCACCCGCCATCCGGTCCGGTAAGACCGTTAGATCGCCTCGATCATATGGCCCATGCGCAGAACAGTTTATGGCCAGCGGGCCGGCGGTCTGCGCCCCCAATCGATCAATGACATGCTGGATAAGCGGTTTACCACCGAGTACGGCCAGACCTTTCGGCCCTCCGAACCGTTCTGATGTTCCCCCAGCGAGGATCACGGCGGGGATATCTGGCATGTGATGGACATCCGTCATATCGCCAACTAACTAATCGGCTGCGAAGCCAGACGAAAGACCCGATTATGCCTGACCTTACCAAAGAACAAACGGATAGGATTGAGGCCGCAGCCTTTCGACGCCTTCTCTCTCACCTCGACAATCGAAAAGATGTCCAGAACATCGATCTCATGATCCTGGCGGATTTCTGTCGGAACTGTCTCGGAGACTGGTATCGTGAGGCCGCAGAGGCTGACGGGATCGAGATATCGAAAGAGGCAGCGCGCGAGCGCATCTATGGTATGCCCTACGGTGATTGGAAAGCAGAACACCAACAGCCTGCAACAGACGAGCAAATGGCGGCCTTCAATGCCCGGAAGAGCAATCGCTGAGGTCTCTCTAGTCGACCGCTTTCAGGATCAAGGCGGCGTTGGTGCCACCGAACCCAAACGAATTTGAGAGGGCCGCTCGGACAGGCGCGCGCTTGGCCTTATGCGGAATCAAATCGATATCTGTCTCAAAGCTCGGATTATCGAGATTAAGCGTCGGCGGCATCACACCGTCGCGGATCGCCAGCGCACAGAACGCCGCTTCAACAGCGCCGGCCGCCCCAAGCAAGTGACCAATGGCCGACTTTGTCGCTGACAACGATAATGTCGACGCTGCAGCGCCGAACAATTTCTCAATGGCCCGTACTTCGCCTTCGTCGCCAAGCGGCGTCGATGTTCCGTGGGTATTGAGATAATCGATATCGCCAGGGTCCATACCAGCATTGTCGAGGGCCATTTTCATGGCGCGGTATCCACCCTCGGCTCCCTCGGCAGGCGCCGTAATGTGGAATGCGTCGCCGGAGAGACCATAACCGGCCACTTCAGCATAAATCTTCGCGCCGCGTGCCTTGGCATGTTCGTACTCTTCAAGAACCAAAATGCCCGCGCCGTCGCCCATGACGAATCCATCGCGGCCCTCATCATAGGGACGAGAGGCCTTGGTCGGCTCGTCATTATATTTGGTCGACATGGCTTTCAGCGAACAGAACCCAGCAATGCCAAGTCGGCAAATCGAGGCTTCTGCGCCCCCTGCCAGCATCACATCGGCGTCTCCCTCCCGGATGATGCGGGCCGAGTCGCCTATGGCATGCGCCCCCGTCGCACAGGCTGTCACGACCGAATGGTTAGGACCTTTAAGGCTATGACGGATGGACACCTGTCCCGAAGCCAGATTGATCAGCGCCGAGGGAATAAAGAACGGGCTAACCTTCTTTGGCCCGCCCTTCTCCAGATCAAGCGTCGAATTGGCGATGGATTGCAAACCGCCAATTCCCGACCCAATCAAAACGCCCGTGCGTTCGCGGCCATGGTCATCTTCTGGAGCCCAATTGGCATCCTGAAGCGCTTCGTCGGCAGCTCCCATGGCATAGACGATGAACTCGTCCATGCGGCGACGCTCCTTTTTGGAGACCGTCGCGTCCGCATCAAAGGCCTCAGGATCGCCCTCGCCGCCACCACGTCCAGACGCCCACGGCACCTGGAAGGCAATTTTACACGGCATGTCCTCTGTATCGAAGACATCTATCGGGCCAGCGCCCGACTTTCCTTCGATCAGCCGGCTCCAGGAAGCCTCCCGGTTACCGGCTAGAGGCGTAACAAGGCCTATGCCTGTGATAACAACGCGGCGCACGGTGGCTCCTATTTTAAGAGACGTGTTGCTTGATGTGAGTTACTGCGTCACCAACCGTCCGGATGTTCTCCTGAACATCGTCCGGGATTTCGATGTCGAATTCTTCTTCGAAGGCCATAACCAGCTCGACCAGATCGAGACTGTCCGCTCCGAGATCGTCGATAAAGCTTGCGCTCTCAACAACCTTGTCACCTTCCACGTCGAGATTATCGACAACGATTTTTTTAACGCGCTCAATAACGTCAGACATGAGTCACCTTCTCTTTAGTTGATGTCTGAATGACTGGCCTCAGGAGCCAGAGGTGTTGCGGTTAGCACACAGTTTTGCAAAGCGCCAAGCCCGATAACTGCTGACTCCCCTAATGGTTGCGTCAGATCATGGCCATGCCGCCGTTCACATGGAGGGTTTGGCCCGTCACATAAGCAGCTTCATTGGACGCCAGATACGCCACAGCAGCAGCGATATCCCCGCCCTGACCAAGCCTTCCAGCTGGAATCACCCCCAATAAAGCCTCCTTTTGGGCCTCCGGCAGGACATCCGTCATGGGTGATTCGATAAAGCCAGGAGCCACGCAATTCGCCGTCACGCCCCGGCTCGCCACCTCAGCTGCTAGCGATTTCGTAAAACCAATCATGCCCGCTTTCGACGCTGCATAATTCGCCTGACCGGGGTTTCCGGTCACGCCAACGACCGATGTGATGCCGATGATTCGGCCATGTCGGCGTTTCATCATGCCCCTGAGAGCGCTTTTTGCCAGCCGGAAATAAGCCCCGAGATTCACGTTGAGAACCGTATCCCAGTCCTCTTCCTTCATGCGGAGAAGAAGCTGATCACGAGTAAGCCCGGCATTCGACACCAGAATATCAAGCGGTCCGACGGCCGCCTCAGCTTTGGCCACCAATCCGGAAACGGCCTCTGCGTCGGAGAGATTGCAGGTCACCACTGCGGCGTCTCCTGTACAGTCAGCCTTCACCTCTTCGAGGACCGCTTCCCGCGTGCCCGATAGCGCAACTTTCACACCCGCCGCCGAAAGGGCTGTAGCGATGTCGCGGCCAATGCCGCCAGAAGCCCCAGTGACCAGGGCTGTCTTTCCGCTTAAGTCAAACATATGTGCCTCCTTTATGAGCCCTGAAGCGCGTCAGCAAACGCCTGCAGGTCCTCCGGTGTTCCGAGCGTGACGCCCTTGATATCTCTCGCAGTGCGCCGGTTCATAACGGTAAGAACTTTCCCCGCTCCAGCTTCTCCGGTTTGGGCGACACCCTGCGCCGCCATGAATTCCACGCTCTCGCGCCACCGCACACGGCCGGTCACCTGCGTCACCAACTGGTCGCGAATGGCATCCGGGTCGGTCGTTATCTCAGCAGTCACATTCGCAATCAGGGGCACCTTCGGCGTACTTATTACGGTTTCCGATAAAGCCTCACGCATCGCCTCCGCCGCAGGATCCATCAGCGAGCAATGGAACGGTGCGCTCACAGACAGTGGCACGGCTTTCTTCACGCCGTTCTCGCGCGCATGGACACAGGCCCCCTCAATGGCCGCCGCGCTGCCAGAGAGCACAAGCTGCCCAGGCGCATTATCGTTCGCGATCTCGCAGGTCCCACCACCAGCCGCCATGCCAGCAGCGCACGCTGCTTCCGCCTGTTCGGTGTCAGCCCCCAAAAGGGCGGCCATGGCCCCCTCCCCCGGTGCCACGGCGGCCTGCATAGCGTTGCCACGAATGCGCAGGAGCCTCGCCGTCTCGGCAAGACCAATGGATCCGGCGGCACACAGGGCCGAATACTCGCCAAGGGAGTGCCCCGCCACATAGTCTGCCGCATCGACGCCAATGCCGAACTCAGCCTCCAGCGAGCGCATCGCCGCAACGCTCACCGCCATTAAAGCGGGCTGGGTATTGGCGGTCAGGGTCAGATCTTCGTCTGGACCGTCCCAGATGACAGTCGACAGCTTTTCACCGAGGGCGTCATCCACCTCATCGAAGACAGCCTGAGCCGCTGGAAACGCCTCAGCGAGGGCTTTGCCCATACCAACCGACTGAGCGCCCTGGCCTGGAAAAATAAATGCGCGTCCTGTCGCCATGTTCGGTTTGCCTCCTTATTGGAGGCCCGTTTAGGCCGCACCGGCTTCAGTGGCAACTATGCTAGGTGGTAGAGGCGTCTTCGATGGTCAGAGCCACACGGCCAACGCGGAACCCGTAATAGCCAATGGTCGCATTATTGATAACTTTGCCATCATCGGCGACCACGAGGATGTCGCGGAACTTCACGTTCCGTGTCCCGCCATTCCCGTTTGGAAGCGCCATGATGTACTCAAGCCGAAAGCCGTTCTCGACCTGAAAACCGCGGGCCGTGCCGACAACATCTTCGCGTGTGCCTTCATATTCGCCATTGGCGAGCTTCTTCAGCCGCCAGGTCTTCTGGTCGATCTCGCCATCATCGAAGACGAAGTCTTCCACCAGGGTGAGCGTTTCGCCATCCCAGGTGCCATTCAGTTTCGCTTCAAAGCCGCGATCAACGCCTGTGATCGTCGTGATCTTTCCGCGGCCGATGGTTTCACCGGCCAATGCGTCCTCGATGATGAAGGGCCCGGCAGCTTCGGAAGGCACTGGCGGACGCGTGGCACAGGCAGCGACCAATGGGATGAGCGGGAGGAGAAAAGCGGTCTTTGCGACTTTACGGATCATGGATCTAGCCTCTTTTGTAATGAGGCAGGACGTATGGCGATGGGGCCGCGGGGCAAGATCTGAAGAGACGAACCAATGATCACTGATCGTGAAACACCGGCGGCGCTAGGAATACATATTCCGCAAAACCGCCATCGCAGCATCCACGATCTCGGCATCGCTTTTCTGTTCTAAGTCCCTGGCCTGATCCGCAGCATTGAAACCGATCAGGATCGGTTCGCCGATATATTTGGCCATATTCAGCCATTCGGCGAAATAGCCTAGGGGCTCACCAACATAGCCCATAAACTCAACATCTTCGTCCCAGAATACATCCTCAAATCTCAGGCTGACTTTGTTGAGTAAGCCCATGCCCAACCGATTGATTGCCGTTTGACGTTCGGCACCGAGCGGTGGATCGAACTGAATGTGCCCCGACTTCAATACCCCAAGGGGCACCGTTACCAATACGGCATCGGCATCGAACCACTCGTCACCGGATAGAGCCCTGGCACGGCTGTCCTCGATCGAGATCCGGTCAATGGGCGTACCAAGACGAATGTCGATATCAGCGATAAGCGTTCGCAGCACGTCGAGATAGCCATTGGGAAACACCACATCGCCGCCGCCGAACGGTGCGTATTCAGCTTCGGCCATATCCGATAGGGTGTCTATGCTTGCGGCATACTCATGTTCGATGGTGACGATGTCCTCAAAGCCATCGGGGATGTTCTGCCAGCTCACCCGGCGGCCTGATGCATCGCGTGCGAGATAATTCTCATAATCGGTGGACAGCCGCGCAATGTTCCCATCATCAGCCAGTTTCGATAGCGGATTGCCGTCGACGCCATGGATCCAGGACGCGCCAAGATCGATTGGAACGCCCAGCGTGTCATTTGTCCAGATCCGCCCACCGATGCGCTCCCGCGCTTCAACAACCACAACCTTTTTGCCGGCATCGGTCAGATCGCGGGCGGCGGCGAGACCTGCAGCACCGGCCCCTACAATGATGATTTTATCGTTCCCGTTTTGCAGGATGTCGCCGGCGGTCTTGCGCCCCGAAAGCAGCGCCCCGTGCACGGTGGCTGGATTGTTGGGATCGATCGCCTCACCAGCAAAGTACAACCGACCGGAAGGATCCGCCTGCCCGAGCGCTAAACGATCCTGAGGCGATGCCTCTTTGGACAAATAGGAATATGATCCGAGCGCATAGGGATCAGACGCCCAGCGTGTCACAAGCGCTCCAACGGGGTCGGGCACAGGGCTTGATCGTTGACCGGCACCTAAGGACACCGTCTGGCCCGAGCAAGATCCAGTCAAGGC
Source organism: Pseudomonadota bacterium (assembly GCA_039817885.1). GTDB lineage: Bacteria > Pseudomonadota > Alphaproteobacteria > Caulobacterales > Hyphomonadaceae > CALLCD01. The sequence continues at coordinate 25,498 of JBCBUY010000007.1, read as the reverse complement.
AATGAGACCCATAGCGCAAGACGACCGAAGTAAGTCGCGTCTATGAATAGGGTCTTTCGGCATTCTGAGCCCTGTCTGCATCCATCGACCATGATCGCAATCATCCTACCGAATTTCTCGAAATAGACGATATCCAAAATACGGGCCCAGCACCATTGCACGCTGGATGGGTCACACACACCACCGTCCATTTGGCCAGCCCCCTTGCATTCCCGCCTCTTTTCAGCTTTAAGCCGCCGCTTGAACCGGTGTGCGGTCTCAAAGCGCAATTCCGCGTAGCTGAGGGCCATCGTTGACGGGGTACCCGCCCCGTGAGCGCCGCGCACCAAAAGGGATGAAAATCTAATGTCATTTTATGAGCACGTGATCATCACGCGGCCAGACATCTCACCTGCGCAAGTAGATGCCTTCGTCGAAGATGTGACCTCTTTTCTTACCGAGAACGGCGCGAAAGTCGGCAAGACCGAATATTGGGGTCTTCGCAATCTCGCCTATCCGATCAACAAAGTGCGCAAGGGGCATTACAGCCTCCTGAACATTGATGGGCCGGCACCGGCTGTCCATGAATTGGAACGCCGCCATCGCATCTCCGATGATGTGATGCGCTATATGACCGTCAAGGTTGATGAGCTCGACGAAGAGCCCTCGCCTGTTCTGTCGCGCAAAGACCGCGGCGATCGGAAACCACGGGACTAGGGAGAAACAGACATGGCACGCAAAAACACGTCTGGAATGAATATCACGAATATTCCAGCCCGCCGCTCTTTCGGTCGTCGCCGCAAGGTCGATCCATTTGCAGGCAATAAAGGTCCGAAAATCGACTACAAGGACGTGAAGCTGCTCCAGCGCTATATCTCGGAGAAGGGCAAGATCGTCCCTTCGCGGATCACCGCTGTCAGCTTCAAGAACCAGCGCAAGCTCGCGAAAGCGATCAAACGCGCGCGCGTTCTGGCGCTTCTGCCCTTCACGGTGAAATAGGAGACATATCATGCAAGTTATTCTCCTGGAACGCGTCGAACGGCTTGGCACCATCGGCGACGAAGTCAGCGTCAAAAACGGCTTTGCACGGAACTTTCTGATCCCCCAAGGCAAAGCCCTGTTGGCAACGGATTCTAACCGCGCCCGCTTTGAACGTGAACGCGAAGCGATCGAAGCACGAAATGCCGAAGCCAAATCAGTCGCAGAAGCAGCTAGCGGATCGCTTGAAGGCACGATCCTGACACTCATTCGCCAAGCCGGTGACACCGGCCAGCTTTATGGGTCGGTTTCAGGTCGCGACATCGCTGAGGCCGCGACGGACGCAGGCCACAAGGTCGCCAAATCTCAAGTGCGCCTGGACAAGCCGATCAAAACAATCGGACTGCATGAAGTTCGGATTCGCCTACATGCGGAAGTCGCGGTGGAAATCACCGCCAATGTCGCTCGCTCCGAAGACGAAGCCGAACGGCAAGCCGCTGGTGAAAACATCATCGAAGCATTGCAGGCCGAACAGCAGGCCCTTGCCGACGAGCAAGCCGGTGAACTGGCCGAGGCAGCAGCCGAAATGGCGGACCAAATCGCACCGGACGACGACGCCTAAGGCGACGTGTCCTGAAAATCTTGAAGGGGCCGCTTCGCGAGATCGAGGCGGCCTTTTTTCATCGACACTTACCGGCCTGACCGCAATTGCCAGTCGAAGCGATAGATCCCTGAACGGACAATGTAGTCGTCGAGCACATCCGGCCCGCATGCACCTGTCCCAAGGCCGCGCATCGCCGGATCAATATGAACTTCGGTCGTATCGCGCTCAATGAGCTCGGCAAGTGTTGTCGCGCGCGTAAGATCGGCATCGTGATGGGGCCGGGCAGTGAAGCTCATCGGCTCAGGCAAGATTACTTCAAACCCGTCGCCAGCCTCATCTGTCAGTTTGAAGGATCGCGTTTGTTCGTGTGCGCCATGTTCTTGAGGATACACATAGGGGTGGTATTGGTCGGCCACCGTCGAACGCCATCGCCCAAATGTCTGAGCGCTGCACCTGTCTGGATAGGACTCGTCCGGCCCGTGGCCCAGCCACTCCAAATTGCAGAACCGTTTGGGCACGTCGAAGCGAATACCGACACGTGGAAGATCATCCCAGTCCCCTGGGACGCTAATCTCTTCGCGGATATCAGCGCCGAGCGCCGTCAGCGTCCAAAACGAATGATGAGACAGGACATTGCCATCACGCCCGGTCAGGATACGTTTGAACAGAACATGCAGCCCCTGGTCGGATTCCTTGACGAGAGGCCTGTCATGCTCTCCAGCAAGGTCATGAAGGCCGATCGCGGCCCACCCCGCACTTCTTCCCGGCACACTCGCAGGCTCCAGATCGAATTGTCCGCCATCATTGTCGGTCGGCGCGCGCCATAGACTGGCAGACACATCGCTGGAGATGATCGCATTGCCGCTCAATCTTATCGCCTCAACCCTGTTCTGAGCATCAAGTTCTATCTGCAAGGGACCATGCGCAATTGGAGATGGAGGATGTGCTCCGCCCACAAACAGAGCTGTTGGCGACGGCTCCACCTCTTCTGTCAGGTCAAGCAGACTGACCTGATCCCAGCCCACACAATGCCCCGCTGACGCCCAGGCTGTATCTGAACGGAGCACCCACTCCAGAAGCACATGGGTCGCGCCCTCAAGGCGCGCCGCCAATGCGGATGGCAGATCGATGTCTTGTGTGCCGCCTGGCGGAATAGTTGCGTGGGAGACCGCATCGGCTATGCCGACTCCCCGGGATTGCAGAGTCCAGCGCAGCTCCAAATCATCCGTTGTCTGAAAATACCGCCGATTTTCGAACGTGAACCTTGTGCCATCATGCGAGATAAATGGGACAGGTCGCGCCGCCCATTTGTACTCCCGCAGGCCAGGATGGGGCGTGCCGTCCGGGCCAACCAATCCATTTATGCAGAAATTTCGATCATTCGGCTCATCGCCGAAATGTCCGCCATAGGCCCAATAGAACCGCCCTTGATCATCGGTCTCCGCCAGGCCTTGGTCGCGCCAATCCCAGACAAACCCTCCACCGAGCGCTGGCTCGCTGAAAAACGCGTCCACATAATCAGCAATCGACCCATTTGAGTTGCCCATGGCATGGGAGTACTCGCAAAGGATCAGAGGGCGATCATCCTCGCCACTTTCTTCTGCCCATTGGGCCCAACTCACAATACGCTCAATCGACGTATACATGGGACAGACGATGTCCGAACTCGCAATCTCAAGATCCGTCGGTGCACGGTTGCTATGGGATAGATTGTTCGACGACGGATAGCTTAGTCTGGCGAAGAAACCACCTTCATATTGAACGAACCGTGACGGGTCATGATGACGCGCATAGCTCGCCGCAGACGCATGAACGGAACTATGCCCGCCCTCATTCCCGACAGACCATCCAATAATGCTGGGATGATTGCGATCCCGCGCGATCATCCGGGCTGTGCGCTCCATGATGGCATTTCGAAACCGCGGGCTTTCAGAAACCTCAAGATACCGCCCATGGCATTCAAAATTCGCTTCATCCACCACATAAAGACCGAGCTCATCGCAAAGATCGAGAACCATTGGATCGTTTGGGTAATGTGCCGTTCGGATCGCATTTATATTGTGCTGCTTCATAGTGACGAGTTCAGCACGCACATCCTCCGCGCACAGCGTTTTTCCATTCTCGTGGTGGTGATCGTGGCGATTGACACCAATCAGCACGACGGGCTTCCCATTGATCTTCAAACGGCGGTCAGTAAACTCAACGCGCGTAAACCCGATCCATGTCGCGCTGGCGTCGACAACGGATCCATCCGGCGCGATCAGCTCCGTCACAAGCCGATACTGCGCCGGACTGTCTGCCGACCACGGATCAATATCCAAATCCGAGAGGTCAACCGTCGCTTTATAGCCACGGAACGTGCACGATGAGATAATGCGCTGAAGGCCTGGGCCGTCCAGGACAATTTGCGCGACGGGAATGCGCTCAAATGATTGGACGATCTCGCCCCGCGCGCATTCGAGCCGTCCGGCCAGTGTGTAACCTGCAGACTGACCTGCAACCGACATGTCGATGGCGGCCGAGCCCGTTCGCGCGTCCGGATCATAGTCCGTGGTAATGTTCAAATCACTGACATGCACAAGCCCGCGCGACTCTAAGAATACGGATCGGTGAATGCCGCCATGATTCCAGTGGTCCTGATCTTCGAGCCAGGTTGCATCGGACCATCGGATCACCATGATCGCGAGTGTATTGTTTCCAGGCTGAATATGCGGGGTCAGATCAAACGCGCTGGGTAAGCGAGAATCCTTGCCCATCCCGACAAACATCCCATTGCACCAAACCAATGCAACGCTCTCAAAACCTCCAATCTGAACAATGGTCTCACGGCTTTGCCAGTCCTGCGGCAGCTGGAAGTCACGACGATACAGCCCGGTGGGATTCTTGGCAGGAACACTTGGCGGATACTGCGCGTCGAAAAGCATCTGCCAGTTTGTGTAATGGGGATAGTCGCCCGTGTCCTGTCGGGTCCAAACGCCGGGAACCCGAATAGAGCGCCACCCCGACACATCGACACTTGGCTCATGCCAATCCCGCGGCGCTGCATCGGGCCTGTCGACCAATAGAAACGTCCAATCTCCATCCAGACTCAATCTCCAGGGCGACGCCTCGGCAGCCCTTGCCGCCTCTGCCGACGGATATGGCGTGCGGGTGGTATGTGCCGGCAGACGATTGAGCTCAGTCAGCTCCGGAGACAGGAGCATGGAAAGGGGCAGAGGCAGCATGAAAGGGATCCGATGGCTGAACGATTTCAAACCTGCTTGTAGAGCCATGGTCGGCAGGCTGGAAGACTTGCGCATTCATCAGCTTCAATTAGTGTCCAATTAAATTTGGAGGGTGCATGACGGACGCGATCACATTCTCTGTGGCCGCCCTGGGCGGATACATACTTGGATCGATCCCTTTCGGCCTCGTCATTACACGGGCCGCAGGTTTGGGCGACATTCGCCAGATCGGCTCGCACAGTATCGGCGCGACGAACGTCTTACGGACAGGCCGAAAAGATCTCGCCTTCGCCACGCTGATCGCAGATAGTTTCAAAGCAGGCCTCGCCGTTCTGATCATTGCCAGTCTATTCGGGCGCAATGCCGGACTGATCGCCGGCGCAGCGGCCTTCCTCGGTCATTGCTATCCGGTTTGGTTGGGCTTTAAGGGCGGGAAAGGCGTCGCGACCTATACAGGGCTTCTCGCTTTCGCTTCCTGGCAGGGATTTGTGGTCGGTGCACCCATATGGCTTGGCGTATTCGCGCTGTCGCGGATCTCCTCTCTTGCTGCATTGACGGCTGCATCTGCGGTGCCGATAGGGGCCTGGTTACTCGGCGAATCAGAGTTTGCCGTGCTGGTTCTGGCCGCCCTGTCGCTTCTTGTGTTCTGGACTCACAGGGCGAATATCGGCCGCCTCATCAGAGGCGAAGAACCGCAATTTCGATCGCACGGGAACGCTGAAAAGTGAGCCGCAAACCCCTTTCGGACAAAGAAAAACTCGATTGGTTGCGCCTCGCCCGCACTCCAAATGTTGGACCTGTGACATTTGCCCAGCTGCTGGCGCGGTTTGGATCTCCCGAAGCCGCCATCGACGCCTTGCCAGAACTATCGAAAAGAGCCGGTCGGAAAAAGCCCCTGAGAGCGCCAGCCCTCGGTGATATGGCAGCGGAATTATCGGCGACGGCCGATTTCGGAGCCCGCATCATCGCAGCCTGTGAGCCGGATTTTCCAAGATTGCTCGCCAGTTTGGACCCACCTCCCCCGGTCCTCACGGTTCTCGGCCGTGGAGACCTGCTAAATGAGCGATCCATCGCCATTGTCGGCGCGCGAAATGCATCTGCCGCTGGGCGCAAAATCGCACGTGATATGGCGACGTTTCTAGGCACCCAGGGCATCATCATTGTATCTGGTCTTGCCAGGGGCATAGATGGAGAGGCGCACGCCGCCGCTCTATCGACCGGGACGGTTGCTGTCGTTGGTGGCGGCGTGGATCATGTCTACCCACCTCAACATGACAGACTCTATGCGGCGATCGCGGCTGAGGGGGTCATTGTGTCTGAAAGTCCATTCGGACACAGGGCAACCGCCAAGGATTTTCCTCGACGAAACCGATTGATAACCGGGCTTGCGCTTGGAACCGTTGTCGTCGAAGCTGCTGAACGCTCTGGATCGCTGATCTCGGCCCGCACCGCCGGCGAACAGGGCCGAGAGGTAATGGCGGTTCCAGGATCACCGCTCGATCCGAGGGCAGCTGGGACCAATAAGCTCATTCAACAAGGTGCCGCCCTCGTACGATCTGGCGAAGATGTAATGGACATTCTCTCCGGATTGGGAACAGGCCGATTTGAGATGGCACCAGGTCCCCTCTTTGAAAATCAGCCCGACGAAGACGCCATTCCTCCTGATCAGATATCGGCGGTACGAGAAGCTCTGTCGCCCAATCCGATGCCGCTCGATGAGATCGCAAGAGCCGCTGACATTGGCGCGGCACGATGCGCCGCCATACTGATGGAGCTGGAGCTCGCGGGCGAAGCGACGACATTGCCCGGAGGTCTCGCAATGCGTGTTGAAACGTAAGAGTAATCGCACAAAACCAGATGCAGACTGACCAGCACAGCTGGACGACGGGAAAACCTGCAAGTATTCAGGGAAAAGTAAAGTTGCCGGCGCGGGACATCGCCAGAAAGCATGAGGGGTCACGATCTTGGCCAAATGGGCAGCAGGCCTTTTCGGCATTGTTTTCGCGTCCTGTGTAATGGCCGATGCCAGTGCCCAGGAAGCATCCGAACAAGTTATTTTGGAAGCCGACACGATTGCGGAAGACGACGATGGCAATCTCGTCATCGCAGAAGGCAATGTCGAAGCCACTTATTCCGGGCGCATTCTGAGGGCAGATCGCCTGATTTACGACAAACGAACCGGCAAAGTACGAGCCACCGGAAATGTCGCGATCCTCGACGATGACGGCACCCAGAATTTCGCCGATGAAGTCGAGGTCAACGACAAGCTGGAAGATGGCTATGCCGTCGGCTTTTCCGTTCGCCTGCCAGATGGCGGCGTCGCCACAGCGAACTCGGCCGTCCGTCAGTCGAATGGCATCAATGCCCTCGACCAGGCGGTCTTTACGGCCTGTGAGGTCTGCGAAGAAACCGGCACGCGGCCAACCTGGGCCCTGCGCGCCAGACGGGCTGTTCTCGATCAGAACAATGACATCATCTCATATCGCGACGCCGTCCTGGAGATCGCAGGCATTCCGGTATTTTACCTGCCCTATTTCTTCCACCCGGACCCGACCTCGGGGCGGAAATCTGGCTTCCTGTTCCCGCGCGTAGGTGTGTCCGGGCGACTGGGCGGCATATACGGCCAGCCCTATTACAAAGTCCTGTCACCATCTTCAGACCTGACGGTCACGCCAACCTTCTTCACCCAGGTCAGACCACTCTTGGAGGCCGAGTATCGGAAACGCTTCTGGTCAGGCGAGCTGAATGTCAGCGGATCGATCACCTTCGAACAGGACTTCGACAATAATGGTGACAGGTTCGGCGAGGAGAAAGTCCGGGGCCACGTGTTCGGAAACGGTCTGTTTCAGATCAATCAGACATTCAAATGGGGCTTCGGCGTTGAGCGCGCGAGCGATGACCTGTTCACGCGTCGCTATTCGATCAATGGGGGAGATGTCCGCCGCGGCCTGTTCGACGGACAGCCGAGGACATTTCTGACACAGGTTTTTGGCATTGCTCAAACCAAGAATTTCTATGGCGATATCGCCATTTTAGAGTTCCAGGATCTTCGCGCAGAGAGCCCGTTCCTTGAAGAGCCGCCTTTGACGACACCGGTCTTCTTCTCTGAACAATTGTTCGATTTCGGACGGTTCGGGCGAGGCAATGTCCAGCTCTCATCAGCCGTCCTCTCGCGCGATGGAAGCGCAGGCGCGACGCCTGACATCAATCCCGATAGTCGTCGCGTGTCTCTCGGAGCTGAATGGGCCCTGACCAAAGTTCTGCCAGGAGGGTTTGTCATAGAGCCCTTCGCAGATGCACGTGGCGATTACTATAATTTGGACGAGGAGGCGACCGGCGACGCCAATGTCGGCCGATTTGTTGGATCGGTCGGAACAAAGCTCTCCTGGCCGCTCGCAAGACCCGGAAAGCACGTCGATTTGATCGTCACCCCAACGGTTCTCGGGGCCTGGGGCCTCTCCAACTCGAATGATGTCGCTATCCCAATTGAAGACAGCCAGTTGGTAGAATTCGATGAAACGCGCCTCTTTGATTCCAATGGATTTGGCAATTTTGATCTCTATGAAGGAGATGGCCGACTATCTGTCGGCGTGTCGAGCACAGCAAAGTTCAAATCGGGTCCCGTAATCCAAGCCATTGCCGGACGACGGTGGCGATCGCAGGTCGATGAGAATTTCGATGTGGGCACCAATCTGGATGGCAGCTCGTCGGATTGGGTCACAGGCCTATCAGCAGACTTTGGCCCGATACTGCGGTTAAATACCCGCGCTAGGCTTGACGGAAACGATTTCTCGGTAAACCGGATCGACGCGGGATTCTCCACCTCCTTCTGGCGGATTCAGAGTTCGACCCGTTACTTCCGGGTGGATGAAGACATCCGACCCGATTTCACAATACCCGATGAGGGGATCAGCTTCCGGTCATCTGTGAGACTGACGCGGAATTGGGCTATAAATTACAGTCAATTGACAGATTTTACGGCTCAAAATGACCTGCAGCGATCAGTCGGCTTCACCTATTCGGACAATTGTTCGCAGTTTCAGATTGCGTATTTGAGAACAGAATCCGTCGACAGGACTCTGGGCCCCAACGACTCTGTCTTCTTTCGCTTTACTCTAAAATCGCTCGGTGAGTTTGGAGGAAATACCCAAAGAACCCAGTGATGTGACACAGCGGTCATGCTGCGACCTGTCTTGCAAGATTGCGCTTGCAGAATGAATTTGCAAAAGTTTCGGGATTATTGGGCTTTGTATTCGGTGTTTCGGCGGAGGATAAACGTCATGCTTCGTGCATTAATGACTGCTTCTTTCTTAACCACGTGTCTTTGCGCGACAGCCTCCGCGCAGGAGACGGTCGAGGATGACATGCTTCAGCTTGAAGGTGTCGCGGTTGTCGTCAATGACGAGCCGATTTCCTTCTTTGATGTTAGACAGCGCACTTTGATGCTGATGATGACCCTCGGCGCTGAACCAACACCAGAAGTCCAGCAACAATTGCTTGGCACAGCCCAGGAACAGTTGATTGAAGAACGACTTCAGCTCCAGGCAGCTCAAGAGTTCGAGTTGGAAATTAGCGATGGAGATATCGCTGGAGCCGTGTCGGACCTCGCCCAGCAGGCCGGTGTGGACCGCGAAACGCTGTATCAGCAATTCCTCACAAACGGCATCAGTCCGATAACACTCGAAGAACAGATGCGAGCCGATATATCCTGGCGGCGGATCATGCAGGGCCGGTTTGGCTCCCGTATTCGCATATCCGGCAATCAGATCGACGATCAAATCGAACGGCTACGCAAGAGCGCCCAGAAGACAGTCTACCAGGTCGCGGAGATCTTTCTGTTCGCACCGGATGAGGAATCGCGAATTCAGGCCGAGGCGGCATCGCAGTCGATCGTGGAACAGCTTCGCCAGGGCGCGCCGTTCCGGGCTGCCGCACAGCGCTTTTCGTCTGCACCCACGGCTGCGTCCGGTGGGGATATGGGCTGGGTCTCTCCGGAAGACTTGGATCCAGCATTGGCCGCTGCTGTTCTCGCTGCAGACGGGCCCGGCATTCTCAAACCGATCACCACCGACAATGGCATCTATATCCTATCGCTCCGGGGCAAACGCGAGCCGAGCGAGGAAACATCCACAATCAGCTTGAGGCAATTGGTAGCCACGGACGGTTCCGTCGAGACACTGGAAGGTGCCATGGGCCGACTTGATGGGTGCTCAAGCATAGACGATGTAGCAGATCGCTTCGACGATGTTATAGGCGTAGACCTCGGCACAACCATGTTGTCCGATTTGTCGGTCTCCTCGCAAGACATGGTCAATGGCCTGACGATTGGAGATGCAAGCGAGCCGTTTGAGATCACGGCCGGATGGTCAACCATTGTGCTCTGCGACCGGATCGACGGCATTGAAAACATGCCATCTCGAGATCAGATCGAAAATCAGCTCTTCGGCCAGGAGCTGGGCATGATCTCCGACCGCGAGCTGCGGAACGCACGGCGGGAAGCGACCATTCTCCAGAGATAACCTCCGGGCCTTGCCAAGACCGCAATAAGTCGCGACATCGACGCGATGACATCGAGCGTTCGAAAACCAATCGTGCTGACCCTCGGCGACCCGGCCGGGTGTGGACCAGCCATAACCCATTCAGCATGGCAGGCACTGAAAGATGAGCCAGACATGGCCTTCTGCCTGATCGGCTCACTCGCCATAGCCGAAAGTCATGGTCCTGCACGGCAAGTCGGATCGGTCGCCGAGGCTGCTGATATGTTTTCAGACGCGCTGCCAGTTCTCGACCTGGGCGATCCAAGGCAGAAGCCTGTACCCGGTCGTCCGGAGGCCAGCTTCGCGCCCTTGATCATCAAATCCATAGAGGCGGCTGTGGCCGAAGTGCAAGGTGGAGCGGCGGGCGCAATCGTTACGAATCCCATCAACAAGGCTCTGCTCTACAATACCGGCTTCGCATATCCGGGACATACGGAATTCCTGGCACGGCTTTGCACAGGCGACGGTGGACAACCGCCACGGCCGGTTATGATGTTGGTCGGCGGCGGCTTGCGGGTCGCGCTCGCAACCATACATCTGCCGCTCGTAGACGCCGCTCAATCCCTGTCCATTGATCTGTTGACGGATATTGCGCGGATCACCAATGGAGCACTCAAGCGGGATTTTGGCTTGGCCGCACCGCGTATCGCATTTTCGGGACTAAACCCCCACGCCGGAGAAGACGGCTCCATAGGGCGCGACGAAATCGACATCATCAATCCGGCTGCCCGGATCTTGCGTCACGAAGGCATCGATATCTCCGATGCAAGGTCAGCAGACACGCTATTCGCCGAAACCCTGGAAGGGGCATTCGACGCTGTGATCGCCATGACCCATGATCAAGCTTTGATCCCGGTGAAAACCCTCGATTTCTGGGGGGGCGTGAACGTCACGCTCGGCTTGCCGATCATCCGCACCAGTCCCGATCACGGGACAGCCTACGATGCGGCAGCTGCAGGCACATGCCGCCCAGATAGCCTCATCGCCGCCATTCGCCTGGCTGTAGAAAACGCAGGCCGTCGCAAAGATGGTTAAACAACGCCCAACGCTGGCAGATGCGCCTGCCCGCAAAGCACTTGGCCAACACTTTTTGTTCGACCCCGACATTCTTCGCCGAACAGCTTTATCCGCTGGCTCTGTAGAGGGGCGAACGGTCATCGAAGTCGGCCCAGGGCCAGGAGGGCTCACGCGCGCCCTATTGGAAGCCGGAGCAGCAAAAGTCATCGCTGTCGAAGCAGATACGCGCTTTGCTGCAGCGCTTCGAGCCTGGCCCCACACAGGTGATATGACACTATATGTCCACGAAGCTGACGCCCGAAAGGTCGATTGGGAAGACCTGATAGCCGAAGCCGGTGGCACATTGCCAGCCATGATTGTCGCAAACCTGCCCTATAATGTCGGCACCCCACTTCTGATCAACTGGCTGAAAGCCGGATCGTGGCGAGGCGACATGGCGCTCATGTTTCAAAAGGAAGTCGCAGAACGCATCTGCGCGACACCCGGCAGCAAACATTATGGCCGACTGGCAGTGCTCTCTCAGGCCGTGACAAAGCCTCATATCGCGTTCAGCTTACCGCCGGGGGCGTTCAAGCCACCCCCGAAAGTTGAGAGTGCTGTGGCGGTTCTCAAACCTTTGCCCGCGGCCGAACGGTTCCAAGACTTGGTAACGCTCGAGCGCATCACTGCCGCAGCCTTTGGACAGCGCAGGAAAATGTTGCGTGCGAGCCTGAAAAGCGTCGCAAGACAGTCCGGGTTTGATGTTATCGGCTGGCTGGAGGCGGCCGGCATCGATCCCGAAGCCCGTGCCGAAACCATTGATCAAACGGGCTGGCGACGGCTCGCTACAGAAGCCGCCCCCGCTGGAGATCCGACAGGATCCTGATCTGGCCCGGCTCACCACTGATACGGTGGCGGTAGACCTGGACGTTTTCGAGGACGCGCTGGACATAGTTCCGAGTTTCGGAGAACGGGATCAATTCAACCCAGTCGATCGGATCGATTTCGCCTCTGCGGGGATCGCCATAGTCAATGATCCACTGCTTTGGGCGACGCGGGCCAGCATTATAAGCGGCGGCCGTCATGATGTAAGACCCATTGAACTGGTCAAGCAGATCGTCGAGATGCGCCGCACCCAGTGTCATATTGTACCCCGGATCATCAGTGAGCCAGGAGGTCCGGAACGGCAGCCCCTCGCGGCGGGCCTGCGTCCGCGCTGTCGCCGGAATGAGCTGCATCAATCCGCGGGCATTTGCGTGGGAGATCGCCCTTGGGTTCAGTTCGCTCTCCTGGCGCGATAGCGCCAGCACAAGAGCGTTTTCCACCTGAACCGTCCGGCGCAGCGGATAGGAGATAACGGGATAGGCCGCTTCTGGCGCAATAATGCCGCGGCCCAGACCGGCCTTCCCGCCTCGAACGCCAATATCAGGTTGGTGGTAATACTCACCGATCTCCGCCAGCAGAATCTGCTCCGTAGGCGTCTGCAGCTGATCATCAATGTGGAACGCGAACCTGCGGAACATACTGCGATCACCCACCTCGCCAAGCAGCCTCAAGAGGCGAATTTGCGGGCGATCCCGGAAGCCGTCGCGCTCGCCTTCGGTTGGCGCTGGCGTTTGAGGCAAGGCGATATAGGTCTCGCCGATCTGCTCAGCAGCAAGTTGGCCGTAATAGGCGTAGTTGTGCACCGAAGCGGACCGGAACGCCGCTGTGGCCTCGTCCGTAGCTCCTAGCTCTTTTAGGGCACGACCATGCCAATAATCGGCGCGGGACAGGCTGATCGGTGTGGAAACACCCGCTTTCAAAGTGGCAAAATGCGCTGCCGCTTTTTCCGGCTCATTCAGCATACGAAGGGCAATCCAGCCGGCGATCCACTCAGCATCGGCAAAATCCGCCCCCGACGAGAGGCCGTGGGGCGCTGCAAGGGTGTAAGCTGTACGGAATGCACCGCGCTTGAGAGACGCCCGAACCGCAATGTTTCGCTCATCCCAAAGATTGTCGCGTCCGGCGAGTGGCACATCCAATCCGTCAATCTTGACCAGAAGGTCTGTCGCACCCGGCTGGTTCCGAGCCCGGCGGCGACGCCAGCGGGCACGGTCGAATAGGAGACCCGCATTCTCCTGCAAATGGGCCGGAACGGCCGAGACCTTGGCATCGACCCCTCGGCCACGCCATTTCAGAGCAATGCGAGCGTCCGTCAGGGCACGATAATCGGCCGTCAGATATCGACGAAGCCGATTGGCAGCCCCCCGTTGACTGGTCCAGAGGAGATAATCCATCCGCGCGCGGTGATCGTCCTGGGTCAGAAGTTCCGGATACCGTGTCAGAATATCCCGCTCAGTCGCGCGGTTAATCGTGTGATTGCGCCAAGCATCGCGGATAAAGGGATATGCCGCTTCTGCTGAGCCCGTTTGGCGTAGAGACTCACCATAGGCAGCTTTGCCTTCGCCCGAAATGGGCCCGCCAAGGGCGTCAAACCACAGCACGCGCTGCTCGTGGGAGAGCGAACTCAGAACGATGGCTTCTTCAGCACTGATGCGAATTGCACGGGCGCGCGGCCAATCCTCCAGGCGAATCATCGCCTCGTTCAGAGTATCGAAACCGACATTCGGCGTGCCTGCCAGAGCGAGATTCCAGAGCACAAAGTCCGAAACAGCCTCATCCTGTGCTAAGCGTCGCAGCTGCCGAAGCTGTGCCCAATCGCGACCATCGGCGGCCCGAATGGCCTCACGAACAATCGTCGCATCCTGTGTAGAGACGACCTCAGAGGCATAAATGACCGGGGGTTTGATGCTGGGCGGTGTGGGTGTTTTTGCCGTTGCGGCACCGCAGCAAAGAATTACCCCAATCACAGCCAAATGCGTTTTCAAAGTCACCATACCCTTGGTCTTACTTGCCGAGCGTGGCAAAGACGCGACATTGCCCGGACTTTCCGTCCGACCCAATACAAATCGACGAGATCTATCCATGTTTCACGGTTCCATTCCGGCCCTTGTGACACCATTCAAGAATAATGCCTTAGATCGTGACGCTTATGTGGCGCTGATCGAAAGACAAATCGAGGCTGGGTCTGCAGGGCTTGTTCCTGTAGGCACCACGGGCGAATCGGCGACGTTAACCCATGAGGAACACCGCGAAGCGGTATCGCTCTGTATCGAGACGGCACGCGGCCGGGTTCCGGTGATCGCAGGCTGCGGATCAAATGCGACAGCTGAGGCGATTGGGCTGGTTAACCACGCCAAAAAGGTTGGTGCCGATGCCGCGCTGGTCGTTTGCCCCTATTACAACCGACCGGATCAATCTGGCCTTGAAGCGCATTTTCGCACAATCGCGGACGCCGTCCAGATGCCCCTTATCCTCTACAATGTGCCGAGCAGAACATCATCGGACGTGTTGCCCGAAACCGTGGGGAAACTCGCCGCGCATCCCAACATTGTCGGCATCAAAGACGCCACCGGCGATCTGGCCAGGGTCACCCAGCATCGCGTGCTGGCCGGCGAAGACTTTATCCAGCTATCCGGCGATGATCCGAGCGCGCTCGGCCACCGCGCCATGGGCGGCACGGGCTGTATCTCGGTCACCGCCAATGTCGTCCCTGATCTCGTCGCCGATATGCATAAGGCAGCTGACCTCAGCGATCTGAAAACAGCGCGCACGCTCGAGGCCAAGCTCATCGCCTTGCACAAAGCGCTATTTGTCAGCCCCAGCCCGGGCCCAACCAAGTATGCGCTCGGTAAACTTGGTCTTTGCGCGCCGCATGTACGGTTACCAATTTCATCACCATCTGAAGCCGCCCAAGCGGAGATCGATGCAGCGCTGGCCGTCGCAGGAGTGGACACCTGACATGGCCAACGCGAAGAAACGGAGTGATGGTCTTGTCGCAGAAAACCGTCAGGCGCGGCGCAACTACGAGGTCGAAGACACGCTCGAGGCCGGTATCATGCTGGTTGGATCGGAAGTGAAATCCCTCCGCGAAGGCAAAGCAAATATCGCCGAAGCTTATGTCAGTCCTGAGGACGGCGAGCTGTGGCTGATCAATTCGGACATTCCGATTTATACGGCCGCAAACCGCTTCAACCATGAACCGAAACGCAAGCGGAAACTGCTCGTCAAAACGCGCGAACGGGCCCGCCTCGCCCAATCTGTTGAGCGACAGGGCCGGACGATTGTGCCACTCAAACTCTATTTCAATGAGCGGGGCATCGCGAAACTCCTGATTGGCGTTGCGTCTGGCCGCAAGAATTTTGACAAACGCGACGTCGAAAAGAAACGGGATTGGGATCGGCAAAAGGCGCGCATTCTTCGGGAGCGTTAATCGCCTCTGACGTGTGCCTATCCCCGCTCCCAGACACCCAATTTGACACCCACTTTTGGCGCGGTGGGTGTTTTGGAGGGATAGAGACACGTGGCACCCCAGTTCCTGGCCGGTCCGTGCGCAAAAATAGCCCCAGCATCTTCAACTCGGCACGCAGCAAGGTTTAAGCTGCACCGGACAAAGAAGAAGAGGCGGCCATGGGCGACTTCAAAGACAAATGTATTGTGATCACCGGCGGCGCGACGGGTATTGGATTTGCCCTGGCCAAAGCATTCGGGGCAGAAGGCGCGAAGATCGTCATCGGAGAACCGCGCCAGGAAAAACTGAAAGAGGCGGCCGCCAAACTTTCAGATCTCGGGATCGAGGCCGCGACCATGGTGATGGACGTAACAGATCCGGAGAGCGTGGAGGCGTTCGCGAATTTCGCCTGGGCCACCTATGGTCCTGTTGACGGCCTGATCAACAATGCCGGCGTGAGCCAAATCGCCGCGAGCGTCACCACGACGCCTTTGGAAGATTTACGCCGCGTCTTCGACGTAAACCTGTTCGGCGTTTGGCATGGGTCTGCGATTTTCGGCGAGCGCATGGAACGGGAGGGAAAGCCAGCGTTCATATACAATGTCGGATCGGAAAACTCCTTCTTCACGGCCGCGCCGGGCATAGCGGCCTATGTCGCGAGCAAACATGCCGTGCGCGGATTGACTGAGGCAATGCGCGAGGAGTTTCCCGATTTCATTACGGTCGGTCTGATCTGCCCAGGCTTTGTCAGATCCGATATGACCCATAGCGCGCTGGGTGAGATGGCGATGGATGCAGACGAATTTGCCGGCAAGGTCATCGCGCAAATCAGAGCCCGTGAATTCTACGTCGTCACACACGCCTATAATGTGGAACGGTTTCGCCCGATCCATGACGAGATAGAGGCCGCATATGCGACATACGCCCCGCGATATGACGGCGATGATGAATACGATGTCCGCACCGCCATCAAGAAGTTTATGGCGGCAAGACGAAAATGACCAATGGGATGATACCGGGTAACACAGCTGTGGTGACCGGTGTCGCAGGTGAGATCGGACTGGACGCCATCAGCAGGTGATCTGTGTTCGGACAATCACATCGCACCCCCATCGACAGTTGACTTACATCCGGAAAACGCCAAAGCCACGATCCGGGAACGGAGCATTTAAGCTGGCAGACAGGGCGAGCCCCAGAACGCGCCGGGTGTCGGCGGGGGCAATAATGCCATCATCCCATATGCGCGCCGTAGAATAGTAAGGATTGCCTTCCGCCTCATAGGTGTCGCGGATTGGCTGCTTGAACGCGTCTTCATCTTCTGAAGACCAGGTCTCACCTTGGCGTTCCAAGCCTTCGCGTTTGACCGTGGCCAGCACAGATGCCGCTTGCTCTCCGCCCATCACCGATATGCGGGCATTCGGCCACATGAACAGAAATCGCGGGCTGTAGGCCCGGCCGCACATACCGTAATTGCCGGCCCCGAAGCTGCCGCCTGTGACGATGGTGAATTTCGGGACGCTCGCCGTTGCCACAGCGGTCACCATCTTCGCGCCATCTTTGGCGATGCCGCCCGCCTCATATTTCGAGCCAACCATGAAGCCCGTAATGTTCTGTAGAAAGATCAATGGCGTGCGGCGTTGATCGGCGAGCTCGATAAAGTGCGCAGCCTTCTGCGCGCTCTCGGAGAAGAGAATGCCATTATTGGCAAGGATCGCAACGGGCATGCCATAGATGCGGGCAAACCCGCATATGAGTGTCTCCCCATAGAGCTTCTTGAACTCATGGAACTCGGATCCATCAACCAGCCGAGTGATCACTTCTCGCGCATCATAGGGCTCCCGCACATCCGCCGGAACGAGGCCATTGAGTTCATTGATATCGTAAATCGGATCGATCGGCTCAGCGAGATCCAGGGGGTGCAGTTTGGGCGTGTTCAGCGTGCGAACGATCGATCGGACAATCGCCAGGGCATGGTCATCATGGGCCGCATAATGATCCACAACACCGGACTGGCGCGCATGGACATCAGCGCCACCAAGGTCTTCAGCTGAAATTTCTTCCCCTGTTGCAGCTTTGACGAGCGGAGGACCGCCAAGAAAAATCGTGCCCTGTTTGCGAACGATGACGGTCTCGTCGGACATGGCCGGCACATAGGCCCCACCCGCCGTGCAGGAGCCCATAACAGAGGCAATCTGCGGAATGCCGCGCGCGCTCATATTCGCTTGATTGAAAAAGATACGTCCGAAATGCTCCCGATCAGGAAACACTTCGGCCTGATGAGGCAGGTTCGCGCCGCCGCTGTCGACAAGATAGATACAAGGCAGATGGTTCTCCATCGCCACTTCCTGGGCGCGGAGGTGTTTCTTGACCGTGATCGGATAATAGGTGCCGCCCTTCACCGTGGCGTCATTGCAGACAATGACGCATTCGCGGCCCTCCACGCGTCCGACGCCTGTAATGATCCCTGCCCCCGCGATTTCATCCCCATAAAGACCATTGGCGGCGAGGGCCGAGAGTTCAAGGAACGGTGCTCCTGGATCCAGCAGGCGCTCGACGCGTTCGCGCGGCAAGAGCTTTCCCCGCGCCACATGTCGCTCCCGCGAGCGCTCAGAGCCCCCCAGAGCTGCCCTTGCGGTTTTTTCGTTTAGCTCGGCGATGAGCGTCTCCATCGCACGGGCGTTCGCAGCGAAGGATGGCGAGGTTGGATCAATCGTGGATTTGAGGACAGGCATAATTTTGCCCCTGCAGCTGTCAATCAGAGGCCTCCAACTAACGGCCTCCTCACGCTCTGTCACCCCGTCAATCAACAGATCCCAGCCAGTATCTTCACGCAAACTTCACCGTATAAGCACAACATTTGCAACAACCGTGATATGTGTCAGCAGGGCGAACCTCTTGCACACCGAGTGATAGGTAACATGTTTTTGGCATGAGTTTGGATATTGCCAGTTCTCTGAAGACCATTCCTTTCCTGAAGGATGCGCCGCGACGCGCGCTGAGGGCCGCCGGCAAAGAGGCATGTTGGTTCTCCTTAAAAGCCGGCATGCCACTCTTCCTCGCTGGAGAATCGGCAACCGATATCTACTTCGTAATGTCCGGCACGCTGGGTGTATTTCGCACACAGGATGGAAGCGACGCTGACTTCCTCGGTCACATCCGAGCCGGAGAGCCCGTGGGCGAGATGGCGCTATTCTCAGGTGGCCATGGCCAAGCCGCGGTGCCTCATACGAATTCAGTCTACGCGTTACGAGACACTGAAATTCTATCAATCAGCAGGAAAGGCTTCGATCGCCTGATCAAAGCCGAGCCGGAAATCCTGGAACGGATGATTCGTGTTGTCCTGTTACGGGTCCGCCACTCCGGACGGAGGTCGGCAAGAGCGGAACCAAAAGTGTTCACCATCGTGGCCGCGTCGCCAACCATCGACCTTGAAGGTCGCGCGAAGACCCTGCAGCGCACGCTTCAAGACTCCGGCCTTCGCGTCGAAGTGGTTGATCGGGACACCGGCGACGACAAACCGACCAAATATTTCGACCAGATCGAAGCAAAGAACGATATTGTCATTCTGACCTGCAAACTGGGCGACAATGGCTGGTACCGGCAATGCGTCAGACAAGCCGATAGGATCTGGATTTTCGGGCGCGCCGACGCTGTACCCTCCGACCCTATTCTGCCGAGAAACGAATCCCCCGCCCAACGCTTCAAGCTTGTGGACGTTGTTCTGCTTCATAAGAAACGCGAGCAAATGAAAACCTCTCCGGCGCGTTGGCTCGCCGCAGCCGGCGCAATGAGACTGTTCCACTGGTGCGACACGATGCAGTCTGATTGCGAGCGCCTGGCAAGGGTGATGAGCGGCCGGTCGGTCGGTCTCGTCCTGTCAGGCGGCGGTGCGCGGGCCTATGCCCATATCGGCGTCGTCCGCGCACTGCGCGAGCGGGGCATACCGATCGACTTTGCAGGTGGCACGAGTATGGGGGCTCTGGTCGCAGCCTGTGTGGCCATGGGATGGGACGATAATGAGATCGATGATCGGATCCGCAGGGCCTTCGTGGATAGCAACCCCCTCGGCGATTATCACCTCCCCGTTGTCGGCATGGTTCAGGGCAAACGGGTCGACAAGCGCTTGAAGGAACATTTTGGCGAAGCGATCATTGGCGATCTTGATATCCCCTTCTTTGCCATCTCGGCCAATCTCACCGATGGCGAGGTTCGCCAACATCGCCGGGGGTTACTGCGCCAGGCATTACGGGCCTCCATCTCCCTGCCCGGCATTCTGCCGCCCGTGATCGAGAATGGTGACGTGCTGGTGGATGGCGGTGTTCTGAACAACTTCCCGGTCGAAGCCATGCGGAACTTTCACCGTGGGTATGTGATCGGCTCCGACGTGGCCCGACAACGTGCAGGATTTCCAGCGGACGAATTTATGGAGCCGCCTGGCTTCATGAAATGGATCTGGAAGAACGGCTTCTCACGCACGCCGCCAATCGCTTCTCTCTTGATGCGGGCAGCAACCGTTTCCGTCGACCCATCGGCCGGCCGGGAACTCGCCGATGTTTGTGTTGTGCCAGAACTCAACAATATCGAGCTTCGAGACTGGACCTGTTATGACGGTGCGGTCGAAACAGGCTATGAGGCCGCGATTGAAGCCCTGGACGATGTCGACCGCCCATTCAAATTTGCCGAGGTGGGTCGGCACATCAAACTGGCCGCCGAATAGCGCAATTCCCTATTTTGCCATCAATTGGGCAAACCGATCGAACAGGTAGAAACTGTCTTGCGGGCCCGGGCTCGCCTCCGGGTGATGTTGGACCGAAATGATCGGTTTGTCTTTGACGGCAAACCCGCAATTGGTACCATCAAAGAGGGACCGGTGGCTCTCCTCCACCCCCTCCGGCAATGTGGCCGTATCCACCGTGAAGCCATGATTCATGGACACGATTTCAACCTTGCCCGTCGTGAAGTCCTTCACCGGATGATTGGCCCCGTGATGCCCCTGCGCCATTTTCTTCGTCTTAGCGCCGAGGGCGAGCGCCAATAATTGGTGACCCAGACAAATACCGAGAATTGGGATATCGGCTGCAACCAGCGCCTGTATCATTCCGCCCGATCTTTCAAACGTCGCCGCAGGATCGCCAGGCCCGTTGGAGAAAACGATGCCGTCAGGCTTGAGCGCCAGGATCTCCTCGGCAGAGGCGTCGCCGCTGACAATCGTCGCCTTCGCGCCGACATGGGACAGATTGCGCAGGATGTTCTTCTTCACACCGAAATCAACGACGACGACATGGTGGGCGGCATCGCCAAGCACTGGGAAGGTTGCGTCCGTCTGCCAAAGCTGTTCTGCATGGTCGTAAGACGCCGACTGGGTAACCTGCGCGGCTAGATCGGCCTTTTCCAGACCTTGCCAGGCCGCCGCAGCTTCAGCGAGGGCAGCAATATCGATGTTGCCATCGGGCGCATGGACAATAGCAGCCTTCGCCATGCCCTGTTCCCGAATACGTCGGGTGATCGCGCGGGTGTCGACCCCCGAGAGCCCAACAATGCCCGACTTTCTCAGCCAGGCCCCGAAATGATCGACGGCGCGCCAGTTTGAGGGCGGGGTGATCGGTGCGCGGAAAATGGTTCCACGTGCGGCCGTGGCGGCGGTTTCTGTGCTGAACTCAAGATCCTGCTCATTTGAACCGACATTCCCAATGTGGGGAAAGGTGAAGAGGATGATCTGCTCAGCATAAGACGGATCAGTGAGGATCTCCTGATACCCGGTGACCGCTGTGTTGAAGCAAAGTTCTCCAATGGCGACCCCTGACGCGCCGCATCCTTGCCCAAGCCAAGCCGAACCGTCTGCAAGAACGATCGCCCCTGTCGCGCGATTTTCGGGTGCATTCGCCATGTCAGATTTGCCTCCTATGCGTGCCACTCGGGCCCGCCTTAGGGGTGGCGAACCTTGCAGGCCCTAATGGCAGATCGCGCAGTCCGTCAAGATAAGATGGCTGATGCACAGGCCATTGCTCGATAAAGTCTTTAAAACTCAGCGCGCAGAGCCAGAAGATTGGCAATTCAACACGCTCATTCGAGCGAATCAGGCAACCTGCGTGACCGGGATGGATTCGTTGTCGTAGAGAAACTATTTTAACGCTGTGAGCACTGTTCGACTTCCAGATGGGTTTCTTGATGAGCTGAAGGCACGCCTTCTGCCATCCAGCGTGATTGGCCGTAAGGTGAAGCTGAAGAAACAGGGAAAGGAATGGGTCGGTCTGTCCCCATTCACAAATGAGAAAACACCCAGTTTCTACGTCAACGACCAAAAGAAGATCTTCAAATGCTTTTCGTCCGGGCTCGGGGGCGACGTCATCAAATTCGTTCAGGAGACCGAACGGCTGTCCTTCATGGAGGCGGTCGAAAAGCTCGCCGATGAAGCGGGAATGGCTCTGCCCAAGGCAACGCCAGAAGCCAAAGAAGCCTATGACCGCCGTCAGAAATTGTACGATGCGTGCGAAGCGGCGTGCCGATTCTTCGAAGAGACGCTTCGCGGCTCAGCCGGAGCCGGGGCAAGAGACTATCTACAAGGCCGAGGCCTGCACGAGGCCGCGTGGGCGCGTCATCGTCTTGGCTTTGCACCTGATGAGTGGCGTGCACTGATCGGTCACCTTCGCCGAGATGGTTTCTCAATGGACGAAATCGTAGACGCCGGCCTCGCCGTGCAAAAAGAAGGCGGCGCTGAACCCTATGACCGGTTCCGCGGCCGAGTGATTTTTCCCATCGAAGACGCTCAAGGCCGGGTCATCGCATTTGGCGGCCGCGGCATGACGCCCGATGCGAAGCCGAAATACCTCAATTCATCTGACACACCGCTCTTCAATAAGAGCCAGATCCTGTACCGATACAAACGCGCCCGGGAAGCCCTCGGTCACGGCGAGGGGGGCGGTCTGATCGTCTGTGAAGGCTATATGGATGCCATCGCACTGACCGAAGCCGGATTTGGCCACGCTGTGGCCCCGCTTGGAACGGCGCTGACCGAGGATCAACTCGCCCTCCTCTGGCGCGTTGGCCCGGAACCTGTCCTCTGCTTTGACGGCGACCGGGCCGGCCTTGGCGCGGCACACCGCTCGATTGATCGTGCGCTTCCCCACCTCCAGCCGGGCCGAAGCTTATTCTTCACCCTGCTCCCCGATGGCCTCGACCCAGACGACGTCATCCGCCAGCGCGGGCGAGCCGAAATGGACAACTATCTGGAGAGCGCAATTCCGCTCGCGCAGCTTCTCTGGGAGCGCGAGCTAGCCTTCGACAGCGTCGATACACCGGAGCGCCAGGCCGGGCTCGATCAACGTCTGAAAGCCGCCGCCGGTCAGATCAAGCATGCCGGTGTGCGCACCGCCTATGAGCGCGATTTGCGCCGGCGCATGAATGACTATCTTTGGTCCCAGCGCGCCCGTCGAAAAGCCTCCAACCTCGCGGCTCCCCTAAAGGCAGAGTCCAAAACCGCGGGCCTTGGCCTCGTCGCCCGAGTCCTTGATAATCCGGTCCTGATGGAGGTCGGAGGAGAGTTGCTGGCACGGGCCGACTTCCCCAACACGGACACAAATGCCATTCGGAATGCCATTTTTGATCTGTTGGATCAGAATCAGCCACTTGACCGTACCGAAGCGAAGGCCCATTTAGAGCGATTAGGACGAACCCGCGCGTCCAAGCTGCTCGACGACTACCCGATTGCCCCTCCGATCACTCCTGACGGACCAGAGGGCCGGGAATGGCTGATCGCCCTTGAGCAATTCGGCGCTTCAGATGGTTCTGACGAAGACGGCGCAGGACATGCCGAAGACGACGCAAATACGTCGCTTTTGTCATGGAAACGGCGTCATCGAAGAGTAGCAGAGCGGCGGGCCATGCGCGCGCGCATAAATGAAGCAGCTGAAGAAGCGGACCAAAATTAGCTGGATGGGGCATCTGGCAAAAACGGAATCAACGAACGCAGGGCGTAAAGCAGCGAATGAGACTGCGCCGGCGTGGCAGGAGAACTGACGGGTATGGCAACAGCCAAATCGAAAACGAAAGACAAACAGGCTGAGAAGCAGGACGGGCCGCTTCTTGACCTAACCAGCGCGGCGATGAAGAAATTCATCAAAGATGCGAAAGCCAAGGGGTACGTCACCCACGACGAACTCAACAAAATCCTGCCTCCCGACGAACTCACCTCCGACCAAATCGAAGACACCATGTCTGCGCTCTCAGAAATGGGCGTGAATGTCGTTGAGTCCGAAGAAGAAGTCGAAGCCGAAAACAATGCCCTGACAACAACCGATGACAAGAAAGTCGTCGCCAAAAAAGGCAACGCCCGCGGGACGGATCGTACCGACGATCCCGTCCGGATGTATCTCCGCGAAATGGGCACGGTCGAGCTTCTCTCTCGCGAGGGTGAGATTGCCATTGCCAAACGCATCGAAGCCGGCCGCGACGCCATGATCCGCGGCCTCTGCGAAAGCCCCCTGACCTTCGAGGCTATGATGGTCTGGCGCGACGAGCTGATGAATGAGCGTATTCTCCTGCGGGATGTGATCGATCTCGAAGCGACCTATGGCGCGGAAAACCCGCCGCCTGCCCCAAAGGAGGAGGAAGAAGAGGACGAGGAGGAGGAAACCGAAGCGTCCGCTGATGGCGAAGACTCTGACGGTGAAAGCCGTGATGACGATGATGAGGACGATGATGAAGGCGCGGCCATGTCCATGTCGGCCATGGAAGCCGAATTGCGTGACGGTGTCTTGGAAACGCTCGACGCGATTGCCTCGGACTTCGCGAAATACCGGAAATTGCAGGAAAAGCTCGTCGGTCGCCGTCTCGAAGGTAAAGCCCTCACACCAAAAGCGCAAAAGGACTATGACGAGCTTGGCACGCGCATCGTCGAGAACCTCAAGACGATGCACATCAACAATGCCCGTATCGAAGCCTTGGTCGAACAGCTCTATGCAATCAATAAGAAGCTGATGGGGCTGGAGGGCCAATTGATGCGCCGGGCCGACGCCCATGGCATCCCGCGCAAGCAATTTCTCGACAATTATTTCGGCAACGAACTCGCACCAGATTGGGTTGAGACTGTTACCGAAATTTCTGCTAAGTGGAAAAAGTTCACCGACATAGAAGCCGAAAAGATCGGCAATATCCGCGACGAGATCTCCAATGTCGCCCAGGAAATCGGGGTGCCGATCGACGATTATCGCCGCATCGTGCAGACCGTCCAGAAAGGCGAGCGCGAGGCGCGGATTGCCAAAAAAGAAATGGTCGAGGCCAATCTCCGCCTCGTCATTTCGATCGCCAAAAAGTACACTAATCGCGGCCTGCAATTCCTCGATCTGATCCAGGAAGGCAATATTGGTTTGATGAAGGCGGTCGACAAATTCGAATATCGCCGCGGCTATAAGTTCTCGACCTACGCCACATGGTGGATCCGCCAGGCGATCACCCGGTCCATCGCCGACCAGGCGCGCACGATCCGTATCCCGGTGCACATGATCGAGACGATCAACAAGATCGTCCGCACCCAGCGCCAGATGCTGCATGAGATCGGGCGCGAGCCGACCCCGGAAGAGCTTGCCGAAAAACTTGGCCTACCGCTCGAAAAGATCCGCAAGGTGCTGAAAATCGCCAAGGAGCCAATCTCGCTCGAAACGCCCATCGGCGACGACGAGGATTCGAACCTCGGCGATTTCATCGAAGACAAGATGGCGCTCTTGCCCGTCGATGCGGCGATCCAGTCCAACCTCCGCGAGACGACGACGCGGGTCCTTGCCTCGCTCACACCGCGGGAAGAACGGGTCCTGCGCATGCGCTTTGGCATCGGCATGAACACCGACCACAC
>JBCBUY010000006.1:0-76767 GCA_039817885.1 Pseudomonadota bacterium | reverse complement strand
CTCGCACCGCTGGGCGAGCTTTCGATGCCCGTCTATGCAGTCCTTGGTTATCACGATGTCGGTTTTCCGGGCCCAATCTACACCGAGGAGCTTTATGCCGCTCTGACAGATCTTGGCGTTATTATGGTAGAGAATCTGGCTCTTGACGTTGAGCTCGCAGGGCAATCATTGATTGTCGCGGGAGCGTCGGATCTCTGGGAGCAGAAGCAAGATTTTAGCTTCTCCGATGATCTCGCTGACAGGCCGATGATCCTCCTCACTCACAACCCTGATACGGCTCTCCATGTGCCACAGGGCGTCGAATACGATCTGATGCTTGCCGGTCACACCCATGGTGGGCAGGTGCGCATTCCCGGTCTGATCAACCAGGTCATTCCTGCCGCGTATCCATTCGATCATGGCCTTCATATCTATCCATCGGCCGAGGGAGATCGACTGGTCTACGTTACATCCGGCACGGGCATGATCGGCCTGCCGCTTCGTTTTAACATGCCCCCGCGCATCGACCTTCTCACTCTCCACGTCCCGGAGGTGGATTAAAGTTCGGTCAATGAGCGAAAAAGTGTTTTGCGAACAGGGAAACACCTTGGCATGGAAAGCGTATGCGCATCTTTCTCATATCCCTGTTCACATCGTTCACCCTTGCTGCCTGCTCAACTACACCGCCGACGGCCTCTGAACAGGTCGACATCTGCGATATCTTCGACAACCGGAAAAGCTGGTACCGCGCTTCAGCAAGGGCGGAGCGGGAATGGGGCGTACCAATCACTCTACAGATTGCGATTATCAAACAGGAATCAGCTTTTGATAAAGATGCGCGTCCTCCGCGGGGCCGCAGGCGCTTCTTCGGCCTCGCCCGCGGCAAACGTCCCTCCTCAGCCCGCGGCTATGCGCAAGCCCTCAACAGCACGTGGGAGGAGTATCAGTCGTCTACCGGAAATCGCGGTGCTTCGCGATCAGACTTCTCCGACTCCGTCGACTTCGTCGGCTGGTATGTCTCCCGCGCCGCCCGTCAAACCGGCACGTCCGTAAACGATGCTCGCTCACAGTACCTTGCCTACCATGAGGGCCCCGGTGGATTTTCACGGGGTACGTGGCGCGGCAATTCCAGCCTCATACGCATTGCCAATGGCGTCGCCTCCGATGCAAACCGCTTTCAGGTTCAGCTGAATGGCTGCGAACGCAGGCTGAAGCGCCGCGGGATATTTGGGTGATCGGATCGGCGGTTTCATCTAGCCAGCGCCGACAAATTTGCATTAAGACGTTGAAATTCTAAATCCAGACTGGATTGGGCTGTAACTAAGCAAAAAGGATCGCACTATGCCAATTACGGAAGCTGAACTCACGCAAGCGCGCACGAATTGGGGCGACGCTCTGATCGCCATTGCAAAGGCCTATGAAGCTGATGGCATTGATGGCGCACGCGCGGTCGCCAGCGATACGCTTGATGCGGCCTATGGCTACAATCTTGGTCCCGTGATGTTCAAGCCGACAATGGCCAGCGGAGATCAGACCTTCCGCCCGACCAAGCAAGGCGCTTTGTCGTACTTTGTCGGACACGATCCAGAATTTCCTTTGGATGGCGGGTTCGGCTTGAAGGGCTGGCGCAAATGCACGTCCGAAACATCCGCGTTCTTCATCGACGGCGACACGGCGATGTGGATGGGCTGGGTGATCATGACGGACAAGGACGGCAAGGTCACGAAAGTGGACAAAAGTTGGGGCTACCACAAAGACGCGGACGGTACGCTACGCATTGTGCTCCACCACTCCTCTTTCCCTTACGAACCATAGACGCCCTCCACATCCAAGATGTGATCACTTTGGGTGGGGAAGGACGACAGTGGCGAGGTTGGAGCCCCTCCAACCTCGCACATTCCCTGTGTCCTGTACGTTTGGGGAAGATCGTCTGCGCTCGCTAGGGTGCTTTGATACTCCGCCGATACTCTTCGACCGGCAATCCACCAACGCCCCAATTTTCCATATCGACCTCTTCGATAACGACGAAGGTCGTCGCGGGCGATTTGCCGAGCACATCTGCGAGGAGTTCGGTCGCGCCTTTGATCAAGTCGCGCCGTTGTTCAGGGCTCGCGCCTTCGCGCGTGATTTGGATATTCACATAGGGCATTTTCAGCCTCCTTCTGTTCGCTCAATGATCTGAAACGTCTTTGAAATGATCCGCCATTCGCCGCTTGTGCGGATTAAAGAGAGAAAGTCGACAAAATCGCGATCGCCCATACGGCAGCGCACGCGAGCGGTGGCCGTGTTCTCTCCCGCGACCTCGATGCGGTCGATCGCGTCCTTGCGCGGTTCGTTTCGGGAGGCGGGCGAGACGCGGCTTGCAACCACAACAAAATAATCGCTCATTGTACGGATAAGCGGCTCAGCTTCATCGGCGGTCGCATATACGGCCTTCGGGTGAAAGACGTTGGACAGTCTGTCGACGTCCGCATAGTGCAGGCCATCGAGGTAATCCCCGATGACCTGCTTGATCTCCGCGTGCGCTGACATCATGCCGCTTCCGCTTGAACCAAGCCTTCGCGCAAGAGGGCTTTTTGCGTCGCGGGACGCGCTTTGATCCGCTCGTGAAGGGCCTTTGCGTTTGGCCAATCGTCCAGTGATACATTGATGAAATTCGTCCAATTGAGGATGACGAAGGCGTAAGCATCGGCCGGCGTATAGCTTGCACCAAGCAGGAACTCGCGGCCGTCGTCGATCATCGCTTCAAACTGCGTGAGCTGTCTCTTTAGCTTTTCGAGCGCTTCCGCACGTTCATCCGCCGTGAGCTTCGTTGCCACAAAGAGCGGACTGAACGCCTTGTGCAGCTCCGCTGACAGAAAGCTGAGCACTTCCTGCAGGCGAGCCCGAGCGAACGGGCTCGCATCTGCCTCGTCCCCAAAGTACACATCGTAGATGTATTGGAGGATCGCGCTGTTTTCAGTGAGCGTTTCGCCATTGCTGAACGTCACCGCCGGCACATAGCCGCGCGGATTGATGCTGCGATAGTCTGCGCCCGTTTCTGTCACGCCCGCTTTCGTGTCGACGCTTTCAAGATCGAATTGTTTGCCAAGCTCGTTCAGCACAATGTGCGTCGCCATCGAGCAAGCCCCGGATTTGTAGTAGAGTTTCATCGCTTCGTTTCCTTTCAAGTGCGCTTGCAGCGCATCGCTGCGAGGCCTAAGTAACCGTTGACAATGAAGTATCCAATGGTAACCAATAATTATTGGGTTACCACGGAGTAACCGGGGTCAGAATGCTTGGAGACGGGTCATGCCTTTGAAGATGCGGAAAAACAGAAGCCCGGCACCGCCGGAGCCCTGCATGCTGACCGAGTGTATGGCGATTATCGCAGGGGCCTGGGCCCCGAATGTGATCTGGGAGCTGCGGGCCGGGCCGAGGCGCTTCAGTGAACTGCGCGCCGATATTCCGCCCATCTCGGCCAAAGTCCTGTCGACGCGTCTGTCGGAACTTGAGGACCGCGGCGTCATTCTGAGGCATGTTCGTCCGACCTCGCCGCCATCGGTCGAATACGAGCTGACGGATCTGGGCGCTGAGCTGATCCCGGCACTGGAAGGCATCGTCGCCGTCGGGCACAAGCTGAAGGAACGCGCGAATTAGCAAGGCTGGATAGTCACGGTTCTGAGGATGTTTTAGACCTGCTTGCAGGTTGCGGTCGTGCAAAGCCCCAAGCGGCTTATTCGTTGGGTGAGCTTGGGATGCTGAAAACCAACGCGTTTTGCAAGAGAGACGAGGCGCAAACCGGACACTTATTCCCGGCTTTGAACGCCTCTATCCCCGCGCCAGAGACCGGACATCTACCTCTCTGTCAGACAGATTCCGGCACCCGATCGAGTGCCGCATGATAGGCCTCAGCGGCCTGTTTCTCATTACCCTGATACGTGCTGATCGCTTTCATCAAGCCGAGCTTCAGATCAGGCTCCAGTCCGTCGCCCATGCGCAAAAGCTGCGAGCAGAACCAGCCCTGCTGACCCCATCCGGCAATGCCCTTGAGCATCTTGATCGGAGAGTTCACCGTCAGAAACCGGGTTGGGCCTAGGCGTAATGTCTTCTCCCAGCGGGGCGCTTCGGCGAGTGCGCCCGAGAGGAGCTTTTGCGGCAGATCGGGGTCGGCACAGAGCGGGCGGCCAAGCCCGATCAAGTCCGCCTCGCCGTCTTCCAGCGCTGAGTTCATGGCCGCCACCGAGCGAAAGCCCCCCGTCACCAGAAGCGGCATTGTCGCCTTGTCCTGCACACTCTTGGCATAGCTTGCAAAGTAGGCCTCCCGGGCCCGCGTCGAGGCGCGTTCGCCTTCCTCGAACTTTGGCTCCATGCCGTCGATCCCGGCCATTTGTGGCTGCTCATAATTGCCGCCGGAAACCTCTACAAAATCAAGACCTTCACCATTCAGCATTTCGATCACAGCAAGGCAATCTTCATGGCTGAACCCGCCCTTTTGGAAGTCCGTAGAGTTCAGCTTCACCGACACGGAGAAATCGTTGCCGCATTGCGCCTTCACCGACCGGATGCTCTCCAGTAGGAGTTTTGCCCGATTGTGCAGGGATCCGCCCCACTCATCTACCCTCTGATTGGTGAGCGGCGACAAGAATTGAGACAGGAGATAACCGTGTGCCGCATGCAGCTGAACGCCGTCAAAGCCGGTCTCGCGCGCGACTTTCGCGGCGTGCCCAAAGCCTTGAACGACGCCAAGAATGTCATCACCGGTCATCTCTCGCGGCATCCCAAACATGGCCCCCGGCATGTCGACCTGGACAGCGCTTGGGGCCATCGGCGTCTCGTTCACAGCCTTGGGCGTCTGCCGCCCGGCATGGGACAGCTGCATGACGACTTTTCCGCCGCCGGACTTTGCCGCCTCGGCATACGCCGCCAGCGCCGCGCGTTGCTCATTCGACTGTGCGCCCTCGATCACGACATTGCCGGGGCGCTCCAGATTCCGCCGATTGATCTGGACATTTCCGGTCAGCTGAAGACCGATCCCACCATTCGCCCAGCGCTTGTATAGCGTTGCGTGGCGGGCTGTCGCAGTATTCTGTGGATCGGCAAGGCCTTCCGTCATCGCGGCCTTGACGAGGCGGTTCGGCAGTGCGAGCCCCGATGTCAGAGTTAAAGCGCTGTTAATCGTAACGGCCATCAAATGCCTCCCTAAATTCCCGAGTCGGTCTAAGGGGGTACCATGGCCCGTTCAAATCAAGCAAAACTGTTCGAAGATATGACACCTGACCCGACCTATAGCGCCAAAGATATCGAGGTTCTTGAGGGCCTTGAGCCGGTGCGTAAGCGACCGGGCATGTATATTGGCGGCACCGACGAGCGGGCCTATCACCACCTTTTTGCAGAAGTGCTCGATAACTCCATGGACGAGGCTGTCGCTGGCCACGCCTCCCGTATTGAAATCGAACTCACTGCTGACGGATTTCTGAGTGTGATCGACAATGGTCGTGGCATTCCGATCGGCGAACATCCGAAATTCCCCGGCAAATCAGCTCTTGAAGTGATTATGACGACCCTCCATGCCGGCGGCAAATTTTCCAACAAGGCCTATGAGACGGCAGGGGGGCTGCACGGTGTGGGGATCTCGGTTGTGAACGCCCTGTCAGAGCGCGTCGAGGTTGAGGTTGCGCGCGACAAGAAGCTTTATCGCCAGTGCTTTGAGCGCGGCGTGGTAAAGGGCAAGCTCGAACGGGTGGGCCCAGCCCCGAACCGGCGCGGGACGACGGTCCGGTTTAAGCCGGATATCGAGATCTTCGGCGACAAGATACGCTGGAAGCCGGCGCGGCTGTTCCAAATGGCACGGTCCAAGGCCTATCTCTATCGCGGTGTGGAAGTTCGCTGGTCGTGCGACCCGCAGCTCTTGCCGGAGGATTCCAAGATCCCCGCAAAGGCAACGTTGACCTATCCAAACGGCCTCGCTGACCAGCTTGCCGAGGTTTTTCAGGGCAAGAAGACGATCACATCGGAGCCCTTCACTGGCCTTGTTGAAACGGACGAAGGCAAAGTGGAGTGGGCGATCTCGTGGACGGCTGCCGGGTTCGGTGAGGCCGACGGGTTCTCGCGATCTTACTGCAATACGATCCCGACGCCCGATGGCGGTACTCATGAAGCCGGTTTCCGCTCGGCGGTCACCAAGGGTCTTCGCAATTATGGCGAGCTGACAGGCCAAAAGAAATCGAACACGATTACCGCAGATGATGTCATGGGTCATGCGGGTCTCTTGCTCTCGGTCTTTATCCGTGGACCCGAATTTGTCGGCCAGACCAAGGACAAGCTGTCCACCACCGCCGCGTTCCGTCTTGTGGAGAATGCCGTCCGTGATCGCTTCGACCATTGGCTCGCCGGATCCCCGAAAGAAGCTGACAAGCTCTTCAATTGGGCGATGGAACGCGCCGATGAGCGTGCCCGCCGTCGCAAGCAGAAAGAGATCAAGCGCCAATCCGCGACCAGCCGTCTGCGTCTGCCCGGCAAGCTCGCCGATTGCTCAGAGAAAGGCCCGGAGGGCACAGAGATCTTCTTCGTCGAAGGAGACTCCGCCGGTGGTTCCGCCAAGCAAGCCCGTGATCGCCGCACCCAAGCCATCCATCCGCTTCGCGGCAAGATCCTGAATGTGGTCAGTGCCACAGAGGACAAGCTTCTCAAAAATCAGGAAATCTCGGACCTCGCCCTCGCGCTTGGTATCAAGTTCGGCACCCGCTTCGACGCCGATGATCTTCGCTATGAGAAGATCATCATCATGACCGACGCCGATGTAGACGGGGCGCACATCGCCGCTCTGCTGATTACGCTCTTCTATAAGCTCACGCCGGGCCTCATCGAGTCTGGCCGGCTCTATCTCGCCATGCCGCCGCTCTATAGCCTCAGCCACAAAGGCAAAACCGTCTATGCCATGGATGACGAGGAGCGCGCCGAACTCCACGAAAAGGAATTCAAGAACCATAAGGATGTGAAGATCGGGCGGTTCAAAGGCCTCGGCGAAATGAACCCGGCTCAGCTGAAATCCACCACTATGGATCCGGCCACCCGCACACTCGCCCGCGTCACGCTCCCGGACAGCTTCGACGAACTGACAGAGATCAAACCGGCCGACCTGATCGAAACCCTGATGGGCCGAAAGGCCGAGCTTCGCTTCAAGTTCATCCAGGAAAACGCGCAATTCGTCGAAGAGTTGGATGTTTAGAGATTAGATCGGCAAAGGGCCAAGTTGACAGGAACAACTTGCGGATTGCCGATCGGATTTTTCGACTGCTTTAGGGTCAGGAAGAGACTTTATTGACACCAAGCCTCTCCTTCATTTCGTCTGACAACGGGTATGGCTCTTCATTTGGTAGCTTTGAAGACGCCAAGTCCATCTGGCCGCCGCTCACTAGCAAGCTGATCTCTAAGCTGAAGTCAGTGATATCTGATATGCTCCTGATCCAGCTCGAAACATATTTTTCCAATGCTATCCCTGACAATCCAATCTGAATTGCGCGATGCTGCTGTGGTTCGAGTTGAAGATTTCGTTCCGGGTCCCATTGAACTCTGACTGGCGACTGCGCCTTGAGATGTTGCCAAGTTTCTTGATCCATTTCTGCTGGCCGATGGCTGAGACAACTGTTCTCAAGCGCCCATTCAAACCCAGACCTAGAAATGTCTATCGCAAGTATTCGCAACTGATCAGCATCTTTCTTCGCCCAGCCAGACCGATACATCATCCACAGAAATGATGGTTTGATCCAAGTCATCCTGTCCATTTTGAATGTGGGTGTCACGAATGTTCCAGACGCCAACGCCGCGTTCGCGATTTGGTGGCTATACGCTTGATAAACACGGACGATTGTATCGTCGTAAGCGGCGCGGATCTGTCGCTCTGGTTTGGTCAACGCTATTTTCGACAACTCAAACTTCGTAGACGGCGATAGTGTATGGCTCTGCCAAAACGATGTACTTTCCATCAGCTGAGAAAGACATGGAGAACCAGTCACCAGAAAGAATCGGGAACTTCAACTCACCTTCGCCGTCTTTGACCTTGTACTTGACCGCAACTTCATCAGAGGTGGGATCAAAACTTGATTCCAATGTCATGCCCTTCAAAGTATGGATCTCAGAACTGGTTGTTCTTTCGGGGGACGCGACTCCGATTACGTCGGGCCTGCCCTTCACAAAGTCTCGTGGCGAGATCTCCATAATCTCAAAATTAGATGGGTCATCCAAATCGACGACGAAGACCTCATCATAGTCGAGCGCGAACAAGCGCCCCCCGCTCGGCAGAGTAACGCCCGTATATCTTCCGCTCATTTGAGGTAATTTTAATTCATGCATGAGGCTATTGTAGCGCATATTCATTGATCAGGACCAGATAAGCATCCTAACGCCCCCTCCGCCGCCGGGAGCAGACATCAGCGCAGACCCAAAGTCCGCTGTTTAAAGCCCGAGCTTCGCTTTCAGGATCTCGTTCACCGCTTGCGGGTTCGCTTTGCCGCCGGAGGCGCGCATCACCTGGCCGACAAACCAGCCGAGCGCTTTCGGTTTTGCGTGGCCTTCCGCCTTCTGAGCTTTCACTTGCTCGACCTGCTCCGGGTTCGCCGCCATGATCTCGTCGACGACTTTTTCAATCGCGCCGGTGTCAGTCACCTGCTTCAGGCCTTCCCGCTCGACGATCTCGGCCGGGTCGCCGCCGCCCTCAATCATCTTGGCAAAGACTTGTTTCGCGATCTTGCCGGAGATGGTCTGGTCACTGATGAGATCGATCAGCCCGCCAAGCTGCTCGGCGGACACCGGGCTCTCCGCCAGTTCGAGCCCTTCTTTGTTGAGATAACCGAACAGTTCCTGGCTCACCCAGTTCGCAGCTAGCTTCGGATCGCGCCCTTTGGCGACCGCTTCGAAGAAATCAGCTTTCTCGGCATCAGCCGACAAGACGCCGGCATCATACGCCTTCAGGCCATAATCGGACATAAAACGGGCGCGCTTCTCGTCCGGCAGTTCCGGCAGGTTCGCCTTGATCTCATCTATGAAGGCCTGGTCGAACTCCAGCGGCAGCAGGTCCGGATCGGGGAAATAGCGATAGTCATGCGCGTCTTCTTTGGACCGCATGGAGCGTGTCTCGCCCTTATCGGCATCGAACAGCCGGGTTTCCTGATCGACCTCGCCGCCGCCTTCTATAATCTCGATCTGGCGCAAGGCTTCATATTCCGCGGCCTGCTGAATGAATCGGAAGGAGTTCATGTTCTTGATCTCACACCGCGTGCCGAGGTGGGAGAAATCGCCGGTCTCGCGGAACTTTTCATAGTCTCCCGGGCGGCAAACCGAGACATTCACATCGGCGCGGAGATTGCCCTTTTCCATGTCGCCGTCGCAGGTGCCGAGTGCCACCACGATGGACCGGAGCTTACGCACATAGGCGGCTGCCTCCAGGGGCGAGCGAATGTGCGGCTTCGACACGATCTCCATCAGCGCAACGCCGGACCGATTGAGATCGACATAGGTTTCGCTCGGCGACATGTCATGGATCGACTTGCCGGCGTCCTGCTCGAGGTGAAGCCGCTCGATGCCAACCGAAATCGTATACGCCTCACCGCCATGGGCAGGCTCCACATCCACTTCGATTTCACCTTCCCCCACGATCGGATGGGCAAATTGGGAGATCTGATAGCCCTGCGGCAGGTCGGGATAGAAATAATTCTTCCGGTCAAAGCGCGAGAATTTGTTGATCTCAGCCTTCAAACCGAGACCCGTCTTGACGGCTTGTTCGACGCATTTCTTGTTGATCACTGGCAGCATGCCCGGCATCGCCGCATCGACAAGAGACACATTGGTGTTGGGGTCCGCCCCGTAGGCGGTCGACGCCCCGGAGAAGAGCTTCGCGTTCGACGCCACCTGGGCGTGGACTTCCAGTCCCATGACGATTTCCCATTCGCCGGTGGCACCGGTCAGGCGGTAGGGTGTGCGGTCCGACATCGAACACTCCGTAAATTGGTCAGGAGGAAGCTCTTAGAGCGAAACAGGTTTGCCTGTCGAGAGGTCCAGACACGCTCATTTTGTTTGAGGCCCAGCCAGTGATATTATTCAAGATATCGGGAGACTGGCGATGCCGCTAAAAATGATCCTCGACCACGCCCAGGAAGCAGAGCGCCCCATTGTGAGCGCGCTGCTGCGGCACATCATTGTCGGCTTTGGATCTGGCTTCGTTCTCGGCGCGATTGGCTATGCCTTGATCCTCTTCAGCATGCGCGATCAAAGCATCGATACTCCGCTCCTGTTTGGCCTTCTGGCCTGCATTTTCCCAGCAGCGATTGGTGGTTTGATTGCGACGGGGGTGTTCATGTCACGCATTACAGAACGCGATGGCCCGAACGGGCATCGACCAAATCACCACCATTCCCGGAATGATCAAATGCTCGATCCGGCCAAAGATCGCCCGGCAGAGCCTCGCTAGATGCCGAGACGCCGATCTAGCGCCAGCGCATCGTCATCCTTAAAGGCAAGCATGATCAGCGTGGCGGCAAACATACCCAATGATGGAAAGAACAAGGTTCTGCGGCTGTCCTCATCCACCAGCCAGAGGCCGAGTGGGTCGAGAATGTGGTTCCAGATAAAGGCAACGCCGAGAAACAGAACAAGGGCTTGCAGAGGGTAGACAATCCGCCGCAAAAAACCGGCACAAACGAGAACCCCAAGCAGAATTTCGGCACCACCGAGCGCCACCTGTATGCCCTCACCGCTGATCAACCCGGCATAATACCGATCAGAGACGCTGATGGCGCGGTCCGGTGCACCAAGCTTGATAACTCCCCATAAGACAAGCAGGAGCCCCGTCGAAACGCGCAGAAACAATAATGACCATGCCTTCATGGTGTGCCCTCCAACATTCGTACTGTTGAAGGCGTAGACCAAAATCGCGGGGCTCGCCACCTTACCTTGTCGCGGGGCTGATTAGAGCTTTCCCTCTTCTTTCGCCCTGGCGACCCGCGCCCGGCGTTCTGCCATGCGCGCTTCAATGGATCCCGGCTGCGGCTCCTTGTTTTTACGGCCGGTTAGAACGGACACGGTATCGCTCGACCGATCTGGTGAGCGCTGCTTCAAATATCGCGAGATCAACAGCCCAACCCGAAAGGCCGGATAGATTAGCGCCACCAAAATGGCTGGCCCTTTCCACCCACCCAGCAGCTGAACGCCACCCTGCATAGCCGTGCTCCACGCCACGACAACAATGAAAAGGTAGATAATGGCTGTCCACGTCCACGCGGAATTTAGCACCGTCACCCGAGGTCCCGTCTTGGGCAGCGTCCAGAAGTCTTCGATATCCGGTTTTTTATCGTCCATATCTCTAGCCATCCGAACTGGTGGTAATCTCAACAAATATGCAAAGGGCGGATCTGTCAAAGACCCGCCCTCTTTTCCAATCTCTAGTCTTTAACCACCAAGCGTTATTGCGTTTCGACAACGCCTCGGCCAGCTTCCAGAAGAGGTATGCCCGCTTCAGTCGGCACGTAGATGACGTCCTGACCGTTCGCGCCGAGCTTATTGATCCAGAGATAGCGCAAGTACCCTTCAGGACCGCCGAGCCCGTCAGCGATGATCTGGTTTGCTTCAGCGACACCACGGGCGCGCTCGACTTCCGCCTCGCTTAGATATTGCGCCGCCTCTGCACGAGCGCGCGCTTCTTCGATCAGCACTTTCCGCTCATTTTCAGCGCGCGCCAAGGCCGCCTTACCGCTCATTTCGGCTCGCCAAACGTTCCATGCGGGGCCACCCCACAAAAGGGCCGTACCCGGAATAGCCAGCAGCAACGCGCCAAGTATCCATGTTGAAAATGGGGTTCTCACCGTCTCTCCTCCTCACCATCATTACCGTTTATCGATATGGTGATCAGTTGGAGATTTTCAAGATTTCTCGTTTGTTTACCACCACTTGTCCGGCCTGGCACTAAACCCAGCGGCTCGCTCAATCGCCGCACCGACCTTGAAGCAGGCCGCTTCGTCGAGCGCTTTACCGATCACCTGCAGCCCGAGGGGCAATCCCTGCCCGTCCAGCGCGGCAGGCACGGAAATCCCCGGTAGACCGGCCAGGTTTGCCGTCACCGTGAAGACGTCGTTCAGATACATGGCCACCGGATCATCGGAGCGCTCGCCATAGGCAAAGGCCGCACTCGGCGTCGCTGGGGTCAGTAGCGCATCGACTTCGGTGAACACGTTCTGGAAGTCCTGAAGGATCTTTGTACGAACCTTCTGCGCCCGCAGGTAATAAGCGTCGTAATAGCCGGACGACAGCACATAGGTGCCGATCATCAAGCGACGCTGCACTTCCGCCCCAAAGCCTTCGCCGCGCGTACCTTGATAGGTCGCCGTCAGATCATCGCCATTCACCCGCGCGCCATAACGCATGCCGTCATAACGAGCGAGATTGGATGAAGCTTCTGCCGGTGCCACAATATAATAGGCAGGCAGTGCGTACTTCGTGTGCGGAAGGGAGACGTCTACGATCTCTGCCCCCTCCGCTTTCAACCACTCAACGCCTTGGCTCCACAACGCCTCGATCTCTTCCGGCATTCCATCGATGCGATATTCCTTCGGTATACCGATCTTCATTCCACTGATCGGTTTCGAGACGTCCGTCCGCCAATCCGGTGTCTCAACTGGAAGTGATGTTGAGTCCTTCTCATCATGCGAGCACATGACTTCCAGCAGGATCGCCGCATCCTCGACGGACTTGGCAATTGGCCCGGCCTGATCAAGTGACGAGGCGAAGGCCACCATTCCGTATCGGCTGGCCCGGCCATAGGTCGGCTTGATGCCGACGGTTCCGGTAAATGCCGCTGGCTGGCGAATGGACCCGCCGGTATCTGACGCCGTTGCTCCCAGGCATAGATCTGCCGCCACAGCGGAGGCTGATCCGCCGGACGAGCCACCTGGCGTCAGGGTTGCGTTGGCCCCATCGTTCCGCCGCCATGGATTGGCGACTGAGCCAAAGGCCGATGTTTCATTTGATGAGCCCATGGCGAACTCATCCATATTGAGCTTGCCGAGCATAACCGCGCCCTGGTTCCAGAGGTTCTGGGTGACGGTGGACTCATAGGTTGGTGTGAATGCGCCAAGGATCGACGAACACGCCGTCGTGCGCACACCTTTGGTGCAGTACAGATCCTTGATCCCCAGGGGTGCACCGTCGAGCTTGCCAGCTGCGCCTTTCGCGCGGCGCGTATCTGAGGCCTCGGCCATCTCCAGCGCTTTTTCCGGCGTCTGCACCACATAGGCGTTCAGTTGCGGATTGGCGGACTCGATCAGACCAATAAAGGCCTCTGTCAGCTCTCGCGAGGAAAACGACTTTTTTTCAAGACCATCCAAGGCTGCCGCGAGGGTGAGTTGGGTGAGCTCCGTCATATTCTTCCCCTATTCGACCGAACGCGGCACAACGAAAAACCCATCCTCGGATTTTGGCGCGTTGGCGAGCACGTCGTCCACTTTGTCGCCATCCGTCACCTCATCGTCCCGCATGGGCAATCGCGCCGCGACGACGGATGTCATGGGTTCAACGCCGTCGATATCGACCTCATTCAGTTGTTCAATCCAATTGAGAATACCGCTCAGTTCACCTGCCAAGTCATCGAGCCGGCTATCATCCACAGCAATACGCGACAGCCGCGCAACCTTTTTCACATCATCTCTTGTGACGCTCATTCGAGGTCTCCATTGTTCGAATGCATCGCGATACGCCGGGCAGCGCTGGCGATCAAGCATTGAAACAGCTAAGAGGCCGCAATGGCCATTGTTGACCTCTCAGACCTTCCGGAAGCCGGG
This sequence comes from Pseudomonadota bacterium, assembly GCA_039817885.1. Taxonomy (GTDB): domain Bacteria; phylum Pseudomonadota; class Alphaproteobacteria; order Caulobacterales; family Hyphomonadaceae; genus CALLCD01. Next base: position 62,980 of record JBCBUY010000006.1, on the reverse strand, counting down.
GCCCTTATCGGCATTGACCCCGGTTCGAAAACCCTCGGACTTGCAGCCTGCGATGCCCTTCGCTTGATTGCCTCGCCCGTCAAAACCATCACCCGCTCCAAACTGAGCGCGGACCTTGAGGCGCTGTTTGCTGAATATGATGCGCGCGTTGCGGCTGGTCTCGTGATCGGTCTGCCGCTGAATATGGATGGATCTGAGGGTCCCCGCGCTCAATCTGCGAGGGCGTTTGCGCGGAATGTCCTGAAGACGCGAGACATTCCAATCGCCTTCCAGGATGAGCGTATGTCTTCAGCAGAAGCCGAGCGCGCTATGCTGGAGGCAGACCTCTCCCGCGCCCGGCGGGCCGAACTCATTGATGCCTCAGCCGCTGCCGTCATCTTGCAAACAGCTATTGATCGCTTGGCAAATTCAAGCTGAGCAAAACGTTTGGACGGACCGCTGAGCGGTCAATCTTACCTTGCTAAAACCTTTACAAAATCAATAACTTCCCGAGCGTCCGTAAATGGAACCTTCGCTCGTTTCCGCTATTTTCCACAGAGAGTTGGGTGGCGGTTTAGTGGCATTTTGGATTCAAAGACTGGCCAGTTCGTTTCGAACCGAGGACGATGAATACATCTCCTCGCGGACAGAAACGCAACGACGGCGACTGATCACGGGCAATGTTCTGGCAATTGCCATTACCGGCACGGTCAGCACAATTGAGCTCTTTGTCGAAGGTATGTGGGGCGGGGTCATACACTTTGCCTTAGGTGTCGTGGCCGTCCTCACCTTTGCCTACAGCCTCCGATTGGCCAAGCGCGGCGTGTGCATCAATCGCCATACGCAGATCTGGATGGCTGTCGCTTCAGCCGCACTCTGGGCGGACCTCGTTGTTTCAGGCGGGCTGCCACACCACACCAGCCCATTGTTGCTCCTTCTGCCCGTCGGTGCCGGGTTGTTGCTTGGCGTCCGGGATATCATCCTCGCTGGTGTTGCGAACGTTCTTGCAATCATCTGCCTGCTCTGGTTCGGACCACAGGTCGGCATACATCCGGCAGAATTAATCTCGAGGGCGATGATGCTTGCCATCGTCTCTGCCTCGCTCACCTTCACCACTGCGGCCATGGTAGGCCACCATTATCGGATTGACCTGGCTCTGAGACGGCTTCTGCGCCGAACCGAAGAGGCGGCCAGAATTGATGGTCTTACCGGACTTCACAATCGGCTGGCGGCTAATGAGAAATTGAAGAATCTCAATATCGATAGCGATGTCTGCGATGTGTTTCTTCTGGATCTCGACAAGTTCAAAGACATCAATGACGTTTATGGGCATTCCATCGGGGATGCTCTTTTGAGGGAAATCGCCAAGCGTCTGCGCGGAATTGTTGGCGAGGCCCACATGATTGCCCGTTTGGGGGGTGACGAATTTCTGATACTTGCCGGTCACAATCGCCCCTCCCTGACCGGCGATGTGTTTGTTGGCTTGTTCGCGACCGCCTTCGAACTTGGCGAACTCAACCTCAACATATCCTGCTCCGTCGGCCGGGCGCGATTTCCGGAGGACGCCCAGTCAGCTGAGGACCTGCTCACCCGCGCAGACCTAGCCTTGTACGCGGCCAAGAAGCTGGGGCGTAACCGGTCCTGCGATTATAAGAGAGCAATGGGCGATCAACTTCGCCGGCGTTTGCTGGTTCAGCAGCGGTTGAGGCTTGCGCTGCAAAACGGCGATGTGATCCCGCACTATCAACCAAAGCTTGATCTTCAGACCGGACAAGTGGTCGCCCTGGAGGCTTTGGCCCGGTGGCAGGACGATCAGCTCGGACCTGTTGCCGCCAGCGAGTTCATTATGGTTGCCGAAGAATGCGGTCTGATCGATGAATTGGGAGAACAGATGCTCCGCAAAGCCTGCCGGGACGCTGCCCAGTGGCCCGATATGCCGGGATCTCGGCCCCTTCGCGTTGCGGTAAATGTCTCGCCGATCCAACTTGGCCGATCCGATTATGTGGACAATGTTCGCATGGCCCTGGAGGCGGCCAATCTGCCACCAAGCCGGCTGGAGCTTGAAATTACAGAATCGGTTTTGATCTCAGATCCGGACAAAACGGCGGGAACACTTGCTCATCTCAGCGATATGGGCGTTTCGATAACAATGGACGATTTCGGCCGCGGGTATTCATCGCTCAGCTATCTTCAGTCGCTTCCCGTTGAAACGCTCAAAATCGACTGCCACTTCATTCAGAACCTACACGATGACAGCAATGCGCTGATCGTGAACGCATCCCTTCAGCTTGCACGGGCCCTTGGCAAAGTTGTCGTTGCTGAGGGAGTAGAGACAGATGAACAGCACAAAGCTCTGAAATCCATGGGCTGCCGGTTTGCCCAGGGCCTGTACTATGCGGCGATCTTCAACCAGGACGACCTGATGACATTTCTGCAAAACCCGGACATCTCATACGGCGCGCAGCCCCTATCCACTGGCGAGCAACTCAAGAGCGCCTAGCGGCAATAAATTCCCCTCGCTGTTGCCATTGCTTGCTTTTCAACTAGGTCCCCCCCTAGCATATTGATCTCAAGTAGAGGGGAAAGCCATGTCGACGGCCTTGACGTGCAAGCTCTGTATTGTGGGCGCTGGATTATCGGGACTGAACGCTCTTTTTGTTGCCACAGATAAGCTGAAGCGCGGCGAGAAGATTGTCTTGATCGACCGCAACGTTGGTCCGGGCGGCATGTGGAACAATACTTATGACCATGTGCGCCTGCACCAACCTCACCGGATGTTCACCGTTGGCAATCTTCCATGGGAGCCTACTCGCCCGCCGGCATATCTTCCGACGGGGGCTGAGGTCAACGAGCACCTGATCAGTTGCAGAGACCGCCTGAGTAAGCGGACCGATCTTACCGAGTTCTATCGTCATGAAATGGTGAGCGCGGAAGAAACGGAGGACAGTGTCGAGATCACCTGCAAGCCACTTGACGGTGATGGGGGTCCGGTCATCATTCGGGCGGATCAGTTCATTGATGCCTCCGCATCGGATATCCCTATTTCGGAACCGCTTCCGCTTTCCAGTTCCACTATTGTTTCGACGACGCCCGAAGCTCTGAAGGACCATATCTACTCAGAAAGCGACGCGCCGATCTTTGTCGTCGGTGGCGGCAAGACGGGTATCGATACGATCGGCTGGCTAGCAACCGTTGCGCCGAACCGAAAGACAGTTCTGATCAATGGTAAAGGCGTGTCCTTCACTAGGCGTGAAAGCGCACATCCCAAGGGCCTTAGTCGATGGATTGAAGGCGATTTGTTTGTGCGTTCCTTTCGCAATGTGGCGATGGAGTTTGACGGCACAAATGAAGACGACGCCTATAGATATTTTCACGACACCTATGCCATCAGCCTGAACGGTACGGGCCTCGGTCACCTATTTGCGTATCTCTCAGAAGAAGAGCTGAAGACCGCCGAGTATCACCTGTCAGAGATCGTTGAAGACTATCTCGATGATGTGGTCGACACGGACAATGGTCCGCAATTGAAACTTCGCAGCGGCGCATCGCGCGAGATCCCAGCGGGGAGTCTCATTGTGAATTGTACCGGCTATGTCATGCGGCGCGCGCGCGAGAAGGTCCCGTTCCTATCTGAGGGAGGACGGACCCTCTCCATCACACCTCGATCTGCCGTGTTCTTCTTGCCCGCCGCTGGCGCGTTTTTCCTGACCCAGCTTTTTCTAACGGGCAAACTTGCAAAGACAGATGTCCACTCGGTCGATTTAACTGGCATGATGGGCGAAGATAAACGTCTATTGCATATGACAGCTGTGTCTCTTTCTTTGCTCAATCACATCACCTTCCTGAATACGATTCCGGTACCGGATCTCCTCAGCTGTGGATTGGATATCGATCGGTGGTTCCCGCTGCCGCGCCGGGGGCTTCTGATCATGGACCTAAAGCTGAACGGTAAACGCTATCAGCGCCAATGCCGCAAAGCGCTCGCGAAGGTCGAGGAACGACTAAAGACCGCCGGTTCCGGATCGGAACAAGCCGCCGCTTAGCGCGCCCAACCGCATTCTCTGTTGCCCGAATCCCTGTTTGCGCTTAAACCGCGCAAAATCAGGATACGGAGACCATGCCGGCTACTGACGATTTGCACGAATTTCCCCACCGACATCTGCTCGGTATCGACGGGCTTTCTTCAAAAGACATAAATCTGTTGCTCGACCTCGCCGAGGACTATGCCGACATTACGCGCAAGGCCAAACGCCCGGATGCGGCCCTTGCCGGCAAGGTGGTCGTCAATCTCTTTTTTGAGAATTCGACCCGGACTCAGTCGAGTTTTGAAATCGCGGCCAAACGGCTTGGCGCGGACGTCATCAACATGCCGGTCGCCGCCTCGTCGGTCAAAAAGGGCGAAACGCTGATTGATACGGCGGTGACGCTCAATGCCATGCGGCCAGACGCACTGGTTATCCGCCACTCGGCCTCCGGTGGGGTCAAGCTTCTGAGCCGTAAGGTGGATTGCGCCGTCATCAATGCCGGCGACGGCACCCATGAACATCCAACCCAAGCCTTGCTCGATGTGCTGACCATTCGCCGCAACATGGGTAAACTCAAAGGGCTCACCGTCGTCATATGCGGGGACATCGCTCACTCCCGTGTCGCCCGCTCGACCACGCTTGCTCTGACAGCCCTCGGCGCAAAGGTCCGCCTGGTGGCCCCCAAGACGCTTATGCCGAAGGGCACGGAGAGCTGGGGAGCAGATCAGGCCACAGGTGACTTTGATGCGGCATTGGAGGGCGCAGATGTCGTTATGATGCTGCGATTGCAGCTTGAACGTATGGATGGTGCATATCTTCCAAGCCGCCGGGAATATTTCCGCTTTTACGGTCTGACAGCTGACCGCCTCTGCCTTGCCAAAGAGAACGCCCTTGTGATGCACCCAGGGCCGATGAACCGGGGCATCGAGATCGAAAGCGCGATCGCCGACGGTGATCAGTCCGTCATTACCGAGCAAGTGGAGATGGGCGTTGCTGTGCGTGAAGCCGTTTTGCACGTCCTCGCCGGGAGAGCATCATGACACCTACGCTCATTCGCGGTGCGCGCATTCTGGACCCGGCTAATGACAGGGATGAGGTCGGTGATATTCTGATCACTGATGGAGTCATCGAAGGCGTGGCGTCTGATATTCGTGCCCCTGCCGGCACAAACACGATCGACGCGACGGGACTATGCCTCGCACCTGGTTTGATCGACCTCCGTGTAAAGACGGGTGAGCCCGGCGAAGAGCAGCGCGAGACGATTGCAACGGCGAGCGCTGCTGCGGTTGCTGGCGGGATTACGACAATGGCCATCATGCCAGACACGAATCCGGTCATCGACGATGTGGCGCTTGTCGAATTCATCGCGCGCCGCGGGGCGGCCCAGGGCAAAAATCGGATCTGTCCAATCGGCGCGTTGACCCGCGGGCTCGCCGGCGACGCTATGGCAGAGCTTGGCCTGATGCGCGAAGCCGGTGCGCTCTATTTCTCTAATGGAGAAAATAGCATCGCCAATGCGGGCACGATGAAGCGCATCCTGACCTATGCTGCTAGCGTTGACGCCACAGTTGCGGTCAGGCCGCTAGATGGTGCCCTTGCCGGATCGGGCGTCATGAATGCCGGTGCCCTTGCCGCAAAAATGGGTCTGTCTGGGGTTGGTCATGATGCGGAGATTATTGCTGGCCAGCGTGATATTCTGTTGGCTGAAAATGCCGGCGCGACGCTCCTGCTGGATCAAGTATCGACGCCCGAACTTTTGTCCGACATTGAAGCGGCGAAAGACCGAGGGGCAAACATTCGATGCACAGTTGCAGCGCACCATCTGTTTTTTGGCGAGGCCGATGTCGGCGACTATCTAACCTACTGCAAAGTCTCGCCTCCCTTTCGATCGGAGCGCGCAAGGCTTGCTCTTCTCGACGCTGTGACACGCGGAGCCGTTTGCGCCGTCGTCTCCGCCCACGATCCGCAGCCGCCGGAAGAAAAGCGCCTGCCCTTTGAAGAAGCAAGTTTTGGCGCTGCAGGCCTCGAAACTCTTCTTCCGGCCATGGTGACCCTTTCCCATGAGGGCCATTTCGATCTTCTCCAAGCCATACGTCTACTGACTTCTGGCCCGGCAGACCTCTTCTCCTTGCCTCAAGGCCGGCTAACGGTCGGCGCGCCGGCCGATCTCGCCCTCTTTGACCCCAACAAAGTCTGGGAGTGCGACCGGGACGCGCTCATTTCCAGATCGACAAACTCACCCTTTGATGGCCGCACGCTGCGCGGACAGGTGACCCATACGATGGTCGCCGGCGAGTGGGTCTACAAGCGCGCTTAAGCCGTCTCCAGATTGCGGCTTTTTCCGGTTTCGCTGTCGGAACGTTTTACGGTCACCGGCTCCGCTCCAGCCAGCAAAGACGCGTTCCCGCCGGCCGCGGTTGTATCAATGCAAATGTGCTGCTCCCGCAAGCAATAATCCTCAAGGTTTGTGCCGGTCACGAGGGGAACAATCGTCCCACTGCGTGCAGCAAGCGCCCGACGATACGCTCCCGCCGTCTCGCCATCGCCCCACCAGACCACAACATCAATGTCTACAAGTGATGTCAGATGTTCTGAAAGAACGTGTCCGCTGATGCCATCAGACACGCCGTCGGCGACTTTCAGCGCAGCACACCCTCGCGCCTCGGCTATCTCGGCCTGACGCACCGCTTTGTCAGCACCCGGACCAAGACAGAGCACCCTACCACGTGGCAGAATGGACCAGCGGTTCGATTCTCCCGTTGGACCCGGCAAATCCTCAGAGGACAGACGTGTCATCGAGGTATCTGCTAACGTGTTGAGTGCTGTCTGCAGCTCATCCTTACGCACAATAGGCCCGGACGGTTGACCACCCTGATCTCCCATGTCCGGAGCATAGAAACGGTCGAGATAAAGAGGTCCACCGGCCTTGGGGCCGGTACCCGACAGACCTTCGCCACCAAACGGCTGCGACCCGACAACCGCACCAATCTGGTTGCGATTAACATATATGTTCCCAGCACGGATGCTCTGTGTAATGTCCTCGACGCGGTCATCTATGCGGGTGTGCAGACCAAATGTCAGACCGTAGCCACTGGCATTAATTGCATTGGTCATGCGCCCCAAATCTCCAGGATCGAATATTGCCACGTGCAGCACCGGTCCAAACACTTCTTCTTTGAGGTCTTGAATACCGTCAACACGTATCACCGTCGGCCCGACAAATGATCCTGTTTGCGGGCGAGCCATCTCCTTCAGCACACGGCCGCTTTGTCTCGCCTCTGCTATGTGGGTATCGATTTTGGCTTGGGCATCCATGTCGATCACGGGGCCAATATCCGTTTGTAAATACCAGGGGTCGCCGAGACGCAACTCATCCATCGCACCGAACAGCATCTCCAGAAATTTGTCCGCTACGTCGTCTTGCAAATACAGCACACGGAGGGCCGAACACCGCTGACCGGCCGACTGAAAAGCCGAATGGACGATGTCGCCCACCGCCTGCTCAGGCAAAGCTGTTGAATCGACGATCATTGCATTGAGACCGCCTGTCTCTGCAATCAGCGGCGCGCCGGGCCCTAGATGCTGCGCCATTGATCGGTGAATCGCCTGTGCCGTCGCCGTCGACCCTGTAAAACAGACGCCACCAATGCGCGGATCAGATGTCAGCGCCGCACCAACAATCGTGCCCTCCCCGGGCATCAATCGAAGAACATCTTCCGGCACACCGGCCTCATGCAGAAGGCGCACAGCAAGGCTTGCAATCAGCGGTGTGGCTTCGGCGGGTTTTGCCAAAACGCCATTTCCGGCGGCCAGCGCGGCCGCCACCTGGCCCGTGAAGATCGCGAGAGGAAAGTTCCAAGGTGAAATACAGGCGAACAGGCCAATTGGTTCCCGGGTGTCTCGACGCTCCGCCTCTGACCCATAATAGCGCAAAAAGTCGACCGCTTCACGCAGCTCCGAAATCGCGTCAGGCCGGGTCTTTCCAGCCTCTCTCGCGAGCAATGCGAAGATCTCACCGAAATTCGCTTCATAGAGATCGGCGGCGCGCCTCAGAATATCTGCGCGCTCTCTTGCGGTTACTGTGCGCCAGGGCGATGTGTGGCCGATCGTGTCAACCACATCGCTCGCAGAACAGTCACCTATTCTTCCGACTTGTATCTCTGGTCGGTGGGGACTGACGATCCTCCGCTCGTCAGTGGTCAGTCTTTCCGTATACTGTGCGTCACGGAACTGGATCTGGGCAGCCTCGATCTCTGCCACGTCGCGCGCATAGCCGAGGTCCCAGCCTTTGGAATTTGATCGTCGAGGTTGAAAGAGATTGCTCGGCAACAACACGCCGGGTCCGCAGCCGATCTTGCAATCTTCGATGCTTTCAAACGGATCAGCCGCAATGAGCGCCGGTGGCACATCCTCGTCGACAATTTGATTTACAAAGGACGAGTTCGCACCGTTTTCCAGAAGCCGGCGCACCAGATAGGCGAGCAAGTCCTCATGCACGCCAACTGGCGCGTATATGCGGCAAGCCGCGCCGTAGCGCGCCAGTACAGTATCATGAATGGCATCACCCATGCCGTGGAGACGCTGAAATTCATAGCCTTCTGCACCTCCCGCTAATTTGTAAACAGCCGCAATCGTGTGCGCATTGTGCGTTGCAAACTGCGGATAGATCCTATCCGTCAGTGACAGGAGCTTCTGTGCACAGCACATATAGGAGACATCTGTTGCGGCCTTCGCGGTGAATACCGGGAAGTTTGAAAGCCCTTCGATCTGCGCCCATTTGATCTCGCTGTCCCAGTAGGCCCCTTTGACAAGCCGCACCATGATCCGGCGATCATGGGCCTCGGCCAGCGCATAAAGCCAGTCGATGACAGGCGCAGCGCGTTTGCCATAGGCCTGAACCACGACACCGAACCCTTCCCAACCAGACAGACGCGCATCAGAGAATACCGCTTCGATGACATCAAGGGACAGCTCCAACCGAGCCGCCTCTTCTGCATCGATGTTCAAGCCGATATTGCCAGCCTTTGCGAGTAGGCACAGCTCAACCACTTTGGGAACCAGCTCCTTCAGGACGCGAGCCCGCTGACCCGCCTCGTAGCGTGGATGAAGCGCTGAGAGCTTGATGGATATGCCTGGATTGGACTGAATATCTGTGTGGGATGCACCTCCACGGATCGCGCCCATAGCTTCCTTGTACTGAATGAAGTACCCTTCAGCATCGGCCTCCGTAAGGGCGGCCTCACCAAGCATATCATAGGAATAGGTATATCCACGCGCTTCGAGCGACGCGGCGCGACGCATCGCTTCCTCGATCGTCTGCCCGAGGACAAATTGCGCGCCGAGCTCCTTCATGGCCCGCATAACGGCGGCTCGAATGACCGGCTCACCCAGTCGCCGCACTGCGCCATGGAGCACGCCGGCAATACCCGTAGACTTCTCGTCGTCCAGAACCCGCCCGGTCAGCATAAGCGCCCATGTCGATGCATTGACCAAAGAGGAGCTTGATTGCCCAAGATGCTCCCCCCAGGAAGATGGCGCAATCTTATCCTCGATAAGCGCGTCCATTGTTTCCGTATCTGGAACCCGGAGAAGCGCTTCGGCGAGGCACATCAACGCCACCCCCTCATCGGTTGAGAGCCCGTACTCTTCGAGAAACACTTCCATCAACCCTGGACTGGAGGTCTCCCGGAGTTCGACGACCAAGGCTTCCGCCGCCGCCGAAATTTCAGCCCGCATCTCAACGCCAATGCTTGCGTCCTCGATCAGCCGATCGATGATCTCGTCTTCGGGGGCGCGATGCCAATCGCTAATGCGTGCGCGCAAGCCTTCCATGTTGCCCATTGTGGTCCTCACTCAACTGAACGAACGCTATAATCTCTTTTTGTCCCAATTCGCCAAACAGAAAAGTCTGAATTCCGATGCACTCAGAAGACTTTGTGTTCGCCCCGCTCGACCTCACCCCCCGCCGCGACGAGCTCAGCATAATACTGGAACAGAGTGTCCGACCCTGTCGAGGGTGTGGCGTTGGCATCATAGAGACCGGTTTTAGGGTCCAGAAGCAGCATTGATTCTTTAGCGTAATATCTGCCGATCTGGGCCAGAGCCGCCTTGGTTCTGAGTGGCGGCACAATCTTCGCGAGGGCACCGAGTGTACCGGCAACAGCATCCATCAACCAGGGAGGGGCGCTCGTAAATGCCGGGTCGCGACCGAGCAGCTCGAACAAGGCCTCGCCTTGCTCGCGAGGCGTGATCGCGGGCCCGGGACCGCCGATCGGTAGCACGCGGTTGTGACGGTCCGGATCCGTCAAGCAGCCAACAATGTAATCAGCAAGATCCCCGTCGCTGATCGGTTTGCAAGCCGTGCCCCGACCATCTCCGAAGAGCAGATAGGGCTTGCCGGCCATAACCCGCTCAACCTGTCCAGACAGCGACTTGAAGAACGCAGTTGGCCTGACGATGGAATAAGGTAGTCCGGATGCGATCAATTGCTCTTCGAAAGCAAGCTTTGCTTCTTGAAACGCAAGCTCGGGTTTCTGGACGCAGATCGCGGACAATAGAACAAAGTGCTGTACACCAACCGAAATTGACGCCTGAAGCACGGATTTATGTGCTGCATAGTCAACGGCCCAGGCATCCTTCGGAACGCCTGAGCGAGATGCCATACAGGAGATGACGGCATCATATGCATCTCCTCGAAAGCCCTCTTCAATCACCGAGGACAAATCGGTCACATCGCCATATCTGACATCTGCGCCGGCGACGTCGGCCGGCATCTCGGTCCGGGGTCGAAGAAAGCACGTTGTCTTGTAACCCTGCGCTCGCAAAGCGCGCAGAACAGCTTGACCAATCGTACCTGTCGCGCCGAGCAAGAATACGCGCGGCCTCGCTCTGAGAGACGACGGTTGAGGAGATATTGAACCGTTCATGGCCTGAGACTATGCCGAAGCTGTGGGCCTCCCTCAAGCGCCTTGGCCAAATGCAGCGCGGGCGCATCGCTTGCGATGGTCCTCGACTTGAGCAAAGCTTAACGGAGGGATTGTGGGAGGATGCCGCGCCCCCTCGGATCATGCTGCAATAGCGGCTTATCGGGAGCGAAATTTGAAACGTAAACTTCTGATATTTATTGGTATTTTGTTCGTTTTGACCTTGCCGGGCGGGATTGGTGCCGGTCTCTTTTTCTGGAAGTTCAAGGCGAAGATTCCATCCGCGGACTATGCTGAACCCGCGAGCGAAGCCGACGCGCGACGCCAAGATCTCGATTATCTCCTGAACTTACCCACCGTCGACAAGAGCTTTTCAGCTGAGGAGACCGCCACATTCATGGACTATGTCGCCAGTCTGCAGACAATTGCTGGCGACATGACAAAAGCTGAATTCGCCATGGCCATCGCCAGGGGAGCCGCTCTGTCTGAAAACGGCCACACGAACGTCTATCGCGGTGACCTGTTGGAGGGTCTAAGCAGCCTGCCGGTTCGATTTTTCTGGTTTGGCGATGGCCTACATATTGTGCGGACGCGGAGTGATCACCAGGATCTCATGGGGGCCAGGATCATTAGCTATGACGGCTACAGCCCCGAATATCTCGCCGATCAGCTGGATCCGTATTTTGGCGGCAACGAGGCCTTTCTCCGCTTTAACACACCCTCGTTTCTCGCGTCCCCCGGTGCGATGCACGCCATAGGACTCGCACAGTCACCAGACCAGATCTCCCTTCTCGTCGAACACGCCGACGGCCGCGAAGAGCTTATCGCACTGCCTGTTGAAGCGGTTTCGACGCCGGTGATCTCGCCGGATGATGCTGCCCTTCCCATGCTGTTGCGTCGGGAGACCGAGAGTTCGAATGCGTGGACGCCGCCACAACTGGATCATGAGCTTGGGGCCCATTATGGACGCTACCCCGATCAGCTTCACTGGACGGATGAGTTACCTGGCGATGGGTTTTATATCCGTATGCGCCTTATTCTCGATCAGGACGAACGCAAGCTTTCCGGATGGCTGGCAGATCTTGCCAAACAGCTGGAGGCAGATCCGGCCGACTATCTCGTTATCGACATGCGCTCGGCATTCGGCGGCGATTACACCAAGGCTCGAAAATTTGCTCAAGGGGTCCGCGATTATGTGAAACCCGATGGCAACATCTATTTGCTCAGCGACGGCGGCACATTCTCTGCCGCGATCGTCACCCATGCGTTCGTTTTGGAGGCAGCCGGTGACCAGGGCGTCGTCGTCGGTACCGAGGTCGGCGATTTCGCGCAGTTTTGGGCTGAAGGCGGCGCGGCGCTTAAGCTGCCCAATTCGGGGCATCGCATCTGGGTGACGACTGGTTATCATGATTGGGAGCATGGATGCACCGATTGGGGCGACTGCTTTTGGCTGAATATTATCTTTGGCGTGGCCGCAGGGCCGCTTGGACCAGACATCATTGCCCCGCTCACCTATGCCGACTATGCGCAAGGCATGGACACAACCTTGCAAGCTGTCTTTGATGCGGAGGGGGTCAGCCCTTAACATCGCCTCGCTTCGGTCCACGATCCCCAAACCACCAGAGCGTTGCAGCAGTCGCCGCAAAGGTCGCCGTTTCGGTGATCGCATTACGACCGTCTGCGTCTGCGCCGACATAAATCGCCCCCGCAATGGCCCACAGTAGAAATGTGAGCGTGGGCCGCGTCAGTCCGCGCACCGCATTTACCCACGGATAGCTGGCACCGATTGCAGCCTCCGCCGCCATGGATGCGCGGAGCCCATCCCAGCTGCCAGCCGTTTCTGCAAGCGCTATCTCCGCTTCGGTTTCTTCGCGATTGGCCTGCATTTGCAATTTGAGCAGTTCGCCCTCATGGGCCCATCGTGCCTGTTCATGGGCGTGTTCCTGCCGCCGCTCGAAAAAGGTCGCCACGCGGCCAAGAGCCGTGCCAATCAAACCGAACAGCCCGCCGGACGCCGCACTCGCGGCAACGCCTAAGACGTTTTCCATACTGCCTCACTTCCTTTGTAATACCATCGCGCAGGCTTCGACCGCCGGTCGATGTGGAGAAATGTCCGCGCCATACCAATGCCCGAGAATCCGGCACGCACAGCCGCGTCCTTCAGCTCATGGCGAGCATGGCGACCGATCGCAATGTCGGCGGCAATTGTCTTGTGTTCAGATCGCGGCGCGCCGCCAACCGCCGCATTCCACTGCCGACATCGATGGCCAGAGGTCACCCTTAGCGGGGCACCAATCTGCGCCCGCAACATCTCAAGCGCGTCAAGGAACGCTCCGTCATGCCAATATTCGCCGTCGCAGAAGCGCCCCCGACATCTGCAGGCCAGTTCTTCAACGGAGAAGTGTGGCCAGCGCCAGATCTCAGCCAACGCCTCACACGCCTGTTTGTGTGTCTCGAACAACATAGACGGGAGTATACGTTCGGTGCTGAGGGGGGTGGATAGACCCGGGGATAGTCGGCCATCTATCCCCGTAAAACACCCACCGCGCCAAAAGTGGGTGTCGAACTGGGTGTCTTATAGCATCTCTGCGGCGAGGCCTTCGACCTCTGCGCGGCTTCTCGTTGTCAGAGCAATCTCGATGGTACGAGCGCGGTCCTGCATGACCCCCTCGATCGCCGTATCGGTCGGCTGCGACCGGGCGGCTGCGAGCGCTGTATCGATTTCGTCTCTGTATTTCTTGGCATTAAGCGCTGTGAGAACACGTGCCCATTGCCAATGAATAGAGGCGTCTTGAGGGTCGGAGGCGATGGCCGCCAGATAATGTTCGCGGCCCCGGCGAATGCTTGCGCCCATGACGGTTCCGCCAATTCTGCCGCCTCGACGGATAACTTCGACATTCCAAATGGCCAGGTAGGCATGGGCATATGGGTTGTCTGGATCGTCGAGCAGGACGTCTTTGGCGATATCTCTTGCACGCTGACCGAGACCAGATCGCATAGCTGCCCCAGCGGACATCGGACGCGCCATGAGCGACAAACTTATGGCAAGCTGAATGCGCCCCTCGATATGTTGTTCATCGAGGGCGAGCGCTGCCTCAGCCAGCCGGCGTGCGTCAGCAAGGCGTTCCGGTGACGGCTGAACGTTGGTTGCAATCGCATCTGTCAGCAGAGCGCGCGCGGCAAATGCGAGATTATCCGCGCCGCCGGCCAGCTCTGCCTGCTGTGCTGCCTCGATGTACGATCCAGCCTCATAGGTGTGCACAGCACCCGGATCTTGCGCCACCGCAATGATTGCGGGAAGCAAAAGCGACGTTGCCAAAACCAAAACGCGATAGAGCATTTAGTGAGCCACTGGGAGGATCCAACACAAATCGTAGGTTCACATTACTTCCGAAAAGTGTAAAGCCCCCTAACGCACTCGAAATCCAGCAAATTTATCACGTTTTCCTCGGTGGCAATTGCGATTTCCAACACCTTGAAAATTATAGTGTTAACAGGATTTCAGCGTGGTGGCGCAGATTTCTCGACTGGAATCATCACTTCGTTGCGGCGAAGGGGACCCGGCACGAAGGGCGCATTGTATCCCGCATAGCGCGGCGCACCGGCGGCCTGATATCCCTGCTCATGGATCCAGGCCTCAAGCTCGACTTGTTTGCGGCGATGGGCTTTTTCACTGCCCCGCCCCGAGAATTTGATCGTCGCGATCATTTCTCCCGGAATCTCGCGGATTTTGATATCGGGATTGTTCGGCTCAGGCAGCGTTTCCAGCGTCCACTGGTCGGGCATGAAAAACGTCACCGTCCAGGTATCTTCGCCCTCTTCGACACGAGTGACGGGAGCTGTCATTTCGATTTTCTGCGACGCCGCGGTCCGCGTGACAGGCGCGGTCATCTCGATATCGCTGCGGGCCGTGTTGTTGCCGAAAATGAAGTCTGCCAGGGGGCGAAAGCCAGCGTTACCGGCACGACGCATATCGCCAGTCACTTCGACCTCAGCGACAATCGCCGGCTCATAGGACCGAATTTGAAACCTGCCATCATCAATGATCACCGTGTGCGGCGGTTCTTCGGTTGCCGAGGCCGTCATCGGGGCAGCAAGTACGCCCAAAATGGCGGTGAACAAGATAAAACGCATGGCAGGACCTTTGTGTTCATAGCTTATTTACGGCTCCTGGTGACCATTTAGATCACGTACTTTTGAAACCAAGGCGAGAAGCAAGTGACCAAAATCGGTGACTCTCTCCCTTTGAACCTTGTGAGATTGCGGTACGTCAAAGAGATCATGAAACGCTCGAGTCGATTTGTTGCTATCTTCCTCGCCATCGCTATGGGTTGCGCTGGTGCCGCCGCGCAGTCTTCCAATGCCGGCGATAGGTCTGGATCAGTCAATCCGGACCTGAACATTACAACGGATGCGGGCTATCCTGGTGAGCCCTATTATGTCAGCGGATCGGTGCTTATCGATGCGCCCAGAGAGCGGATCTGGGCATTGATCACAGATTGCGCTGCGACCGAGCGGATCGTTCCCCAGCTGAAAAGGTGCGAAGTTGAAGTCGAAGGGGATGGCTGGGATCATCGCCGGCATGATGTCAGATCCGGACCGTTTCGGATCACCAGCGTGTTCCGATCTGATTATGACTATCTCCAAGGCGTTCGCATCTCCCGCGTCTCTGGAGATCTCGAAGTTCAGGAAGGCTCATGGACCCTGACCTCCCGCGATGATGGCCTGATCGAGCTCAGTTACGAAGCCTGGTCGAAACCGAAATTCTGGGTCCCCCGCTGGTTCATCATGCGGAGTATTCGGAAAGATGCGCCCAGAATTCTGGCCAATCTGAAAGACATGGCCGAGCAACCGCCGGGTCCAGATACAAGGTTTAGCTCGGCCGCACGCCCCGCTCAGCAAACGCTGTCGCAATCGCAGGAAACTCTTCCATAGGCGGCGTGCCTTCAAAGCTCATTTCGGCTCCGGTAGAGACCCCCGGCAATTTATCAATGGTCTCAATATCAATGAACGGTACGAACCACGCTGCATTATCGAGGATTGTTGCGCGGACATTCACGATCGTGTCCGTCTGGGCGGGACGGGTGAATAACCAGCCTTTGCAATGCCCGCAATAATATTGCTTGTGCTGGCCATGCAATCCACCGAGCACCGGCACACCTTCGGTCACTGCGAATCCGCTAGACGGAACAATCAGCGCCATGGAGTAAGCGCTGGATGATAATTTCTGGCATGGCTTACAATGACAGGCGAGCGACAATAGCGGTGGCTCCGTCACCAGCATCTGAATTTTCGTACAGAGGCAGGACGCCGACCATGGGAGTTTCCAGTCCGTCATGGGTGTATCAGCTCCTCGGTGTCATTGTGTCGCTCGTTACGACCGCGTGACTTATCCGCGGCACATGGCGCATAGCTTATTGCCATCCAGGTCTCGTAGATAGGCTAGATAGAGCCTTTGGCCGAAAGCATTCGGTTCACGCCAACCGGGTGGATCTTCGATGGATGTACCGCCTGCGGCCAGCCCTGCTGCATGCCAGGCATCTGCCTGTTCTGTCGTCTCCATGGCAAATCCAACCGTCATACCGTTGCCGGGGGTCGCTGCTTCTCCATCAATCGGCACTGTCACAAGAAAGGCCCCACCATTGTGGACATAGACCAGACGGCCTTTTGGGTCGACGATGGCTTCATTGCCGCCTACGGCTTTGAACGTCGCGTCGTAAAACGCTTTGGCTTTTTCAATGTCGTTCGAGCCAACCATCATATGGGAATACATTTGGGATCCTCCGATTGTTTCGCTTTAGCGTCATTACACGGCTTGGCTGCGCAATCTATCTCCTGATTTGAATGTCAGTTGATGAATCCCACCGCCCCGGTCTTGGGATGACGTAAGTTGGTGATCTAATACTCGACCACTGACCTGATACTCTCCCCTGCATGCATCAGATCAAACCCCTTATTGATCTCCTCCAGCGACAATTTGTGCGTGATCAGACTGTCGATATCGATGCGGCCATCCATATACATGTCGACGATGCCTGGCACATCGGTACGGCCCCTTGCGCCGCCGAAAGCTGAGCCGCGCCAGACACGCCCTGTGACAAGCTGGAAAGGACGTGTACTGATTTCTGCGCCTGCCGGTGCCACGCCGATGATAATACTCTCACCCCAGCCCTTGTGACAGCATTCCAGCGCCGCACGCATGACATCCACATTTCCAATACACTCGAAGCTGTAGTCAGCCCCACCGCCGGTGAGCTCCACAAGGTGCCCAACGAGTTGATCATGGCTCATATCTTTTGAGTTTACAAAATCGGTCATGCCAAACTGTCGAGCGATGTGCTCGCGTCCATTATTGATGTCTACACCAACAATCTGGCGCGCGCCGATAAGTTTCAGTCCCTGAATGACATTGAGCCCAATGCCGCCAAGGCCGAACACAACAGATGTGGAATTGGGCTCGACCTTTGCGGTAAACATGACCGCGCCGATGCCGGTGGTCACGCCGCATCCAATATAACAAACCTTGTCAAACGGCGCGTCTTTGCGAATCTTGGCGAGACTGATCTCGGGCAGAACCGTGAAATTCGAGAAGGTCGAGCAGCCCATATAGTGGAGGATCGGCTCGCCCTTGTATGAGAACCGTGATGTGCCGTCAGGCATAACGCCCTTGCCTTGCGTTACCCGCACCCGCTGACAAAGATTGGTTTTGGGATTCAAACAATACTCGCAGGTCCGGCATTCAGCCGTATAGAGCGGAATGACATGATCGCCGACCTCCAGCTCCGTTACGCCCGGGCCGACCTCCCGAACGATACCCGCGCCTTCATGGCCAAGAATGGCAGGGAAAGCCCCCTCCGGATCTGCACCAGATCGGGTAAACTCATCGGTGTGGCAGATGCCGGTCGCCATAATCTCGACGAGCACCTCGCCTGCTTTCGGCCCTTCAAGATCAACTTCGACAATCTCAAGCGGCTTTCCCGCTTCGAACGCAACCGCCGCGCGTGACTTCATCTTTCTGTCCCTTTTTCTCCGTCTTAGCGCGCGGCGGGGCGAAGGGCAAAGAAAAGGGGCCACGCGTTCGGCGCGGCCCCCTCTACTCTAACAAACTCTACGAAACAGAGACTTAGAATTCGAAACGAATGCCGAATTGGACCTGCCAAAGCGAGCCGTTGACATTGGTGTCCAGACCACCGCCATTGGCTGCGAGGAGGTCCTCGTCGAAGTCGAAGAATTCGAATGTTCCATCCTCATTGACGGTCACGTCGATGACTGGAACAGCTTCCAGAACATCACCTCGATCGAACTCTTCAAATACGTTTCCGCTGTCATCGATCAGGTTCAAGAAGTTGTCGATGTCAACGAAGAACAGAGCGCGAGCATCTGGCAGATAATTGTTCAGGAAGGTTGGCAGTTCCTGTTCAATACGAATGTCGAGATCGTTGAAGAATGGATCCTGCTGAGTGTTCCGGCCGATGATCGACCCCCGCAGATCTTCAAGACCTTGCTCAGCAATGAATAGGTTGAAGCCGGCTTCGTCTTCTGGTGTCGCGAAAACAACGTTCGGATCGCCGAGTTCGGGAATGAAGAGCAGGTTACGGTCTTCATTATCCGAGTCACCGAAATCATTGCCGCCGCTATCGAATGCGAAGCTGAAACGCTGGCCGGACCGTCCGCGATACCGAAGTGTAATGGCAGACGTCAGATCAGCGATGAAGTTCTGTTCCAGTCGCGCCTGTAGCGTAACTGTATTTTCGCTGAAGCTGCTCGCAGTTGCGACGCCGGAGTTGTTAAACTCAGCCGTTGCAACTTCCTCGAAATTCGATGTCGCCGTCGCGGAGGTGAGTGGGTTCACATTGGTCACGTCCGTATAGGCGTAACCGAAGTTCAGATTGAACGCACCGTCGCCGAGTCGAGGAACTTCGTAGTCCCAACGCTTGCCGAGTTGGATCGAGAAGACGTCCGAGTTACCATCGCCGCCAACAGCGTTGGTCAGCAAGATATCCTGAACATCGTTTAGATCATCAGTGCTAGAATCACATGCACCACCTTCCGCCAACTGTTCTGCCGGGCCTGTAAACCCGACACGTGGACCAACGAAGACAGCGTCACATCCCTCAAGCAGGGGATCGACACCGTTGAAGATCGGACGACCATCGGCGGCTGTTCCAACGGGTGTCAGGGTGAGATCGATGAAGTCCAGCGTGTTCTCATTTTGAGTGTGGATATAGTCGATACCGACTGTCCAGTCATCGAAGAAGCCGCGCGCCGCACCACCGAAGTCAGTGATATGGCTAAAGCCGATATTGTAGCGAATCGCGGTTGGAAGTTCGAGATTCGGGTCGATGGCATCTGTACGGCCGAGTCCCAGAGCAGCCTCAGCTTGTTGCTGATCCAAAATACACTGAGGAATGATCGGGCTAGCAGGATTAACGATCAGATCAGCATCGGTACAATCACCGGCAAATGATCCGCCGAAGCCAATACCGCCGCCGAAATTGGTGAAGGCGTTTGAGAAGAATACCGATGGATCTGCACCGGCGAAGATACCTGCACCGCCTCGGAAGGTCGTTGAGCCGAAGAAGTCGAGTGGCGATTCATAGGTAAAGCCGAAACGAGGCAACACAGCGTCCAGATTGTTGAACCCAGTCGTGTTCGCGAAACCGTAACGGTCCTCAAACGGCTGGCTTGCCGTTGGATTGTCGTCTGACTGGTACCAGTCGTAACGAATGCCCAGGAGGAGCGTAAGATCAGGCGTGACCTGCCATTCGTCTTGAGCATAGATCGAGTGGATGTTCCGTAGGAATGTCGCACCAGCATCGTTAGGATCACCCGAGAACGATCCGTTACCGGTGATTGTGCTGGCCTGGCCGGCTGCAAAGGCATCTACGCCATCGAATTGGATGGCACCCGTTGCTTCGGTGATGAACAGGTTGAAGACGTCCAGGCTGTCCAGCTCATAACCTGCTGTGAAGGTGTGATTGCGGAACGTGTAATCAGCTTTCAGCTTGATCTGATCGATCTCTTGATCAAGGTCGTTCGCCGAACGGAAGGTACCTGGCCCAGCAGCAAGGATGCCATCATCGTTAAAGATCGGATTACCGTCGGCGTCCAATTGGATATTGCCAGCGGCATCAAGATCGAAGGTATTAATTACAAGACGAGGGATTGGATTTTCGTCCTGCGCTTCGCCGCCGCCAACAGGGTCCTGGATGTCACGAATATCGTTGCGTGAAATCCGAACTTCTGTGGAGAGGTTATCGGTCCACTCCGAGAACAGGCGCAAAGAATAACTGTCCGCACGCGTACCAGAGGTTTCGAAAGAGTTGAGAAACTGAAAATCGACGTCTTGGAAACCACCGAGATCTTGCTCAATGAATGCTTCATCAAGATAGGAGTAGGTGAACTCAGCCCGGTGACGATCTGTAATCAGCCAGTCAACACGTGCAAGAACGCGGGTGTTGTCTTCATCAACCGTATTCGGAATACCGCCTGTCGGAAAGCCGAAGCTGTTCTCGACTATATTCTGAGCAGCTTCAACTTGACCGAGCGTCGAGTCAATCCCGTTGGCAAAACCAAGTTCGGATGGGCCGTCATCGATGAAGTTGGTGTCAGCGAACTGCTCATATGTAACGGCGAAGAACAAACGATCTTTGATGATCGGTCCAGCGAGCTGCGCACCCCAATTGAAATTATCAAAGTCGAAAGGACCTTGCTCTTCGCCATTGAGCGTATCGCCGAACAGATTGTCGTTCGAGTAAACGAAGAATGTGGACCCGTGGAACTCGTTAGTACCTGCTGTTGTCACAACGTTGATCGCACAGCCTGTAAACTGGCCGTATTCAACATCAAACGGAGCAAACTCGACAGACACTTCCTGGATAGAATCGAATGGAATTGGTGTAGAGTTCCGAGCCGGGAAGCCAGAAGCGTTCAGACCGAAGCTGTCGTTTTGGCGGACACCGTCAACAGTGAAGGCGTTGGCCCGGTTGTTCCCACCGAGACAGGAGATGTTGTCGTCATTCGTCTCATCAATGATGACACGAGGGTCGAGACTGATTGTGTCGCGCAGGTCGCGATTGATCGAAGGCAGAGTCTGAAGTTTGTCGAGACCGAAGCTTGATCCGGGGCCGATGGCAAGGGGCTGAAGCTGTGTGCGTTCCCCGCTGACAATGATCGTATCCAGCGTTGCCACTTGATCACCAGACGAGAGTTCGAAGTTCAGACGGGACGAGCCTGACACCGATATGAACACTGAATCATTGGTCTGGCCCTGGAAGCCGTCTGCTGTCGCGGTCACCGAATATGGTCCGCCGACCGGCAAGGATCTCGTTGCAAACAATCCATCATCGTCTGCTGTGAATGTGCGCGCCTGGTTCGTCCGGCTGTCGACGACCGTTACGGTTGCTCCGGCCACAGCCGCACCGTTCGTATCTGTTATCTGGCCGCGAATGTCAGATGTTGTCTGCTGAGCTATGGCGGGTGGTGCAAGCGCCACCGCTGCCAATACCGATACGGCTGCGCCGCCAAGGTATGACCACTTCTTCATGTAAAACCCCTTCGTGATGTCCAACGCCCACGCGTTAGATGGTGTCCCTCTAGGCCGTGCTTACGAAGCTTTCGTGACGGCGCTGCAAGAACTGTTGCAAATCAGACATCGGGAAAGCACTGTGGCAGATACGCCACACGCGCGATTATCCAATGTCACAAAACTATACGGAATTTGGTAGTCGCTATTTGGGTTTTGTGCGCCGCACAAGCTCTTATTGCCGCAACACCGGTTCCCGTTTTGGAGCGATGCATTAAGGCAACATATTGCTTGCTTCTTAGATCTGAGTTTTGCTGACACAAGGAGGAAAGGTGGGAAATAATGGAGCAGCAGGCGATTTGGAATTTCGGAGATATGCTCGACGCGTTGGGCGATAATTTCGGCCCTGACCACCCCGCCCTTGTTCAGGGGGACCGCACGATCAGCTGGCCAGCGATGACACGCCGATCAAACAATCTTGCGCGTAGCTTCTTCGAACTGGGGGCCGAAGCCGGCGACAAGGTTGGCTTTTATCTACACAACCGGCCTGAATATATGGAGGGTCTTGCCGCTTGCTGGAAGGCACGGCTGACCCACGTCAATGTCAATTATCGATACATAGACGACGAGCTCATTTACATACTCGATAATTCGGATTCTACGCTTATAATATATGGCGAAGAGTTCCGAGAGGCCGTTGCGCGTATACGATCTCGTCTGCCGAAAGTGAAAGCCTGGATCGAAGTTGGTTCTGATGAGGGCCGTCCCGACAGCGTTCACGATTATGATGTGCTTGCAGGCACTGGTGATGGCGAAAAGCTCGATATCAAGCGGTCCGGCGAGGACATGCTGTTTCTCTATACAGGCGGCACGACCGGCATGCCCAAGGGCGTGATGTGGACCCATCAGATCTGGCGCGATGCGAATCAAGCGGGCTTGGAGACGATATTCGGTTTCGTGCCAACCTCCATGGATGATTATGTCGCCGCCGCGACCGAGCACGGCATGTCGACGCGCCAATGCCCGGCATGCCCCCTGATGCATGGCACAGGACTGTTCACCGCGATGGGCGCCTTGCTCAATGGCGGGACAGTTGCCGTCTTGCCCTCGCCGGCGAAATTCGATGCCGAAGAACTCTGGCATGAAGTCGACCGTCTTAAACTGACAAATCTCGCCATTGTGGGGGACGCTTTTGCCAAACCCATGTTGAACGCATTGAATGATGCCGCTGGACTCTATGACCTGTCATCCGTTCGGAGCATCGTCTCCTCGGGCGTGATGTGGTCAGTAGAAGTGAAGCAGGGCTTATTGGAACACCTTCCCCAGGCGGCATTGATGGACAGTTTCGGCGCGTCCGAATCCGTCGGTTTTGGCATGTCGGTGATGACGGCAGACGGGGAAGTCCAGACGGGCAGATTCGCCATCGGCCCGCATTGCAAGGTCTTCTCCGAGGATGGCCGGGAAATCGAACCCGGCGGCGGCGAACCGGGATTCATCGCCCGGGGCGGTGCTGTTCCACTCGGCTACTACAAGGACGAGGCAAAGACAGCAAAGACGTTCAAGACCATTAATGGTGTGCGTTACGCGATCCCCGGCGATTGGTGCACTGTCGAAGCGGATGGGACCTTGACCCTGATGGGCCGCGGCTCGATCTGCATCAATTCTGGCGGGGAGAAGATCTACCCAGAGGAAATTGAGGAGGCTTTGAAGACGCATCCACAGGTGCGAGATGCATTGGTTGTCGGCGTGCCGGACGACAAATGGGGTCAGGCTGTAACGGCTGTTGTGTCACCCGAGCCAGGTGTGGTGCCCGCCGAGACCGACCTGATCGACCATGTGAAGGCCGCACTTGCGCGATACAAAGCGCCGAAACGTGTTCTGTTTCGCGACGATCTTGCGCGCGCGCCGAATGGCAAGGCCGACTATGCCGGCACCAAATCGTTTGCGATGGAGCAACTTGGATTGTCCTAGTGGCTCAAATCGGCCTGATTTTGCAGTTTCTCTCGCCGGCCGAGACGGTGCGCGATATAGGCCGTCGTCATCCCGATAAGACCGAGCACCAATGATGGCGTCAAGAGAATGAAGCGCGTCTGCTCGCTGCAGTTTTCGCCGCAGGTCGCCACGTCGAAGTTCACGAAAATCAACACGGCCACGGCTACCGACATCACCGCGACGGCCAAACCTGCCACCATAAGCGCTCTGAATATCCAAACCATTGGGGGCATCCTCTAAGGCTTTTAGGAGGCTATCCTGTCGCTTGATCGCCGTCTACTGCGCAAAATGACCCCGATGAATTGCGTCCACTTGATCTCACGGGCATACTGGACAGGTCGACAGACCTGAACATTGGGGGAGTAAATGTTCAAATTATTCAGTGTGTTTAGCAAGGCATCAGCGAAACTTGCAGCGACTTTTATTATGGTCATCGTTCTGCTGCTTGTTGGGTTCGCTTTTTTCCCAGGCGCGGTCAACGGCCTCAGTGACTTCACCAATTATCTGGAAGGCTATCTGCGTAATCCACCACTGAATGAACAAGCGACAGTATTGTTTCGAACACTTGTGAACGAGCAGACCATATTCGGCATCATCATGACCATGATCGCCCGGTCGATTGTGGAATTCACCGTCTGGTTTTTCGGACGCGGCTCAAAAATGCTGTATGCCGATTAGTGCCAGACCCGGCGGTGGATCAGTTTTCCGTGTTCATATGTAAATTCATCGGTTGAGGGCTTGCCAAGACTATCGGTGCGCGTCTCCATGGCGTAAATGACGCCGGCGTCATAAAAACATCTGGATTAAGAACAGGATACTCCCATGCAGCCACGCTCCGTTGCAATCCCCAAGAATTGGTCAACGTTTAGCTTTTCGAGCCTGTTTTCCGCTTTCCTGTATCCGGCACTGGGCGTGGCTCTTCTGACAACAATGATTGTTCTCGGAGCGGTGCTGAACAATGTCGCACTCCACTGGTATTATCTGCCCCTCGGCCTCGGTGTTACAGCGCTTGCAATCTTCCTCTGCAATTGCGGCATCGGTCCGCTCCACCGTGTTTGGCAGCATCGCGCGGGCGAGCTGAAATGGCCAGCTCAGCTGATCGTCGCCGTGAACTGTGCCCTGGCAATGCAAGGCTCGATCAAAGACTGGGTGAACTATCACTCCCAGCATCATCGTTTTGCTGACCAGCCAGGCGACCCGCACAATCCTTTTGAATCGAAGCGCTGGGCCTGGGTCGGCTGGATTCTCTGGCGAGATCCACAAGATATGGAACGCCCGATGCCACTTTGGTTGAAAGAAAGCAGGATTATTTCGGTCCTGGAGCGCCGGTACAATTCAATATCACTGGTCATTCACCTGCTGGTCCCCGCCATCGCCTATCTTATGACCTGGGCGCTTGGCGGCTCCCTTATTCTCGCGGGTATCGTTCACGCCTCGGTGGTCATTGGCCGGGCGATTCAGTTCCATGCGACCACCCTCGGAATCAACGTGCTGGGCCACCTGCCAACGCCGAAATGGGCGGATCATGTGATGGCGCTGCTGACCGGTGGCGAAGCCTATCATGACCACCATCACGACGATCCGAGAAGCGCTCTTCATTTGCCGCGCAAGGGTCTGTTCAATCGCCTATTCGACTATAACGGCACGACGCTGCTGGTGTTCGAGAAGCTTGGCTGGGCGAAAAATTTGAAAGTCGCACCGCAATTTGCCTGACGTCGCTGGTCGATCAGGCTGATCTCAACACGATCTCCTCTTCGAGATCGAGAAGCCGGTCTTTGCCAAAGAACATTTCGTCACCGACAAAGAATGTCGGTATGCCGAATATGCCGCGATCTACCGCAGCATTGGTGTTCGCCAATAGCCGATCCTTGACGGCCTGATCCTGTGTTTGGGCAGCGAGTTTCGCCCCGTCCAGGCCCTCAGCCGTGAACCCTTGAATAAACACAGCAGGATCGTCCATTTTCAGACCCTGCTCCCAGACTAGCTTTTGGCCGGCCTCAACATAGGCTTCGAGGTCACCGTTCATTTCAGCCGCGACGGCACCGCGGCTTAGCATCAGGCCATTCAATGGAAAGTGCGGATTAAGCCTATACTCTGTCAGGCCGTGCTTTTTGATGAAACGGTCCATCTCCAGCATGTTGTAGGTCATCTTGGCCTTCACCGGCGCGAACGTAATCCATGGGGCCTGATTGTTTGTTGCTTTGAAAATACCGCCCAGCAGCACCGGTTTGTAGACCAAGTTTGCCCCGGTGCGCTCAAGAATATCCGAGAAGACCTTATTGGACAGATACGCATTGGGACTGACAAGATCAAAGTAGAACTCGACGGTGACGGACATAAGCGCTCCCTTCAATACAGGTTGGTGATTGGCTTACACTCTAGTTAGTACTATTTTGAAACTATATTCCGTAAAGTTGCAAAATGCAACTAATATAGAAAGACGAGACCTATGGCAAAGCCGCACACTCAAGCCTGCCCAATCGCTGGCTTTCTCAATCTGTTTGGTGACGCCTGGACGCTTCTGATCGTGCGCGAGGCGTTCTATGGCGCGACGCGGTTTAGCGAATTTCAGCGCAATACCGGCATCGCGCGCAACCTGCTGACCGATCGACTTGCCTCCCTTGTCGAGCACGGCCTGTTTGAACGGCAGAACATTGGTGAACATGGCACACGTTACGCCTATCGGCTGACCGACAAAGGCCGCTCGCTCGTCCCGGTGTTCGTGGCGATGGTGCAGTGGAGCAATGACCACGTCTATGGCGAGGATAATGCCCCTGTTCACCTGATTGAACGGGTCTCTCAGAAACCCCTTCACCCCATGAGACCGAAGTCTTGGAGCGGGAAAACACTGGCTTGGGGCGACATTCTTGCAGCGCCTGGCCCGGGGGCGACCCCGGATGCGACGGCCCGGATCGCCGAAGCCGTCAAGGCAGCCGATGACATATCGTGGACCTCTTGATCCGCTGAGCCACTGATTTCGGATACGGGTTGCGTTCCCTCAAGTTTAGTTTTACTTTGAAACTAAATTTGACTGTGCGTAATCAATCCAGCGAAGGAAAATCGCCATGAAACCTGTTTGCCTTGTTATGGGAGCCGGCGCAGGCATCGGCGGTACAGTCGGCACGCGATTTGCCGCCGAAGGCTACCATGCCGTGCTGTGCCGCCGCAGCGATGAAGAGGGACTTCAATCACTCGTCGAGGGCATCAAGTCAGCGGGCGGTGAGGCAACTGGTTTTCTCATGAATGCCATCGAAGACAATGTGATCGAAGACCGGATCGCCCATATTGAAGCGAACATCGGGCCCATCGAAGTTGTCATCTACAATCTCGGCGCGCAGATCGGTGATCGCGATCTTGAGGATACGACATACAAAGCCTTTGAAATGGGCTGGCGGCTCGGCACATTCGGCTTGTTCCGCATTGCAAAAACCCTCTGTCCGCTGATGGTCGAGCGGGGCAGCGGGACTATTATCGTCACCTCCGCGACCGCTGCTGTACGCGGCAATGCGGGCCAGCACTCCCATGCTGCCGCAATGGGCGGACGCCGCATGCTTTGCCAAACGCTGAACGCACAGTATGCCTCCAAAGGCATTCATATCGCCCATGCCTTGATTGACGGAGCCGTAGATGCGCCGGATACGCTCGGCAAGATACTCGGCCCGGAGCGGTTCCAGAAACTACGCGAAACCCGCGGTGCCAATGATGGTCTTTTGCTGCCCGAGAAGGTCGCGGACACCTATGTTCATCTCGCTCACCAGCATCGTTCGGTTTGG
The DNA here is from genome assembly GCA_039817885.1 of Pseudomonadota bacterium. Taxonomy (GTDB): domain Bacteria; phylum Pseudomonadota; class Alphaproteobacteria; order Caulobacterales; family Hyphomonadaceae; genus CALLCD01. Next base: position 35,763 of record JBCBUY010000006.1, on the reverse strand, counting down.
ACCCATGAACTCGACCTCAGATCCTTCTCGGACACCGCGTGGTGGAACCATGTGTGAGCCTCTTCGATGCCGAAGATTAAAAGAAGGACCTCGTTGAGCTAAGACGGCACATATTTTAATCTTCCCAAAACAGGGAGGGCTCGGAGTGCTCGCAAAAACAAGTCAATTGACCATAGGCATCACGGGCCTGCTGGGCCTCGCCAGCTGCGTCACAATAGACACAAGCGAAATCGCTGCAACGGATGCCGCTGAGATTGCGCCGACGTATCGCGCGGAAATCACAGAAACGGAATTTGGCATTCCTCACATCATAGCGGCTGACTATGGCAGCCTCGGATTTGGCGAGGGGTACATGGCCGCAAGCGACCACACCTGCAATATCGCCCACATTATCCTTCGCGCGAAGGGGGAGTTGTCAAAGTATCTCGGCCCAGGCGAGGACAACGAGAACTTCCTGTCGGACTATGCCGTTCGTGGCCTTGGCCTGCTCGACCGCTACGAAACCGGATATGAGAAACAGCCAGACCAGCTCCGCGCCCTGATGGAAGGTTACGCTGCAGGGTTCAATAAACACCTCTCCGACTATGAGGCCTCTGGCGACGAAACCCTGTGGTGCCATGGTGAGGCTTGGGTTCAGCCCCTTACAGGCAAGGACATCTTTGCGCGTGGACGATATACGAGCGAAACGCTGCCGAGACTTGGCGGTGCGCTATTTGCCGCGCAACCGCCATCGGGCGATCAGAAGCAAGCCAAATTGGTGAGCGACCAACAGCTTGACGCATCGCAGGAGGCCGTCACTCAACGCGGCTTTGGTTCAAATGCCTGGGCGATCGGAAGTGATTGGAGCGAAACGGGCGGCGGTATGCTGCTCGCCAATCCGCATTATCCATGGTTCGGCTCCAACCGTTTCTGGGAAAAACACCTTACCATTCCTGGCGAAATGGATGCTTATGGCGTGTCCCTCGTCGGAACGCCCGGCGTTCTTATCGGCTTTAACAAGGACATCGCCTGGTCGCATACCGTCTCAGCCAGCCAGAGATTGGTCCCTTATACCCTGACGCTCTCAAATGACGATCCAATGACATACGCCTTTGACGGTGAGTTCAAAGATATCGAAGCGCGAAACGTCGTCGTGCCGGTGAAGGGTGAGGACGGGGTGGTAACAGACCTGCCGGCCGTCATGTATTTCTCGCATCAGGGTCCGATCATCGCACTGCGCGGCATGAACTGGAGCGAGGAACGCGCTTTCGCTGTTCGGGACGCCAACCGCGACAACGACAATACGATTGCGCAATGGTTCGACATGAGTCGCGCGGACAGTATGGAGGCGTTCATTGATGCTCACCGCAAATGGAACGCCCTGCCCTGGGTCAATACCATCGCCACAAGCCGCGACGGCCAGGCAACCTATCTCGACAACTCCACCGTCGGTCACTTGTCCGAAGAGGCCATTATTGCTTGGCAAGAAGCCTATGCTGCAAATCCTGCCATTCAGCAGGCCTATGACGAACGCCGTCTGACCATTCTTGATGGCAGCACGAGCAAGAATGATTTTGTCGAGACAGGTGCCCCCATTCCAGGAACCGCTCCCTTTGATCAGCGCCCGCAGATCACACGGCGCGACTACGTCTTCAATGCCAATGACAGCTATTGGTTGTCATCGCCGCGCGCCCCGCTTTCAGGTTACTCACCACTTTACGGGCCGACCGAGACAGCGCGTAGCCTCCGGACACGGATGAATATCCTGCATCTCCAGGGCCCTTCGACCGAAGGCACGAACAGCAAGTGGTCCATCCAGGATATCCAGACCGCCATCCTCTCCAATCAAAGCCTGGCCGCAGATGTCTTCAAACCGGAGCTTGTGGCCGTGTGCGAAGCGAACACTGACACGCTCGATAGCACTGTATGCGACGTCCTCACCGCCTATGACGGCCATCTCAACGCGGACAGCAAAGGTGCGGTCCTATTCCGGGAATGGCTATACTCCTATCGCGACCTGTCGAATGCTGCCGGAACGGATCTCTTCAAGACCCCGTTCTCGGTTGAGGACGCCGTCAACACCCCCGCAGGCCTCAATGATGAGACCATTGCCCTGGATGCCTTGCACACAGCCGTAGATATTCTGGACACGGCTGGCATCGCGATTGACGCCCCTCTTGGCGATGTGCAAATCGCGATACGCGGGGCCCACCGCATTCCGATGCACGGTGGTTATGGCCTCGAGGGCAATGCCAATCTGATTGATCAGCGCGGTAATGACACAACGGGCCCGTTTCCGAAGAGCACAGAAATTGCTGCCTACAGCAATCTCACGGACAAAGGCTATCTCGTGAGCGGCGGCACCAGCTTCATCATGACCCTCGCTTTCGGCGAGGATGGTCCAACGGCAGAGGCGTTTCTGACCTATGGACAATCTGGCACGCCTGAGGATGAAAACTATAGTGACCAGACGAAACTGTTTGCCGATAAGGCCTGGCGCAAGATTCGGTTCTCACCAGAGGAGGTCGCGGAGGGGGCAGTCCGCACTGTAACACTTGAAGGGTATTAGCGGCCGGGTCGAAGCGGATAGTCCACGAAAGCGCCAATACGCTCACATAGTTGAGGTTTTCGAGGTTTGGGTGCCAAGACAGGGGTGGGTTCCGGATACGAGCCGGACACTTGCCCCGTCAAACCGGACACCTGACCGCCGGCCCGACCCTACAAAACTCAGGCGAGTGCTCGCCCATAAGAGGTCTGCGTTTTAAAACCGTTCAGAGCGGCAAGATATTCTGCTTCCAGCTTGTCGACATATTCGGCAACGGCGTAGCGCTTCTCAACGGCACCAATGCCCTGCCCACAGCCCCAGATATCTTTCCACGCCTTCGATTTCTGATTGCCACCGGACCCAAAATTCATCTTTGATGGATCACTTTGGGGAAGATCGTTTGGATCGAGACCTGCCTGGGCGATCGACGGCGCAAGATAATTGCCATGTACGCCGGTGAAGAGGTTTGAATAGACAATGTCTTTTGAGGCGCTGTCGACAATCATATCCTTGTAGCCATCAACAGCGTTGGCCTCGTTACAGGCGATGAAGGCAGATCCGATATAGCCAAGATCGGCCCCGATGGCTTGGGCAGCCGCCACAGCACCGCCCGTCGCAATCGAGCCCGAAAGAGCCAATGGGCCGTCGAAGAATTGCCGGATCTCCTGGATCAGCGCGAATGGTGACAGCGTTCCAGCGTGGCCACCAGCGCCCGACGCGACAGCGATAAGCCCGTCGGCACCTTTCTCTAAGGCCTTATGGGCAAAGACGATATTGATGATGTCATGCAATACGATGCCGCCATAAGAGTGTATCGCATCATTCACCTCTGTTCGGGCACCAAGTGAGGTGATCACAATCGGCACTTTGTATTTTACGCACATTTCGACATCGTGCATCAATCGATCATTCGATTTGTGAACGATCTGATTGACCGCAAAAGGGGCCGCCGGCCGATCTGGGTTCTTTTCGTCATGTTCGGCGAGTTCGGTTGTGATTCGGTCAAGCCATTCGCCAACAACATGATCGGGACGCGCATTCAGCGCTGGAAAGGACCCAACGATTCCTGCCTTGCATTGAGCAATCACAAGTTCGGGCCCGGACACGATAAAGAGTGGCGATCCGATTACGGGAATACGCAGATTTTGCAGAACGGGTGGCAGGGCCATGGTGAATCTCCCCATTGATTTCTTTCACCACACCTAGCCTCAGCTCCTCAAAGAGCAAGGGTGACGGTGCGGCAGCCGGACGTTTCGCGTACTTGACGCACATAAGAATGCGCGGCCACTAAGTCCGCAAGATAAGAGGATCCTATGGCCGACGACAGATTGACCGTTTCTTCCGAGTTTCCGGATGTTGACGAATCCGCGTGGATTCAGGCTGTTAACAAAGCTCTGAAAGGCGCAGGTCCTGAGAAGCTTGAGCGGCGCACAGCGGACGGACTGACCGTCAAACCACTCTATAGAGAGGCCGATTGGCCCTCTGCTACCGATCCGCTTGGACAGCCGGGCTATGCCCCCTATCTGCGTGGTGCGCACGCTGTGAAGACTGCCAGCCTTCCTTGGGATATTCGGCAGAGTTTTGCCCACCCCGACCCAAACGTCACAAATTCGGAAATCCTGCATGATCTGTTCTGCGGCGTCAGCTCGATTGAATTGGTTATCGACCCCACAGGTGCTCAGGGATGCGCCATTGGCGATCTTAGCGGTCTCAAAGCCGCGCTCAGCGGTGTCGACGGATCTATCGCGACCATAGCGATCGAGCCGGTTGGAGCGGCGGCGGGCTACGGTATGGAAACTGCGCAGCTGCTCGCCCGCTGGGGGACGGACCAATCTCAACGTGACGGTCAGCTGCTCGCCTTCAATCTTTCCCCCCTTGCGGCCCTCGCTCGACTTGGAACATTGGAGGAAAGTCTGGAGAGCGCGTTCACGCGCACAGCGGTGCTTTCCCAGCACCTTTTATCGGATTTTCCAAATGCCAACCTCATCCGGATCGACAGTCGACCGATACATGAGGCTGGTGGATCCGACGCTCAGGAGCTTGGCGGCTTGATTGCTCAGGGCATAGATACGTTGCGCCGCTTGGATCGTGCTGGACTGCCAGCGCCCGACATTGCACGTAAGATGCTGTTTTCATTGGCGATAGATCCCAATTACGGTCTCCAGATCGCCAAGCTGAGAGCCGCCAGAAGGCTTTGGGCAAGATGTGTTGAAGCGCTCGGCCTTGAGCCATATCCCATGACGCTACAAGCTGTCAGTTCGCGGCGCATGCTGACTTGCCGTGACCCCTGGGTGAACCTGCTTCGCAATACCGCGGCATGCTTTGCGTCTGGTGCCGGCGGCGCTGATATTGTCACCCTCAATCCGTTTACTGACGCCCTCGGGGTGGCTGAGGCGCTCGGGCGACGTACTGCTCGAAACACTCAAATCATCGCCCAGGAAGAAAGCCAGATCGGACGGGTTGCTGACCCTGCCGGCGGTGCGTGGTTCGTCGAGCGCCATGCAGATGCGCTGGCAGACGCGGCGTGGGCGGAGTTTCAGGCGATTGAGCACGAAGGCGGTTTCGGCGACTCACTCATCGCAGAAGCGCTACAGGACCGTGTTAGACAAGCGCGCGGAGACATCACGAAGAATATCGCGCGCCGCAAGCAGCCGATCACCGGTGTCAGTGAGTTTCCACTGCTCGACGAGATCGACGCACCCTTGGCGGATTTGTCCGGATGGAAAGTCGCGGCGGATACGATTGATGTGGATGAAGTTGCAGAACTGCCCCCAAAGGATGGCGAGACACTTGCGTCCCCGCTTTGGCCGATGCGCCTGGCTGAAAGCTTCGAACGCCTGCGTGACCACGCTGATCGACAAGAACAATTCACTGGGGTTCGTCCGGCCGTTTTTATTGCAACCTTAGGACCGCTAGCAGAGCATACGGCGAGGGCCGACTTTGCCCGAAACCTTTTTGCCGCAGGTGGTATCGACGCAAAGGAGCCACCTGTACCGCCAAAAGATGCAGCAGAACTCACCGCGGCCTGGCACGCTTCCGGGTGCGTTATTGCCTGCCTTTGCGGTTCCGATGCGCGCTATGAGACGGACGCCCTGGACGCCGCCAGCGCGCTGAAAGCCGCGGGGGTTCAGCGGCTATATCTCGCGGGAAAATACGAAGCTAATGGCGTCGACAGTCACATCCATATCGGTGTGGATGTGGTCGCCGCTCTGGAGCTTGCCCATGCAGAGCTGGGGATTACGATATGAGCACTTTTCCGGATTTCACGAAGCTGGAGCTTGGCACACCAGCCATCAACGGCGCGGACACCGCCCCAGCCGGCGGCGTATGGCAAACACCCGAAGGCATTGATGTGCGCGCTGCCTATAGCAGCCGCGACACAAAAGACCTCGACTTTCTTGACGATTATCCGGGGCTGGCCCCCTTCGGCCGCGGCCCCTATCCGACCATGTACACGCAGCGCCCCTGGACCATCCGTCAGTATGCGGGATTCTCGACTGCGGAAGATTCAAATGCCTTCTACCGACGGAATCTGGCGGCTGGACAGAAAGGGCTCTCTGTCGCCTTCGATCTGGCGACGCATAGGGGGTATGATTCTGACCATCCGCGTGTGGTTGGAGATGTTGGCATGGCCGGCGTGGCCATCGACTCCATCCTCGATATGCGCACACTGTTTGAAGGCATTCCTCTCGACCAAATGAGTGTATCCATGACCATGAACGGTGCCGTTTTGCCCGTCATGGCGCTCTATATCATCGCAGCAGAAGAACAGGGCGTATCACCGAGCAAACTGTCCGGCACCATTCAGAATGATATTCTGAAAGAGTTCATGGTACGGAATACTTATATCTATCCGCCGAAAATCTCCATGCGGATCATATCCGATATTTTCTCGTATACGTCCGAGAACATGCCGCGGTTCAACTCGATCTCCATCAGCGGCTACCATATGCAGGAAGCCGGTGCCACAGCGGACCTGGAGCTGGGCTACACTCTGGCCGACGGAATTGACTATATCCGCGCTGGCCTCGCCGCCGGGTTGGACATCGACGCGTTTGCCCCTCGCCTCTCCTTCTTCTGGGCGATCGGCATGAACACGTTCATGGAAGTTGCGAAGCTTCGCGCCGCTCGGCTTTTGTGGGCAAAGCTGGTCAAGCAATTCGATCCGCAATCAGACAAATCCTTGAGTCTTCGCACCCATAGTCAAACCTCCGGGTGGTCGCTGACCGCTCAGGATGTTTATAACAATGTCATTCGCACATGCCTTGAAGCTATTGCCGCGACTGGTGGACAGACACAGAGTCTGCACACAAACAGCTTTGACGAAGCTCTTGCGCTTCCTACGGATTTTTCTGCGAGAATCGCGCGCAACACCCAGCTATTCCTGCAACAGGAAGCTGGCGCTTGTCAGACCATCGACCCTTGGGGAGGCTCTTATTATGTAGAGCGCCTGACAAACGATCTCGCCATCAAAGCTATGGCACACATTACTGAAGTTGAAAAAATGGGTGGCATGGCGGCCGCCATTGAAGACGGACTGCCTAAGCTCCGCATTGAGGAAGCCGCCGCGAAGACGCAGGCACGCATCGACTCTGGTGAGCAAACCGTTGTCGGCGTCAACAAGTTTCTCTTGCAAGAACCGGAAGATGTTCCCGTACTAAAGGTGGACAACGCTGCCGTTCGAAACATGCAACTCGATAAGCTTTCCCGGCTGAAAGATCAGCGTGATGAAGGCGCGGTGGACGCGGCGCTCAACGCTATCCGCCAAGCCGCAGAGACAGGGCAAGGCAATCTGCTCGCGCTTAGCGTCGACGCTGCGCGCGCCAAGGCAACCGTTGGCGAAATTTCGCTGGCTGTTGAACACGCCTCCGGGCGCCACAAAGCGACGATCCGCTCAATCCAGGGGGTCTATGGCGATGGCGTCAAGACGACTGCCAAGGGCCAGGAAGCAGAAGCCAGAGCGATCAAATTTGCAGAAGCAAAGGGCCGAAAGCCGAAGATCTACATCGCAAAGATGGGCCAGGATGGCCATGACCGCGGGCAAAAGGTTGTTGCTTCGGGCCTGTCCGATCTCGGATGGGAGGTCATTATCGGCCCCCTATTTCAGACGCCAGAAGAGGCCGCCGCTGACGCGCTTGCCGCAGATGTTGATATTATCGCAGCCTCCTCGCTCGCCGCCGGCCATCTCACCCTTGTCCCAGAACTTCGGCGGGCGCTCGGCAATGAAGGGGCCGCCAAGACGAGCATTGTTGTTGGCGGGGTTATTCCACCCCAGGATTTCGATGCGCTGAGAGCAGCGGGGGCCGCGGCTATTTTTCCTCCGGGGACTGTTATATCTGACTGCGCGGTGTTGATGCTTGATACGATTGAAGATCAAGAAATATGAGCCTGCGGCGAGGCGGCTGCCACTGCGGAGCCGTGCGCTTCGAAGTAGACCTGCCTGATAAGATCGAGGTCGAAGACTGCAACTGCTCCATATGCGCAAAGTCTGGAAATATTCATGTGATCGTGCCTGCGGCGCGATTTAATTTACTGAGCGGTCGCGCTCAACTTACGGAGTATAAATTCAATACGAGTGTCGCCAGACACTTATTTTGCTCCATCTGCGGCATTAAGAGCTTTTACATTCCAAGATCAAATCCGGATGGTATCGCTGTAACATGGCGGTGTCTCGACAATTGGCAGGACTTTGACGTGAAGATTTCGCCGTTTGATGGACAGAACTGGGAAGAAAATGCCGGACGCCTGGCCCATAAATCAAAGCTCGACTAATATCTCCCCCTCAATGTCGCCGATCCGTTTGCGGCGCAGGTTCTGAACGATGAACTTCACGCGGCGCAGGTCTTTTTCAACCTCCTCGAAGTCAGAAGCAGCAACCGCGCGGGCGAGCCGGTCTTTCAAACCATCGGAGATCGTTGCGGGATCGATATCTTGTGTGAGCGCCAGTCGCTGAATCTGCTGTAAGGCAGACAGGACGCTTTCGGCTTCCAGCAGGTCTGCGGCTTCATCCGCCGACAGCCGTTCGGATTGCTTCAGCAATTTTATGGCATCTGACAGTCTTGTGGCGGGCGGGTCCGCGGTGTTCAGCATGAGAAGCTCACGCTGGACGATGAACTCCAAATCAATCACCCCGCCTTCCCCTTGTTTCAGGTCCCACAGTCCCTGGCTCGGCTTTTGGCGCGCAAGGCGGCGGCGCATGTCCAGAATATCTTCCGTGAGTTCATCGCGCCGTGGTGCTTCGACGAGAAGACGTTGGCTCGTTGCCCGTATTTTGTTTGAGAGGTCCGTATTGCCGCAAACCGGGCGCAGCCGGGTCAGGGCCATATGCTCCCAGGTCCACGCCTCGTCTCTATGATACTTCTCAAAACTTGATAATCTCACTGCGACGGGCCCTGACCGACCTGAAGGTCTCAGGCGCATGTCAACCTCATAGAGTTGGCCTTCAGCGGTGTCCGCCGACAACGCCGTAATCAGGCGCTGCGTAAATCGGGTGAACCAAACCGGCCCCGCTGTATCGTCCCGCATGTCGTAAATCACCATGAGATCGAGATCCGATCCCGCCGTCAGCGCGTATCCCCCAAGTTTACCCAGAGCAACAACGCACCAGTCGCCAGGTGCAGATCCGAATTTTCGCTCCGTTTCGCGCTCAGCTGCATCGGCCATGGCGGCAATGGTTGTATCGGCCAGGTCGCTATACGCCGTGCCTGCCTCGCCGGCCGCAAGGTGCCCATGAAGCAGGCCGTGTCCGATTCTGACGGCAGCTTCGCGAACAAATCGGCGTGCCTGGTTCATCGCGTCTTCGAAGGTTTCTTCCGATAGAGCCGACAGCGAAACAGTCTGTTCGGATGTCAGAAGGGCTTCTATCAGTTGCGGCTGGCGGCCCAGAATTGTCGCTAAGCGTGGGGCCAGCCCCAATGTCGCAACGAGGTCTTTTCTCAAATCCTTCTCCGCGAGGAGCATGGACAGGCACTGCACGCCTGATGGTAATCGCTCGACAAAGTTCTGAAATCGCTTGAAGGCCTCGTCGGGGTCGCCGGTCTCGCTCATGTCTGAGAGCAAGCCAGGCAGCAGCGCGGTGAGAATCTCGCGGCCGCGAACAGATCGCGTGGCAAGAATATGCCCCCTATGCCATTGCGCGATACTTTGAATGATCTGTTCCGGATGATTGAATCCAAATGATTTCAGCGTTTTCACCGTACCCGGATCGGGATCAACGCCAGTGAATACGAGATTGCCAGAGACGGCTTCTGTCTTACCGCGGGCTTCGGCCCCGAAAAGATCCAGATAGATGCTGTGCACTTTGCGGCGCACCAGCTGAAGAGATGCGTCGAATGCGGCGAGATCGCTCACTCCACACAATACGGCAATGTCCGCACGCTGATCCTCATCGCGCGGCAATGCGTGGGTCTGCTCATCCTGGCGCATCTGAACCCGATGCTCTACGGCACGTAAGACTTCATAGAAGCGGATCATATGATCAGCATCTGCTTCGGAGATGAGGTTCGTCGACTGCAATGTCTGGATAGCAGACACGGTGTCACGCACTTGCAGACTGACGTCTCGCCCTCCCATAATAAGTTGTTGGGTTTGCGCAAAAAACTCGATTTCCCGGATGCCACCGATGCCAAGTTTCAGATCTGCATCAACCGCTTCAAGATCAGGCGCATTGACGTTTGAATTGATCATTCTTTTGATAGCGTGGATATCGCTAATCGCCCAGTAATCCAGGTGTTGGCGCCAAACAAACGGAGACAGTGCATCGACAAACTTATCTGCTGCACGGACGTCACCTGCGCATGGGCGGGCCTTTATCCAAACCATCCGTTCCCAGTTTTGACCAACCGTCTCGTAATAGAGTTCGGCCATCTTGGTTGAGACGGCGACTGGGGTCGAAGATGGATCCGGGCGTAACCGAAGATCCGTTCGCAGAACATATCCGTCCGCCGTCTGATCGGACAGGAGACGTGTCATCTTTTGTATGATCCGGCGGGCGCTGTCCGAGGGAGCGCGCCGGCCACCATCAAATAGATCTGGATCGAAAAACGCTGCGACGTCGATATCGGAAGAGTAGTTGAGTTCGCCGGCACCCATTTTACCAAGTGCGATGACAAACAATCCAGCTAATGACAAATCGAATGAGTGTGCTGAGTACGTAAGTGCAGCAGATGTGGCGGCATCTGCGAACTCGGTCATTTTTTGCGTCACATGAGATAAGGGCCAAAGACCAGAGAGGTCGGCACCCGCCAGGATGAGATGCGCCTGGCGTTTGGCGCGGCGCAAATGCCGCATAACATCGTCTTGGTCCGTCTCAAGGCCGATATCTGAAAGCCCAGATATCATTTCATTCCAGATCTGATCCGGCGCGGTGCCGTCTAAGCGGCGAAGTGTTTCCGATTCTTTGTCGGCCAGTCTTGCGAGATACGGCGCATGGGCCGCCGCGACACGAAGTGCATCGACCGGTGTGTCAGCAAGCGGCGACACTGAAAGGCTCATAAGCGCGGCAGTCGGAGAGTTGCCGATAGTCCGGGACGGTGATGAGCCCCGCTGCCATCCTCAAGTGTGAATGTGCCTTTATGGAGATCAGCGACAGCATCGACGAGGGCCAGACCCAGACCGGAACCAGGTTCAGACCGGCTGGCCTCAAGCCGCACAAAACGCTCGACAACGCGTTCGCGATCGCGCTTTGGAATTCCCGGACCATTGTCGATGACCTTCAGCACGACATTCTCGTCGCGTCCCCTCGCAACTTCGAACTTAATGCTGCCGGGGGCTGGGGTATATTTTATTGCATTGTCCAGGAGGTTCGAAAGCGCATGGGCAAGAAGGGATCGCTCCCCCATCACATGAAGATCTCGACCAATATCGGCAGAGAAAGACAGGCCGGCGTCCTCACATGCTGGTTCGAATAATTCGGCGAGTTCACTGCCAATCGTGCTGAGATCAATCCGCTCAACAGGCCCGCTGTCGCCGGCTTCCAAGCGTGACAGTCTCAGAATCGCATTGAACGTATCAAGGACACGATCCACTTCGGCCAAAGTTGTTTGAAGCGTCTCTTCCGTTTCCTCCTTGGACATGCTGCTCGCCAAGGACCTTTCGAGCCGATTACGCAGTCTGGTGAGCGGCGTGCGGAGGTCGTGGGCAATAGCATCACCGACATGCCGAGACGACAGCATTAGCTGTTCGATCTTGGCGAGCATTGCGTTCAGCTGACCGGCCAGGTCGTCGAATTCATCGCCCGAACCCGCAACCGGTGCCCGGCGCGATAGGTCTCCAGCCATGACGCCTTCGGCTGTCTTTGCAAGCTCGTCGGCGCGCCGAGCCGCCGTTCGCGACACGATGATTCCCCCAATCAGAGACATCAGGATCCCGATTGGCGCGGCGGTCCAGACGACATTTGTCACTCGGGGTATAATGCCCACGAAATCATCAATGTCATAGGCAACGAAGATCAAGCTGCCATCGGCGAGGGTTGCCTGGCGTCCCTCTGCCTCCCGGGTTTCGATTGATCCATCGGCCTTGGGGTAGTCGATTATGAAACTTATCTTTTGAGCGCCCCCTGCCTCAACGCCGGCGGGAGGGCCAGACAAGTCACCAGAGATTTTCCGGCCCTCACTGTCTTGCAGGAGATAAATGAATTGTCTGGACCCCGGTACGGAACTTCGCTCGAGGACCGATTGATTCAGTCTGACAAGCCCGCCTTGGCGGTGCGCTTGAACCAGTTCTGTGATTTCGGCGTCGAGGCTCGATCGTGCCTCGCCGCGGATATAGACGACCGTTGATGCATAGAGATAGACCAGCAGGCCGACAAGAAAGACCGCAAACAGTCCTGCATGGAGCATCGCCAACCGAAACGTCGTCGTATTGACAAAAGTTGGCAGACGAAACTTCTGCAGCGTCATGCCTGAAGGCGATACCCCGCGCCCCGAACCGTGTGCAACAGAGCTTCGTCGAAGTCTTTGTCAATCTTTCCGCGTAAACGGGAAATATGCACATCGATCACATTGGTCTGCGGATCAAAATTGTAATCCCACACTTGCTCCAGGAGCATGGTCCGTGTGACCACCTGACCAGCATGACGCATCAGATATTCCAACAACCGAAATTCGCGGGGTTGTAGATCAATTTTTTGCCCGGCTCTGGTGACCTTTCGCGCAAGCAGATCCATTTCCAGATCACCGGCTTTCAAATGAGTAACAGGTGTTTCACTCGCGCCGCGTCGGCCAAGCGCTTCAACCCGAGCGGCCAGCTCGCTGGGTTCAAAGGGCTTGGACAAGTAGTCGTCACCCCCTGCCTTAAGGCCTTCAACGCGATGGTCGACGTCGCTCAAAGCGGTCAGAAACAGGGCGGGTGAGTGACCGCCCCCGTCTCTATATTCCCGGATCAGCGTCAAGCCGTCCTTTTCCGGCAGCATGCGGTCAACAACGAGCGCATCGAAGTTGCGGGAGCGGGCCATCGTTAGGCCCATATCTCCCCGATTTGCAACATCCACATTATGGCCCGCTTCGGTGAGCACTTGTGAGATGAAGGATGCCATATCTCCATCATCTTCAATAATCAGAACTTGCATGACGCATTGTCCCTCCGTCAGTCCGCCCCCCGGCAGCTAAATTACTCGTCCTCAGAAATATCAATTGTACCAAATATGGTTCGGCCATTCACGACGGCGGCAACCAAAACCTGTTCCTTGTCAGCGCGGCGAGCCGCCTCGACAGCATTGTTGAAGTCAGACACAGATCCGACGGTCCGCCCATTGACCTCAAGGATCGCAGTGCCTGGACGCAAACCGGTTTCGGCAAGCGGGCTGTCGGTCTCAACGTCGACGATCAGCAAGCCTTCTTCATCATCGTCGAGGCCAAGCGCGGTGCGGGTATCGTCATCAAGAGGTTTAAGCGCGACGCCCAACGGCCCCGTCTCGACATCCTCTTCTTCCTCTTCGCGCTCACCGGACTCCGGAGCGTTTGTCAGCGCCGTAGGATCATCTGGCCGTTCACCGACCTTTACGTTGACATCTACCCGTTCGCCATCTCGCAGGACGACGAAGGTGTTTGTGGATCCGGCGATGAGATTTCCGACTTTGCGCGTGACGCTCGTGGCATCTACAACCGTGTCACCGTTGACTTCGATAATTACATCGCCCCGCTCAATGCCAGAGGCCTCTGCAGGGCCGTCGTCGACCAGCTCAGATACGATGGCACCACGTGCCCCATCCATACCGACCGATTCTGCAAATTCGGGGGTGAAGTCCTGGATGCTCACACCCAGCCATCCTCGGCTAACGCGTCCATTGGCGATCAGCTCATCGGTAATGCGGATCGCCAGGTCAGCTGGGATCGCAAACCCGATGCCGACAGAGCCGCCGGTTGGGGAAAAAATTGCGGTGTTTACGCCGATGACGCGGCCGGTCAGATCAAATGTCGGCCCGCCGGAGTTGCCGCGGTTTATAGAGGCGTCGATCTGCAGGAAGTCGGTATACTGCGACCCGGCACCAAGGTTGCGACCGTCGGCGGAGATGATGCCCGCAGTGGCCGTCCCGCCCAATCCAAACGGATTACCAACTGCAACAACCCAATCTCCAACACGAATGTTATTGCTGCGCTCGAATTCTACATAGGGAAAGTCGAATTCCGGCTCGATCACTTTGACAACAGCAAGGTCAGTTGACGGGTCCGTTCCAACGAGTTCGGCCTCGAATTCGCGGCCGTCCGACAGGACCAGCTGAATTTCATTGGCACCGGCAATCACATGATTGTTGGTAACGGCGTGCCCTTCTGCTGAGATGAAAAAGCCTGATCCGAGTGCCCGCGTCTCTCGCGTTCGGCGATCGTCATTTTCTTCCAGTTCCTCGCGGCGACGGCGCATGAACTCCTCAAATCCAGGCATATCCCGGAATTGCTCCAGGAAGCGATCGATGCCGGCATTGTCGCGAACTTCCTGCTCACCGCGCACATTAATGCTCACAACAGCTGGAGACACTTGTTCAACCAGGTCAGCGAAACTCAAAGGCGCTCCGCCTGGTGCTTCAATTATGATCGGGTCAGCGTCTGCTGTTGGTGCCCATTGCGGTCCAAGGGTAAGCGCTCCCACGACAACGCCCCCCATCAACATGGCCGCGAAGGTCTGCCCGAAAGTGCCTATCGATCTCATTCTTCAGTCCCACTTTTAAGACGAGCGCGCTTACGCTCTGTTTCACTTAGCTTAACCCATCTGATTTGGTTATTAAAAATCATTTATGGAAGGGCTTGAATTATGGCGATTTTCAGCCCGATTTTGTGCGAACATGCGCGATAGACTCCAATGTCCGATGAACAGGGCACTTGTCCGCAATTTCCAGCATCCGATCATGTTGCTCTTCGGTCAAATCACCATCGATTGATATCCGACGCTCAAAAATATCGATGCGGCGATCCTGCTCGCAATTCTCGCAATCGTCTGCATAGTCTTTTTCGTGTGATACGTGCACGCCGATCCTGCCTACAGGCCATTTTTTTCGTTCCGCGTACATGCGTAATGTCATAGTTGTGCACGCTCCGAGCCCTGCCGAAACAAGATCATAGGGCGATGGACCCGTATCGTCGCCGCCTACGGAGGCCGGCTCATCGGCAAGCAATTCATGGGGGCCTGTGCGGATACGCGCCTGGAATTTTCCTCGTCCGGTCTCTTCAACGAAGGTACCCTCCACGGGAGGTGCCTCTGTTTTTGCTGACCTTTCACCAGTCATGTAGCGACCGAACCATGCCGCGATGACATTGGCAGCGAATTGCGCGTCATCAGATCTTGAGAGCAAATGGTCCGCTCCGTCCAAACTCACGAAGCTCTTTGGGTGCTTGGCGCTCAGAAACAATCCTGTCGCGTTATCCAGCCCGACAACATCATCAAGCGGCGCATGTAATACAAGCAATGGACGACCAAGGGACGACGCCGCATCGCGCACCTTAGCGCCGGAGACATCATCGACAAATTGCTTCTTGATCGTGAAGGGCCGCCCAGCGAGCGCCACCTGAGCCTCTCCGGATTGTGCAATCTCGTCGAGATGAGATCCAAATTGGTGGATGACATGATCCGCATCGGAGGGTGCCCCAATCGTTGCGACGGCGCGAACACTTGGCAATCTGCTTGCCACCGCGATGACGGCTGCTCCGCCGAGGGAATGGCCAATGAGCAGTTGTGGGGCACCATAAGTGTTCTCAAGCCAGGCGGCTGCCGCTTCAAGATCGTCCAAATTGGTCGAGAAATTGGTATCTGAGAATGAGCCCTCCGACATTCCAAGACCGGTGAAATCGAACCGCAATAGTCCGATCCCATGATTTATCAGCGTCGTTGCGATGTTGCGCGCTGCAGCAATGTCCTTCGAACAGGAAAAACAGTGTGCGAAGAGCGCGAAGGCGCGGATGTCTCCGTCGGGAAGATCAAGCCGGCCGGACAAGGTCTGACCGTCTGAGCCTTGAAACGTTACGGCTTTTCTCATGACTATCTCCGGTTCAGATCACGTCTTGTTGGCACAATTAAGTAGATACGCCGAATTGGGAAGTCAGCTGCTCGTCTCGTTGTCGTGATCGAAGCTTTCCGGTTTTACGGGCTCGACCTCAATGGCCGCCGCATCGCCCCGCTTGGCAAGAGCGACGCTGAGGCCGCCGAGTAACAAAATAGCGAAAGGTAGCCCCCATAGAACAAGCCCAGAAACTCCCTGCGTCGACGGCCGAAACAAAACGAACTCACCGTAGCGGTCTTCGAACCAAGCCCGTATGTCTGCATCACTTGCACCGTCGCTAACCATCTCACGCACGCGAACGCGCATGGTGCCTGCGATCTCTGCAGCGCTTTGCGAAATAGGCTCATTTTCACAGGCGACGCAGCGGATCTCCTGCATCAGCTTCTGCGCCCTTGCCTCCGCCGCCTGATCGGCGAGCGGTTCTTCAAATGCCATAATGACAGGCAGAAGGAGGACGAGCATCCACCTCACAGAATGATCTCCGGAACATCGACCTTGGGCGCTGTTTCCCCATTTTGGTCCGCGAGCGCCTTTGATTTGCGCGTCGAGACCATGGCCATGCCGCCGCCAAGGGCCATCAGGGTCACGCCCAAGAAAATGAGGTCGATCAGCGGATTGAAATAGACGCGAAATGTCCACAGCGGCCGCCCATTGACGACACGGCGATCTCCTAGGGCTGCGTACAAGTCTCCACGAAGTGTCTTCAGAATGGCCGTTTCGGTTGTTGGCATGCGCGCCGCAGGATAGTAGCGCTTCGATGGGGTCAGCACCGCTTCAGACCGCCCAGAGGTGGCCCGAAGGCTACTTTCATCGGAATACCAATTTGGCCCTTCGCCGGATCGCACTTCGTTCAGTGTTAGCGTCCAACCGGCAATCTCTGCGCTGTCACCCGCACCGAGCGCGATGGTCCGCTCATAGGACGCCCCGGTTTCGATCACAGCGCCAATAATGAAAAGTCCGAGACCGGCATGGGCCAAAGACATGCCCCATACTCTGACGGGAAGTTTGAAGACACGACCAGGTGTGATGGCACGGCGAAACAGTTCGCGACCCGCCCCATAAAGAAGCCAGATCCCGAGACCGACGCCGGCAGACGCGCCAAGCGGTAAGTCAAACAGCACCCATCCTGCCAGGATAATCGCCCCGAAAATGGCTCCGAGTATCGCAGCGAACGGCCAATTTGGATCCAGGGACATGCGCCCCCAACTCCAATGCTGCACCAAAGGTAGCGTGACGAGTAACGCCCCGAGCAATGGCGAAAATGTCAGGTTGAAATAAGGCGCGCCGACCGACATCTGACGACCCGTCATTTCCGCAAGAAGCGGAAAAAGCGTCCCGATCAGCACGGTAAGCGTCGCCACAGCAAGCACGAGATTGTTCAGCATCAGCGCGCCTTCGCGGCTTACTAGGCCCCACGCCGGTCCCCCTTTCAGCGCAGGGGCCCGCCAGGCAAAGAGTGCTAGCGCGGCACCGCCATAGAGAAGAAGTCCCGTTAGGAGCAGACTGCCGCGCAGCGGATCAACGGCGAAGGCATGCACCGATGTGAGAATACCGGAGCGGACAAGAAATGCGCCGAGCAGCGAGAAGCAGAATGCCAGAACAGCAAGAAGCGCAGTCCAAGCAGCAAAACTGCCGCGCTTCTCCGTCACAATAATGGAGTGCAGAAGAGCAGACCCAAGGAGCCATGGCATAAGGGATGCGTTTTCGACAGGGTCCCAGAACCACCATCCGCCCCAACCCAATTCATAATAAGCCCAGTAAGCGCCAAGGGCGATACCAATGGTAAGAGGCACCCAAGCCGCCAGAACGAATTGTCGCGTGGCCTGCGCCCAGTGCCGATCAATGCGCCCCTCTATCAGCCCGGCAGCAGCAAGGGCAAAAACAAAGGAAAACCCGACATAACCGAGATAGAGCATGGGGGGATGGATCGCGAGGGCCGGATCCTGAAGCAGCGGGTTTAATCCCAATCCCTGTAAGGGTGCCGGGTTCAGCCGCAAAAATGGATTCGACGCGAACAGAAGATACGCGAGGGAGCCCGTGGCAACGGCTCCTTGAACACCGAGTGCGCGAGCCTCAAACTCAGGCCGGCCGGTTTGCAGACGAAGGGCTCCAGCCACTGAAAACCCGATCACCACGAGACACCAAAGCGCCATCGAGCCCTCATGATTTCCCCAGGTTCCAGCGACCTTATAGATCAAAGGCTTAAGCGTATGGGAGTGCTGCGCGACCAGGGCGACGGAAAAGTCCGATCCCACAAAGGCCATGATGAGGAAGAAGAAGGATATGCTCATAATGCACAGGGCCGACACCGCCATACGCGCTGCCATTGGGCGATTGCCTCTGAGACCGTACCAGGTCTGAACACTGCTAGCCGCAAGGGCCAGAAAAGCGGCGAGATGACCGGTCTCGATCATGTTGCCGGGCCTTCTACATCGCTCAGTTCGCGCGGCACGTAGTTTTCATCATGTTTGGCCAGAAGCTGACGAGCAACAAAGATACCGTCTTCATTGAACGCCCCTTCAGCCACAACCCCTGCACCTTCCTCAAAGAGATCAGGCGCGATACCCTCGTAAATGACACTTATGCTGTGGGCGTCATCAATCACTTTAAAGCTCAATTGAGTCGGGGTGGCATAGGTCAGCGATCCAACTGCGACAAAGCCACCGACCTTGCCGGAGAGCCCAGGCGTGGGCCCGCCCATTTCGGCGAGCTTTGTCGGTGTCCAGAACAGATTGGCACTTTCCTGAACGGCGACAAAAACCAGCCCAGCCGCCACTAATAAAAGTGCCGCCGCAACGCCGATGAGGCCTAATCTACGCGTTCGTGCTCTCATGGGCCTTGGGTATAGGGTGTTTTGCTGATCTGGCCAGACGGCCACCTGCCGCAGGCATGCGCTCAATCAAACGCACCCGCCTCGGCTTGTTCGACCAAAGAGGCGAGCATGGCCGCTTGGGTTGAGCCAACAGGCAATCCCTCACCAACCGCGGCCCATCTGCTTCGTGCCAATGGGCGGTCACCCGCCTGCCAGTCTGCAAGGCCCGCCATGAAGCCAGCACGCGCTTCGGCAGGATCGACGGCAACAGCGCGCGCATAGAGGCGCTTTGCTTCGACCCCGATGCGGCCTTCATTCAACCGTGTCAAACTGTCGGCCAATGCGATCAGGGCCGGTGTGAAGGCGGGGTCTCGGCGCAAAGACGACTGAAACGCCCTCACAGCATCTCGCTCGCGCCCCTGGCTCTGCAGAATCTCACCAATGAAGAAATGGGGTTGAGGACTGTCCGGGTATTCTCGAATACGTTGCTCCAGTAAGGCCAGCGTTTCCGCACGCGACAAAGTCGTCGCGTCCCGACTGTCGATCTCTGCGATCCGTTTGCCATAAGGTTGGTCGGGCAAGTTAGGACGTCCGACAGCGACATATGAGATGACCGCCAATAGAGATGCCAAGAGGACGGCGATGACGGCGCGATCGCCGAGGCCGGCGCGGCGGACCAAAGCCGATGAGGCCAGGATAGCCCCAAGACCAAAAAACCAGACGAGAAAAATCATGCTCTTGGCAATCTAAGGGACGCGCGCAAGCCGCCCAGCTTCGGCGCATCACCAAGCTCCAGCTTACCCTCGTGTAGTTCAGCAAGCTCAGCGACGATTGACAGGCCAAGCCCCGTCCCCGGCGCAGCTTCGTCCAGTCTGACCCCTCTTTGGAGGGCGGCTTCTCGCTCGTCCTCGGCGAGGCCGTCGCCATCATCATCGACGTGAATCAACAGATTTGGGCCATCCTGCTCAATCGATACATGTACGCAGCTGCGCGCCCATTTGCAGCCATTTTCCATCAGATTACCGACCATCTCTTCGAGATCCTGTTTTTCCCCGCGGACAATCATCCCGTTTGCGGGATCTGCAGTTACAGATATTCCCTTCGACTCGAAAAGCCTGTTCAGCAGGCGGCCAAGATCCGACAGCACGCCTCCAAGATCTGTCCTTGCGCCGAGCGTCTGGGCCCGCGCTGCGGCCTGGGCGCGTTTAAGATAGTGCTGAACATTGCTATGCATGGCTCCGGCCTGGCGGCGAACCACATCATCAAGCGCACCATCACCTGATGCTTCGTTCATGAGGATTGCGATGGGCGTCTTCAGGGCGTGGGCAAGATTGCCGACATGGGTTCTCGCGCGTTCAACGACACCGCGATTGTGTTCCATGAGCTTGTTGAGTTCCTCACTGAGCGGACGCACCTCGGAGGGGTAATCGCCGGTCAATTGTCGACGACGGCCCTCTCTTATGTCTGCGATATCCTCCTCTATGCGACGAAGTGGCCGGAGCGCCGATCGAATCCCGAGCCAGAGGGCAAACAATATTCCCGCTGCAACGACGGTCATCGTTCCGATCAGGACATAAATGAATTGCCGCGCGCCCCTATCCGTGTCTGATCGATCGAATGCTGCCAGCAGCATGACGGGCGCTTCTCGGTTCGGTAGCAAAAGTGTTTCGGCTGCCATTCGCAACGGCTCACCGTTCGGGCCCATACCATTGGCCCTAAAAACGATGCCAGGACGCTGGATGATCTCATCACGCACATCCGGCGGCCACGGAATATCGCCATCCCAGAGGCTCTCGGAATTCACGTATCTATCGTATTCACCATTGGCATTCAGCGACACCATCGCCCAGTATCGACCCGACAGCGGTGTGGTATAACTGGGGTCCGACGGAAGCTGATCTTCATTGGATATGAGATTGCCAGACGCATCGCTGCCGACAGCCCGCTCCAATGTCGCCAAGGTTCGATCGAGTTCATTATCGAGAATGGTCAGGATTTGCGTGCGATAGACAGCTGACAATGTCACGACGATCGCCGCGAGGACAAGGATCGACGATATGCCCGCACTGATCATAAGCCGGCGCGCCAGCGAGGGAGTTATTGATTTTCCCAGTGCTAACATCAAAGACCCCGAGACATATTGGCGGATCGCCCGGCCCAAACCCTACAAAGCGGGATGGGTCTCGCCTTCGGGATTGACAAGCCGATACCCCAGTCCGCGTTCCGTCTCGATGCGGTCTGAACCAATCTTCTTGCGCAGGCGACCGATGAACACTTCGATCGTGTTCGAGTCGCGATCGAAATCCTGATCATAAATATGCTCGACGAGTTCGGTCCGGGGAACAACGCGCCCCTGATGGTGCATCAAATAGGCCAAAACGCGATATTCATGGGCCGTCAGCTTGATTGGTGAGCCATTGACGGTGGCGCGCGCCGAACGTGTATCAACACGCAGCGCGCCGCATTCGAGGGCAGCAGCCGAATGCCCAGCTGCACGACGCAATAGCGCTCGCAATCTTGCGAGGAGTTCTTCGGTGACAAATGGTTTGGTCAGATAATCATCGGCACCGGCATCGAAGCCAGCGACTTTCTCGCTCCAACGGTCTCGGGCCGTGAGAATCAAAACGGGAAAATCCTTCCCGTCTTCGCGCCACCGCTCGAGAATGGTGACGCCGTCCATGGTTGGAAGACCGAGGTCAAGAATCACCGCGTCATAGGGTTCAGTGTCCCCTAGAAAATGGCCATCCTCACCATCCGAAGCGAGGTCCACGGCATAACCTGCCTGGGACAACGCATCCGCCAATTGACGGCGCAAGTCCGGATTGTCTTCTACAACAAGAATTCTCATGGCTATCGGGCTCCTTGAGTACGGATCACGCGACCGGACTGGGCATCAACCACAAACATCACCTTTCGGCCATCTTGGGTAATCCAATCGATGCGATATTCCGATCCCCCTCCCGAACGGGAAAAAAGCTCAGCATTTACATACCGCCCGCCATATTGACGCTCAAGGCGGCGGATAACATCGCGCAAAGGCACGATATCGCCGTTCTGCCGGGATTGACGGGCACCATCGGAGAAAGACCGTCCCCAATTCTGGGCGGCGACGGGCTCAGCAAGCAAAGCTGCAGCTATCGCAAAAAGGGCGTATCTCCGGTTCATACGTTTCTTATTACGGCTGGATCACTGAATGACTAGTGAATAAATCGCTTCAGGTCCGGTCATTTACTGCGGTGAGATTTGATGAAAGCGCGAAGATTGGTGTCGGCTGGATCGTTGAGGACAATCTCAAGGCGAGCATACAGATTGCCTGGCTTGCCAGCGCGCTGAACCCCTTTGCCGCGCAGCCGCAAAACAGCTCCGGTGTTGGAACCCTCAGGCACTTTAAGGGCGATTGTACCCGTCGGTGTGTCGACGTCCACGGTCCCGCCAAGCACTGCGGTTTCCAGCGACACAGGCACATTCATCCGAACGTCGTCGCCCTCACGGGCCCACGTCTTGTTCGGTTTTACGGTGATCTCGAGGAGCGCATCTCCCGGCGGGCCGCCATGGACAGAGGTTTCGCCCTGGCTTTTCAATCGAAGCGTTTGACCGGTCTCGACGCCAGCTGGAACGTTTACATCCAGATATCTGCCGTCGGACATGCGCATGCGCCGCCGGGCACCAGTGATCACATCGACAAGGTCGATATCGACCAGATATCTCACGTCGCGCCCTTTTTTGGGACCAGGTCCGCGGCGGCCACGTCCGCCACCGAACAGACCCGACAAAATATCTTCAAACGCTTCACCGGGGATATCTGCGCCGCCATAGGCACCGGCATTGCTAAACCCGCCGCCTTCATTGAAGCCACTTTGGGCATAGGCGCGCGGATTGCCGTCACTATCTATCTCGCCGCGATCGAATTGGGCCCGCTTTTTCTTATCGCCCAAGATATCAAACGCCGAAGACACCCGCTTGAACTCCTCAGCCTTCGCTGTGTTACCGGGATGAAGGTCTGGATGAAGCGCTTTGGCCTTCGATCTATAAGCGCGCCTGATGTCGTCCGCATTCGCAGTTCGGCCTACGCCAAGCACTTGATAGGGATCTGACATCACTGTCCGCCGCTTCTTTGTAGAGTCAGAAGTAATGTGCGTCGCCTAGAAAAGGAAGCATCGAGTGTCAGAGCGTTGTGATCGCTTTTTTTCCAAAGCGGCCATCATGTCCAATCTCACGGACTTCAACCAAATCCCCAGGCTCTGATTGATCGGCGATTTCCCACATCGGGGCATCGACCTCCTCGACATATATCGTCTCGCCATTCCGTTTCAGATCGACGCGAAAACGACCCGTATTTGGCCAGGCCTCATCCCGCCAGGCATCCCCAATTTCGGCGGCCCGGCGAACCCAACTTAACTGGTCGATACCGGCTATGATTGACCGCCGCAAATGTCCGGGCGCATAAGAGAGGCCCTTTTTGTTCTCGAAGGCAAAGGACACTTGGTCTCCTGCACCGCCGCGGCCGATGGCCTGCCAGAGCAGCTCAAGCCCCGCCTCATTCTGATCGAAGAGCACTTCTTCTAGTCGCGCATCGACAAGCAAGCAGCGTGCCCCCATGGGCGCTGCACTGATTTCGGAGCCATTCAGGCCGCGCAGAAGCGTTCGCAGACGATAGCTATCGAGTGCCACAAGCTCTGCCTCCTGGTACGCCAGAAGCTCCCAATCCTCGTCGGACTCGATGAGCATTAGTCCTGAACCATTCAGCACAGACAATTTGCTATGGGATGGGAGCCCTTCACCCGGTATCTCGATCTCGAGTACGCTGCCTTGATCCCAAACCCCCAAGGGGCCCGTCGCCAAAGCTGCAACCAGCCGACCGACGCCGGCGGCATCGGGCAGCACGGCACGCGTGGTCATAAGATCAGCTGACGGACCTGCCAGAACGTCAACAGGTCGCGACCACGGCGTTCCAAACGCTGCGACGAGCGGACCGGAGGCGACGTCGCCTCTACCGGGCAAGGCAGGGCCGTCCACAATGATGATTTGCGGTGGCGCGGGCAGAGGCGTGAGGTCTATGGTGGGCACGCTTTCAACAAATCGCTGTGGGGGTCCCGTCGTCGTTCTATCCTGTTCCAGGCGAAACTCGACGGCACCGTTGTCAATCAGATCCACGATACGCCAGACACCATCGAGGTGATCAAACACGACCCTGTCGCCGGGCTCCAGGCCACTGCCTTCGGACCCAATCGCCGCAACTGCGCCTTCGGCCTCAGCCGATCTTGCCAACACCTGTTCTGCGACCGCTTGAGCCCGTGTCTCCGTCATTATGATGGGCAGTCTGACATCGAGGACCATAGCTCTGTCGCCCTCCGGGTCGAAAACATTGATCGTCGCGGGCGAATATGTATCCGCGCCATCGATATAGGTCAGTCGCAGCGCGCCAGGCGGTTTGTCCAGCAGTGTTCGCGTCTTGCTGACGCCCTCTTCTCGGACGGCATATTTGTTTATGTCATGTATGGGGGCGGTCTGAGCGTGTTCCACCACGAGTTTTCCGCCGCGCTCAATCATCATCAAGTCATAGGCTGAGAATAGCGGTGCCAAGGCATCGCGGACACTTGAGACACCGCTTAAGGCATATCCATCAATAACGCCCGTGACGGCGCTCGCATCAATTTCGACACCCCCATGACGTGCGATATCTTCGATGACACGGCCCAGCTCGGAGAGGCCTGCACGTCCGTTCAACCAATGACCGAATGTCCAATTGGCACCATCTGACCAGATATCCTCCCGTAAGGGGAAAACCGGCCACGGCCTGGCGTCCCAAGCCCATACATAGGTCGCTTCGACCGCCGTCTGACTTTGCCAATAGCCGATTGCGGCGTCTAAGGCGCGCCGTTGAAAAAGATCGTCGCGTTCCCCCGTGGAGTAAGGCGGTAAGGCGCTTTCGGAACTCTTCGGATCAAAAAACAAATTGGGAGAGTTTCCACCCTTGTCGACGGCCGGAAAGCCAATTTCGGATAACCGTATCGGTTTGCTTGCCGGTTGCCATGCGGTTGACACCGAGGCGCGCGCGCCTCCTGGACGTTCATGGTGAGTTGCATTCCACCAGCCAAGAAGATCCTTCTGGCGGAAAACCCAATTCTCGCCATGGGCTGTATCGATGATGGGTGTACGGATTTGGGCATCGCGATCATCGGATGATGCATAAAAGTAATCGAACGCTTCGCCGCCAGTTATCTGCGATAGGAGATAGTCTGGATCATCGGCTCCCTTAAAGCCTGCCTGGGCGTCCAGATGATCCTGGCCAGCGCGCCAATCACCTGTTGGCGGGTACCAATCGATGCCGACAAAATCGACATTGCTGTCTGCCCATAAGGGGTCCAGCGGAAACAGAACATCGTTGCTTCCATCACCAGGAACATAAGCTCCGTACTCGGTCCAATCCGCAGCGTATGAGATTTTCACATCGGGACCCAAAATGGCCCGCACATCCGCGACCAGCGCGATCAGGCCGTCAACGAAAGGAAAGGCACCAAGATCATCGCGTATTCGGGTCAGGCCGACCATTTCCGATCCGATCAGAAATGACTCCACGCCACCAGCGGCGCTTGCAAGAAACGCATGATGCAGAATGAAACGCCGAAACCCCCAATCGTCGTCGTCACCGTCCCAATGGATGACGTCGCCATCATGTTCAAAATCACTGATCTGAGCCAAGCCGAGAAACGCGTTGATCTCGTCGCGCGCGCTGGCGGTTCCATTACTTGCTGTAATGCGGCCGCGCCACGGCAACTGTGCCTGCTCTGAACCCCCATAAGGATCAGGCAGCGCGTTGCCTATCGGTATGTCCATAAAAAGAAAGGGGGACATTGTGACATCGAAGCCTCGGTTGACGAGTTCCCGTATGCCTTCAATGACAGCTCGATCTGCCGGCGTACCTCCATAGTTCGGACCACCGGTATCACCTGTCGAAATTAGCCACGCGTCGCCGCGATCCACACCGCCAACCTCCCAGACATAGGGCCGGGTCTCCTTGTCTCTCGTTTCGACACCCGGACGGATTTCGCATGCGCCAGCCCGAAGATCGTTTCCGAACCAACCAACTGTCAAAGCGGTTCTATGAACCGACGGAAGGTCGCTTTCCAACTGATCGAGCGACGCAAACATGTCCGTAACGCCGGAGGCGATATGGACGTTTTCTGGTGTTTCAATGGCGGGGAAATAGTGCTGCTGGACGGGCGTCGTTCCATAAACAAACTCACCGCTCGCCGGTATGATATTGACCCCATCGAGTCGTGCCGAAAGCTCGGTCGTTTCGGGTCTGGGAGGTGGTTCCCGAAACACTTCAAAGGAGAGCTGTGGCAGTCTGTTCCCGAATGCCTCAAGAGGCATGTCCTCAAAGACAATGTACGCCGTGCCTCGATAGGCTGGCACGCATCCAGCGCCTTCGATCGCTTCGATAAGAGGATCAGCCTGCTGATCGTCAGTGCCGGTATACACACGGTGCACAAAATCGGTCAGCGCAATAACCTCGCCATTTGCCCATACTCGCGAAACCCGGTTGATGGGTCCGTCACAAAGCGCGACGGCAAAACTTGCCGAGTACGTATAATTCGCGACGCGCGGGCCACCCTTTCCACCACCAACGCGTTCTGTTTGACGTGTCTCCTTAAGCCGGGCGGCCCAAATCACTTGCCCACCGACACGCATTCGTCCGTATACGTTGGGAATACCGGCCCCTTCTCGGGACTCCATGATGCGAACGCTTTCGATACGCGGACCTTCCCGCGTGCGGCCAAATATAGCGCCATCAATGGCTGCACCTGCGATCCCCCCAACGGCACCGCCGATTGCAGCGCCTGACAGGGTGACGCCAAATGCCCCAATGCCATTCGGCAACAATGTGGAGCCCAGGGTTTGGCCAATCGATGTTAAGGCAATCTGCGCCATGATTATTCCTCGATATTTGGAAAGCTGAATGCCCCGGAGATCCGCCTTGTCCACCAGGGAACCAAGCGCGTTTCGACGACCGCTCGCCCCCAATAAGCATGTATAATCCGGTCCTCAGCGCTTATGATCGCGCAGTGCTTTGCCGGACAGCCAAGGGCCATTCGAAATAGTAGAACATCCCCCGCACCTGCGGCCCCAATCGGAATTTCTCGCAGGTGCCTTTGCGCGGCGTCCGTCAGCGTGTCCAATCCAAGAGCCTCTGCCCAGTCGGGCGTGTAAGGCGGTGGGGTCTCCGGTTCAGTGCCGAGAACCTCTCGCCAGATGCCGCGCAAAAGACCAAGACAGTCCGTGCCAACCCCTTTCAAGCTCGCTTGATGTTGATAGGGAGTTCCCAGCCAAGCGCGTGCGACGCTGACGATCTCTGCGCGCGTCATCTGCGTCCGCCATCATTACCCGTTGCTGCCGGCCCTGACAGAATAGCGTCATTGCCGGGCATATGGGGAAATCCGGGAAAGGCATCGGCTCGACCTTCGGCCTTATACTGATTGAATGAACCACCTTCGTCAGTCTCGGCTGACGGTATGCCGTACCTTGAATATACTCGCCCAACCGGTCGTTCGAGATCAGCTTTGAGCGAGACGAGCTCTGCCTCAAACCCTGTTTCAGAACGGGTGATTTCAGAGAAACGGCCGGCCCAGATATGCACGCCAAGAGCTGGGTTCTCCCAATCCACCCGGAACACGTCGACGCGGGCCTTGTCCCAGAGACCCGCCGATAGATCTTCATCCGTAATCGCGTCACTCGATAAGGCACCGACAGCGCTGGCTTGTCCGGGTCTCAGCTCAGCGGAGGTCGAAAACTCACCCGCCGTCACGGCTGCACCTGGCTGATAGACTTGCCCGTCGAACACAAACGCACGGTCGTGATTGGTGATGGTCACGATTTGCCCGTCGTCTCGCGTCAACCGCCAACACAGGCATGTGGTCGTCACACCCGATTCAAGCCGTGTGCGGAAATTTTCGTCTATTTGTCTCATGATCAACCCAGCAATTCGATAATTGGCACCTGGACGGCCCGGCCCGCGCCGAACCCATCCAGACTGGTTTCGATACGGTCAGCACCAAAGCGAACCGGAACATCGAACACGCATCCGGCTGTCACCACAGCACCCGCGCTCGGCGGTGTTGGAAACCGTATCTCCCCTTGGCTTGTATCAATCACGACGCCGTTCGACGTTTCGACGCCGTCCAAAGCAACACGGACAGATCCAGTCACAGGTTTCCAGATGCGCCGAACGGTTTGGCCATATGTCTTGATCAACTCAAAAACCGTTTGCTGCCCATCGCCGACGCCAATTTCAACATCGGTCGCGCTGACGGCGTCACCGGTGACCGATGTGCGGTCATCGACGACGTCGCGAAATCTGAACCCATGTAGGGCCCCGCGGCGCGCCTCGAAAAAGGCAATCAGCTCTCTGAGGGTCTCCAATTTCGTCGTCGCCCCGCCCAGCTCCCATCGCCGGCGAGATCCTGACCATAGGGCGTTACGCACTTCACTGCCGCTGGCCAGGGGCACGATCTCGGTCCGCCGTTCCGGGCCACCCTGGGCCCCGAACGCAATCGACATCGGCAATCGCACCTCGTGGAAATTTTCCAGACTCATATGAAGCGTCCTCCCAGCGCGGCCGTTCGGGCGAGTGCCGTTGCAATCGTTCCGCGGCTGCGCATTACAGAGTCTGCGTTTGCCCCCGGGCCAAGGGCGAGATTGAAGTTCACCGTCTGGCCCTGCCCGCCCAACGCCCCGGTCTGCGCCAACACAGCTTCAGCGGCAATGCGCGCAAGGTCCCGCAGGATTCCTTCCGCCATTCGAGAGAAGTCGAGTTCTCCACTACGCGCGGCGCGGCCAAGGGCTTGCTCGATACGTCTGCCAGTATCGTCAAACGCTTCGCCCAAAGCGTCAGCAGCATCTCGGCCCGGCCCATTGGCGAGGGCGGCCAGCGCATCGCCCGCATCGGCCAGTTGCCGTTCGAATTCAACCATGTGGTTCTCCATTGTCAGGAAATTGCGCCATCAGATCCGCAAACGCGTCGCGCGGCAGGCTGTCCTCGGTGGGGCGACCTGCGAGCCATCGCCATTCGACAAGGCTCATCTTCCAGAAACTCTCTATGGGAACGCCCACGCGCAGGGCGGCCTGAAGCATGTGGTCCCAGGGCAGCATCAAATTGCCAGAGCCACTTTAAACGCGGACGCCACCGCCTTGGCGGCCTCGGCGGGTTGAATATCCGCTGCTTCGATCCTTGATGCGAGCTCTGTTTCACCGCCACCTTTTAAAAGCGCGCGCAGAACGATGATCAAATCTGACGCGGATAAGCTCCGCATACGTAGATCCAATTCAGCGAGATTATCGCACCCCAAGGCTGTTTCAATGTCCGCCAATGCGCCGAGTGTTAAACAGATCGGATGGACCCTGCCAGCTATGTTCAGACCGACTTCACCGCGCGCACCGTTGACCGCCATCAGAGCACCTCAAATGTCAGCTGACCAGCGCTTTCCAGCGTGACGGAAAAGGTGGCCTCGCCATTGTGCTCACCCGAATAGGACAGGTCACGGACGGCGAACGGGCCAGATACACTGCCGAAGTCTGGCAACAGGATTTGCCAGTTTGAGATATCACCCGCGAAGAATGTCTGCCGGATCAGCGCATCTGACGCGGCGTCCTTGAACACACCATTGCCAGCGATCCTTGCAGATTTGATCCCGGCCCCGGCCAGCAATTCACGCCAAGCCTCTGGGCTCTCCGTGTGCGTTGCATCGACCAGGCCCGCATTGAAACTCAGCGTCTTGCTCCGGATGCCTGCGACGGTGATGAAGCTGCCTGCCTCGCCCTCGATCTTCAACAGGACGTCACGCCCTCTTTGACCCGCCATCAGTTCAACTCCTCAGTGATTAGTCGAATACGCAGTAGCCCCCGCAGTGTTCGACGGTCGCGCGCTCGAAAGACATCGCCATAACTCGTATAGGCGAGGACAACCTGTTGTTCTGGTATTGAAAAACTGGCGCGCTCAACTGCCGCTCGGATCGCTCCCATGAACTCTCGCGCGTATCGCCGGCCACCAAAGCGGCTGGATATTCCTAGTGTCAAAATATGTTCTGTACTCGACACATCCGCCGATCCATTAGGACGCGTCTCATGCCGCTCTAACACCGCATACGGATAAATCGGTTGTGATGTTTCGCTTTCGAAGAGTCTTGCTGGATGTCCAAACACGGCTTGGACGTCTGCATCCTGTCTCAATGCATCAAGCACAGCATCAGCGACGGCGCGTTCAGCGTTTCGGGGGAGTATAGTGCCATCTACCATCACAGCCGCACCTCTCTATAGGGCGCGAGCAGATCGGTGATCGTCACCATGGCTGTGGTGTCAAAGGCGCCATCCCGGTTGCTGTATGACTGACCAATCAGAAGCCGCAAAGCGAGTTGCAAATCATCTGGTACGTCGGAGGCTGCGCCAAAACCCGTTTGGAATCTGACCTTTAGGCCGCAGTCATTTGCAAAGGCGGCCAGACTTTCTCCGGCCTGAACACGAAGATACTGTCCGTCGATTTCGAACAGGCTGGTTACGTCTTCGATCGCTCCGTCTTCGGTCTCCCGTGTCACCGAGACAAGGGCGTTCGCCGGACCAGGCCTTAGCATATAGCCGCCAGGTCCTATTTCCGATGACGAGATCGCGATCTCAATTGTCTGAAACACCAGAGCAATATCGAGCGAGTTTTCGATATGCGCCCGCCCACCGGCAAGCAAAGCCTCGATAAGATCATCCTCAGCCGCGTGTCCCACCTGAAGAAATGCCTTTGCCTCGGGAAGAGACAAAGGTTCCTCAGCGGGCGGCACAATTACCGTCCGTATCATTATGATCTCCAATTGGATAAGCGAGTAAGGGGTATGGTGGCGGTGGTGCCCCGGCCCGATCAGCTCGACCGCACCGGGGCGTTTGAACGTTCGACCTAGAACGTCATGACTTTGATGGCGTCGAAGTTCTGGACACCACCACCGACACGTTTTGTTGTATAAAAGAGCACGAATGGTTTGGCCGAGTACGGATCACGCAGCACCCGCGTGCCGACGCGATCAACGATCAGATATCCTCTGCGGAAGTCTCCGAACGCGATCGCTGAATTGCCAGCGCCGATGTCGGGCATGTCTTCGATCTCGGTAATGCCATAGCCGAGCAGCGTTGCGCCATCCTCACCCTGGCTTGGCTGCCAGAGATAACGACCATCCGTATCCTTCAGTTTACGAACTTCCGACACAGTCCGCCGGTTCATGACGAAGCGTCCATTCGCCCGGAACTGAGATTTTGGTGCATAAATCAGATCTAGCAATCCATCGCCGGGATTGGTGCTGGCAAAGTCGCCTGCAACTGATCCAATCTGGCCCCAGACGTGGCTCGCCTCGTCAACGATGGTGTAGGACAGAAAACCTCTCGGCTTGGATATGCCATCCCCGCCAACAAAAGCAGCGCTTTCTTGGGCCGCGAACGCGCCTTCCACTTCATCGGCAAGCCACGCATCAATGTCCGAGAAGGCATCATCTAGCAGAGTTTGCGTCGCAGCTGGAAGCGCATAGAGTTCTCCTGCGGGGAACTCCACAAGGGACAACCCATCCGTCTGAGTCTCAGGTCGGCTTTCCGTCTCACCTGCCCACCGCGCTTCCACGCCGAGACCAATGGGTTTGCGGAAGACACCCGCCGACGTCTGGCGGACACTGGCAATCTGACGCATTGGACTTGCTGCCAGAAGCCGGCTTTCGATCAGCTGGTCGAGTTCTGGCGGCGCAACATATCCACCCTGATCGTCTGTCCCTGCATTGAGTGACTTTACATCGATCCGAGCGAGGCCGCTTTCGTCGCCTGCCCGCAAATAGCGTTGCCATGATTGGGTGTGTTCGGTGTCTGCCGGCTCATCGGATGGGGCAAGCGTTGCCCGCGCCGATTTCAGAGAGAGCGCCTCAAGACGCTTGTCGATCCGTGCCAGCTTATCGTCCAACAGTGGATCAAAGCGTCCGCGCTTTTCAATCTCCGCCAGGCGGGCATCATTTGTCTGCTTGTATGCCTCGAAGACCGCGAGCGTCTCGGCGGCATTGCTCTTTTGGTTTCTGGCTTTCGCCATTTTGGTTTCTTTGGTCATGTTTCGTCCTGTGTTGAATCAACTTCCCCGATCGCACCTCCTCTTTTGAGGAGGTGCGCCGCCGGGTCAGCGAAGCGGGGGGAAGCATCTTCGCTGGCGGTAACTGTTAGGTGCTGTCGTGTTCAGACCGTCATGACATTGAAGCGTGCGGCGCGCTGCATTGGGTCGCTGACAAGCGAGACTTCAACAAGTTCCACATCGGTCAGTTCCCGCCCACCGCCTGCCAGCCGATGCCAGAGGATTGGGCGAAAGCCGATCGATAACCCGTCCAAGCCAGACACGACCAATGCCAGAGCGGATTGGTTTTCGATCAGCCCCCGGACATAAAGTCCGCGTCCGTCTTCGATCAATCTAACCCAACGCCCCGCAACCGCTCCGGATCGATGCTGAAGCAACATTGGCCGGGCATTCCCACCTCGCAGTGACCTCGAAAATGCGCCTGCCCGAACGACGTCACCAGATGCGTCTTCCAGGCCGAACAGCGCGGCGTATCCCTCAATAAGCCGGGGTCTGACATTCTCTCTTGTGAGCATGGTCGGTATCGTCAGTCTTTTTCAATTTTTCGTTCAATACGATCGAGCTGATGGCGAACGGCTTCGAGTTCTGCCTCCACTCGCGCAAGTCGCTCAGTCACATGGCGGCTATGGTCGATTTCCTGCTCAACCATCGACAGGCGCTCGCCGGCTGAGCCTGCCCAAACAAATGCACTGGCGGTCTGGACGAAAATCGCGACAATTACGGCAAGGGTAATTCTGCGGTCATATTTCATGAGGCGCTCTCTGGTGGGAAACCCGCCAGCGCTCGCTTTTCATCTGCGCTTATAAAGGTCGCACTTTCGAGGCGCGCCCAAAGCTTCTCCCGTTCTGACGAGAGGGCCGGCACATGATCAAGCTGAGGTATAAGATCGACATTCTCTTCAATGCGCGCCGAGAGCCAGTGTCCTATCGACCTGGCTGTTCGCTGCACCAGGGGTAGAATGGTCAGCCGCCAGAAAGCGAGATTTGCTTCTCTATAATTCGCGTAGGTGTTGTCTCCAGGAATCCCGAGCAACATTGGCGGGACACCAAAAGCCAGGGCAATCTCTCGCGCCGCGCCATTGCGCGCTTCAAGGAAATCCATCTCTGCAGGAGACAGGCTCATCGGCTTCCACTCCAATCCGCCCTCCAGAAGCAAGGGCCGTCCGGCATTCGACGGACCTGTGTGCGCCAGTGTGAGCTCGGATTGTAACCGCTCGAATTGTTCTTCGGTCATATGGGACCCATCCTGACCGTAAATCAGCGCTCCAGAAGGCCGGGCAGAATTGTCGATCAAGGCCTTCGCCCAATCTGCCCCCGAATTATGGAGGTCGAGCGCCTGGCGCGCTGCGGCGAGCGGCGGTAGGCCGTAAATGTCATCTCCCGGGTGAAACAGTTTCAGGTGGAGCAAAGGGCTCCAGCCCTTGTCCGTTCGCTGAATAGTCCGTTCTCTACGATCGACGGTGTAGGTCCAGGTTGATACCCAACCGCGTGGATCGAGATTCGCCTTCATCCGGTCTGGACGCAATGCCTGGAGGCCTGAGGGTGCACCCGTCTCTTCGAGCAGCACTGCCTCGATATAGGCATTTCCTGATATCTGGAGCTGATGATAGATCCGCTCCAATAGCTCTTGGCCGGAATCTTCCGGCATCGGATGACCGAGCAGCATTCGAATTTCGGCGTTGCTTGTTTCCAGTGGAACCGAGGCTGCCGCTTCGGAAACCATCCGTATACACCTATGAACAATGACATTGCGCAGATAACCATCCCTCGAAAGAGAGACGGCATCACGCCCGCCCCACCGTGCTGCCCCCAATTGAGACAGAGCGACAGTTAGTCCCGACACAGATTTTTGGTCCTCAGACCGTGTCCAGGGTAATTTCATCAGTATTGCTCCAATCCTCGTCTCAGCTTTCGAATCTGCGGACACGTGGGTTCTCTTTGCGGTCAAGCAGCAAGGCCCATAACGCCCATACAAGGGCGTCGACACGGTCCGGCGAGCCTCTAAACCCCTCCACTCCGAAGCTGCACATCTCGTCCTCTAATGCCCGCATCACGCCCACATGGGCGACCCGTCCGGCTTCATAGAGCGCTGCCACCGGCATCGCCCGGGCGCGTTTTCCGATCTTTGCGTGCACCAGCCGCACAGGCACGTCACAGCCCGCTGTATTCAACGCATGGCGCACCATTTCGCCGCCCTGATTGGCTTCAGCGATGATCGCTTCGGCACCCGTGTCCCGCGCCACTGCGACGGCACGTCCAGCCCAGTTGAGCGGCGACAAGCCCTGAACCGACGCGTCGGCGATCACATAGGCCTTTTCACCCGTAGAGAGATCATTGCTCAGTCCTGCGCCGATGATTCCGCATGTGTCTGCCTTCGGCCCTTCGCTCGCCGGTGGATCAACGGCCACAACAACGCGGCGCAGATCGCCCGGAACCTCGACGATGCGAACTGCATCAAGAGCACTCCGTGTCCAGAGCGCACCGTCCGGATCCTCGATCAGCTCGCCATCAAGTTCCTGCCGCCCCAGCTGTGTCCCGCCATAATGCCGTTCAACGGCATCGAGAAAACCTGGCGCGAGGTTCGCTGCGTTATCTGTCGTCTTGGACGTTGTCACCACGGTCGCTTCGTCTGCCGCCAAACGCTTAACCAGCGGCACTGGCCTCGGCGTTGTCGTTGCCATTGCTTTCGGATCGTCACCGAGCCGCAACCCCATCTGCAGCATGTCCCACGTTGCCTCGCCATGGGCCCAGGCAGCAATCTCATCGCACCAGGCGATGTCGAATTGCGGGCCGCGTAGACTGTCTGGATCCTCAGCGGAGAACACAAACGCCTCGCCTCCATTCGGCCAGACAAGTCGCCGGCGCGACGCCTGATAGACCGCCCGGTCCTCATCGGCGGCGATCGCCACGACGCCGGATGGTCCTTCAATCATCACTTCGCGCACATCATGCAAGGTCGGGCCGACCAGCGCTGCGCGGCGATAGCCACCATGGCACATGGCGAATTGCAGGAACTCAGCGCCGGCCCGGGTCTTGCCCGCGCCACGTCCGCCCATGAACAACCATGTCCGCCAATCCTGCCCAAAGGGCGGGCGCTGAGCCGGCCTTGCATTCAACAGGAAGGGAGTTCTCATCACACGGAGGAGTTCCCTCCGTCCCATTTGGTTCAGGTCGCTCAGCACGAACGGATTTCGATTCCAGTCCTGCCAAGCGTTTGATCTCATGTCTCAATTCGTCCTCGCTCATCGCCAGAAGTCGGCGGCGGGCACGTTCGGTGTCGCGCTGCATCGGCGTCGTCCTTGTCCTACGGTTGTTGGGGTATTCTTCGACCCTGCCGGTTTTAGCTCAAACCTGATCCCGGTCGGATAGATTCCTGCCCAATCCGCACCGTCACTAGGATTATTGTCCTAGATCTGGGGGATAGACTGCAATATGTCCCCACCCAGGCTCGCCCTTGCCATCTCGATGACAAGATTATCAAACAATTAACGGCGGTGAGGGCACGATAGGACTTACTTGGACGGAAGGCTTTATGCGGATGAAGTTGGGGCCCATCCCTCTGAACAGTACGACCTTGAAGTACGGAGCCTATGGGTTTGCGACCCTGGTGGCTCTTGGGTTCATTGGCGTCTTTCTTCTGATGCGCGCCATTTATGGCGATATGCCTGCGCTGCCAGACAATGAATCCCTGTGGGCGACCAAACGCGACCAGGCCTTCGAGTTTCGCGACAATGATGGTGATCTGATCACCGTTCGCGGCCCGCATTACGGCCATATCATCGAATCGAGCAAACTTGCCCC
>JBCBUY010000005.1:0-76896 GCA_039817885.1 Pseudomonadota bacterium | reverse complement strand
AGGGTTCCGTTGTCCATGACTTGCAAAAGGATGTTGAACAGCTCTGGATGTGCTTTCTCGATTTCGTCGAGCAACAAGACGCAGTGGGGGTGCTGATCAACGCCGTCGGTCAGCAATCCACCCTGATCGAAACCGACATAACCAGGAGGAGCACCGATCAGCCGTGAGACCGTGTGGCGTTCCATATATTCAGACATGTCGAAACGCAGAAGCTCGACGCCAAGGATAGATGCCAGTTGACGTGCCACTTCTGTTTTGCCGACGCCGGTTGGGCCTGAGAAAAGGTATGATCCAATTGGCTTGTTGGGTTCGCGCAGACCCGCCCGCGCCATTTTGATGGCCGCAGACAGCGCCGTAATGGCCGGGTCTTGTCCAAAGACCACCCGCTTCAGATCTTTCTCCAGGGATGCCAGCTGTTTGGCATCATCCTTGGTGACCTGTTTTGGTGGGATCCGCGCGATCTTCGCGACGATCGCTTCGATATCTGTGACGCCGATCGATTTTCTGCGCTTATTCTCAGGTCTGAGCCACTGAGTGGCCCCCGCTTCGTCGATCACGTCTATTGCCTTGTCCGGCAGTTTGCGATCCGTGATGTAGCGCTCAGATAATTCCACCGCCGATTTGATCGCATCATTCGTGTATTTCAGTGCGTGAAACTCTTCGAATTTCGGTTTCAATCCCAAAAGGATTTTGATTGTGTCCGGCACAGATGGCTCGACCACGTCGATTTTTCTGAAACGACGGGAGAGGGCGCGGTCTTTCTCGAAGTGCTGCTTGTACTCCTTGAAGGTGGTGGATCCCATGCAGCGAAGGCCGCCATTCTGAAGGGCTGGCTTCAGAAGGTTGGAGGCGTCCATGGCTCCACCGGAGGTCGCTCCTGCCCCGATCACTGTATGGATCTCGTCGATAAATAGAATTGCCTTCTCTTGCTCTTCTAGTTCCTTCATCACCGATTTAAGGCGTTCTTCGAAATCGCCACGGTAACGGGTTCCGGCAAGCAAGGCTCCCATATCGAGCGACCAGATCACAGCATCGCTCAAGATATCCGGTGCTTCACCGTCGACGATCTTCTTCGCCAACCCCTCTGCGATGGCCGTCTTGCCCACTCCTGGGTCTCCGACAAGGATCGGATTGTTCTTGTTGCGCCGGCACAGAACCTCGATGCAGCGCTCGATTTCGGCGTCGCGGCCAATCAATGGATCGACTTTGCCGGCTGCCGCTTTCTCATTGAGGTTGACGCAGTAGGCCGTTAGGGCCTCAGGGCCAGATTGGTTGGTTTGTTCGTTCTCTTCTTGAGCCCCGCGCACAGGCTGCGATTTTGACATGCCAGGCTTCTTCGCCACGCCATGCGAAATGTAGCTAACCGCATCATAGCGCGTCATGTCTTGTTCTTGCAGGAAGTAGGCTGCGTGGCTTTCGCGCTCGGAGAAAATCGAGATCAGCACATTCGCGCCCGTTACTTCGTCGCGGCCTGAAATGTCGACATGCTGAATAGCGCGCTGCACGACACGCTGGAAGCCGGCCGTTGGCTGTACACGGCCATTAAAGTCCTCAACGACGAGTCCAGACAGTTCTTCATTCATGTAGCGGGTCAGGTCGAGGCGCAGCTTCTGCAGGTCGACCTTGCAGGCATCCATGACCTCAGCGGCGTCCTCATCATCGATAAGCGCGAAGAGCAGGTGCTCGAGGGTGGCATATTCTTGTTTCAGCTCAGCAGCGAGTCCGAGGGCGGACTCGATGGCGGTCTCCAGACTCGGTGTCAGTGACGGCATATCAGTCCTCTCTTTCCAAATCGCATCTCAACGGATGCTCATTTCGACGCGCAAGATCGCGCACTTGGGCCACCTTTGTCTCCGCGACTTCATAGGTGTAGATGCCACACACGCCGAGCCCATGATTGTGAACGTGCAGCATGATGCGGTAGGCATCCTCGTGGTTCTTGTTGAAAATGCGTTCTAGAATGAACACCACGAATTCCATCGGAGTGTAATCATCATTCATGATCACGACGCGGTAGAGAGATGGCTTTTTCGTCTTAATCCGGGTTTTCGTCGCCAGATCGATGCCATTATCGTCACCTTGGCCCGGACCCTTTGGGCCAGATGGGCTACCTGCCATTCGCGCGCCGCGCTCTTGTCTGATGACGTCCAGTTCCATAACTTCACACATAGGGTCTTTTACCTGTCTGAGAAGCCTGTCCCTGCTACACATTTGTTTCAAGTGCCAACCTGCACACCCTTTAGTCTCTCCAGTAGCTGACTTACTCGTTTTTTGTTCGCTCCCATATCTGAATGGCCGACCCTGGATCTTGAATAGATCGCCAGGCGTGCGCCCTTTCGCGCATCAGGGTCCGCTGCCTCAGCGGGCATCACAAGAATGTCTACGTCGTCCTTGTATCGCATGAGTCGCGTGACCGCGACGAACCGGATAAGCCGGCGATCCTTGTCCTGGTCTTCCAAGTGCCAGTCGGCGCGCGCGTCGATGAGTTTCAGCAGGCCATCGAAAAGCTGGTCAGGACTGATTGGGAGGGTTTCTGAGATTCGGTCCGGTTTGGTCTGTTCGCAAAGATCTCGCGGGGCCAGAAGGTGGGTGTTGGGTGACCGCGGTCGTTTTAGAGTTTTAAAGTCTACGAAGTCCATCATGGTGGTCGTAAGGCTACATGTGTTGCGGCCTCTTCGCCAGTCTGTTTGCCCAGTCAAATCAGAAAAGCCGGCCCCCGGGGCCGGCTTTGCTCATTGCGCTAAGGTTGCTGCTACAACAGAGGTCGTTGCGGCTATTTTGTCTGAAATCTCTCAACGACGGTCGAAGCTTGCGTGTTAAGTGGTTCGATTGTTTGACGCATGGTGCTGACGAACAGGTTCGCCATCTCGTTCATCTGACCGACATAAGCTTGGAACGATTCTTTTGCGAACTTGGCTTGCGCCTCGGCTGCGTCTTCCATCGATGTGATGTTTGTAAGTGCTTTGGTCGCTTCTACACCGCGCTCCATGGATTCTTTGAGGAAGCTGAAGTTTTGGGTGTTCATTGCTTCAATTCCCTTGCCAGCCGCTTTTGCGCTGTCTGCCATGGCCTGGAAACTTGCTTTATTCATTTCAGACAGATCGCCGCCAAAAGACATGAATTGATCGAAGCCTTTTTTCATCGCTTCGCTCGGCGCTTTCGCCATGGCATCGAACTCTTTGGTGCCATTTTTTGATTTACCATTCACTTTGGCCATAGGACTTACTCCGCACGATTTGTTTCAACTAGGGTAAGGTGTGCTGTTCGCAATTGCAAGAAAAATGTTGCGGCGCACAAAATCCCATTGACGCAAGCGTTATCATCGTTAACTCGTCGTCAACGCTAATCCCCGTAAATATACTTAATGACATGGTCTTTGCGCTGAGAGGCAAATAGTATGACGCTGCCGGTATTGGCTCGCTTGGTTAAGTATTTCGTTGTCGCGCTTCTTTGGATTGGCGTTTCAAGTCAAGGCGCAAGAGCCGATGAGCGCTACGCGTCAATCGTCATCGATGCTGAAACAGATGATGTGCTTCACGCGCGCTTTGCAGATGATGAACGGTATCCCGCCTCGCTCACCAAGGTCATGACGCTCTATATGTTGTTCGACGCGATCAAGTCCGGAGCGGTTGAGATTCATGAGCCGCTCGCCGTTTCCCGGTTTGCCGACAGTCAGCCTGCGTCTGATCTCGGTCTTCGCGCTGGAACACATATCTCGGTTGAAGACGCGATATATGCCTTGATCACGAAGTCTGCGAATGATGTGGCCGTTGTGGTCGCTGAACGTTTGGGCGGCACTGAGGAGCGGTTTGCAGCCTTGATGACGGTCAAAGCGCATCAGCTTGGATTGGCGTCAACGCGCTTTTATAATGCGTCTGGGTTGCCGGATCAGCGTCAGGTCACGACCGCACGTGATATGGCCGTGCTTGCCGAAGCACTGCTTGAGGAGCATGGCGACTACTACCACTATTTTGCCAATGAACGGTTCACTTGGAAACGGACGACCTACAAGAACCATAACCGCCTTCTGGAAACAGTCCCCGGCGTAGATGGTATCAAAACAGGCTATACGCGCGCATCTGGATTCAACTTGATGACATCTGCTGTGCGTGATGGCCGCCGTATCATCGTCATCATGCTTGGTGGAAATTCCGCCCGTGCCCGGAACACTCATGTGACGCAATTGGTGGAGGCGGCATATACATCGCTCCGGTTACCACCGGACACCGATGGTCAGTTCCAGCCGGCGCTGAATACGCAGATCGCTTTTAACTCCGTGGAACCTCAACCTTTGACGATCTCCGGTGCGTCCGTGCCAGTTGCAGAGGGCGATGCGGATCTGTCGGAAGGCGCTTCGAGTTCGCTTTCCCTCGAATAGCGGTACGGGCTCGGTTAGTTCTCCAAATCGAATGTAAGGCCGGCGTTCGCTGTTAAGCGATCGATCAACGTCTCTCCCATGGCAGACGCCGGCGTCCACACCCCGCCTGGCGTGTCCGCGCAGTCGCGTATGAGGCAAAGCGCAGATTCGGCTAGCATCTTGGAGGTGGAGCCGTAGCCGGGGTCCTTGTCTCCCGTGACGCCGACGCGGATGTCTTTGCCGTCGGCTGCTTCGCCGATAAATAGGATGTCGTAACTGCCGGCTTCTCGTTCTTCCTTGGATGGGCCTTCGCCGGGCTTCAGATCCGTTGTTCCAATGGATGCATTCATCTGGCCCAGGGATTCCGCTACGGTCTTGCCCTGATCGCCGGGTCCGGTCACCATCATCTCATCATAGATAAAGTCGCTGCCATAGGCTGAGTTCAAAAGCGCATTGGACCGATGGACATTCTTCGTGTTGATGGCGGCCATAACAAATGGGCCGACCCACATATCGAGGGCAGGATCGAGTTCAGCATTCATTCCTGTTGGCTGATCGGGGCCCCGTTTTCCTTCGCTTAGGACAAAAGGATCCATCATTTTGGGAATGAGCGTGGGGTCCTTTTGAACAGCGGCCATCGATGTCTTGAAGCTTGCAGCTGTTCCACCGGAAAACGTTCCATTCATCGCCCGGACGCGACCCTTAACGCGCGGGACTGGTCCGCCAAAACGGTTCTCTGCTTCCTTTTGAACTTTGAGGACGCCGAGATCGCTCGGAATAGAGTCGAAGCCGCAGGAATGCACAATCCGCGCGCCGGTCTGCTGTGCTTTTGTTTTGTGGGTTTCGATCATGTTAAGCATCCAGAGCGGCTCGCCGCAAAGGTCGACGTAATCCGTACCGGTTTCAACACAGGCAGCAACCAGGTCAGATCCGTAAAGCTGGTAGGGGCCGACCGTGGTGATGATCACATTAGCCCGATTGGCCATCTGCTCAAGGCTGTCCCGGTCGTCTGAATTGGCCGTGACCAATGGTGTGTCTGCGGGCAGCCCAATCTCATCGCGGACTGCGGCGAGCTTCTCAGCGCTGCGCCCGGCCATTGCCCATTTCACATCACCGCCATTTCCATAGCGGCTTTGAAGGTACTCTGCGACCAGGCGGCCCGTGAAACCGCTCGCTCCGTATACGATTGTGTCAAATTCTCTTCCAGCAGCCACAGCGGTCACTCCCTTTTGTTCTGATGATTAAGCATGAACCATCAGGAGGCAGGTACGTAAACCCGGTCAGGCCAATTGATTAGCTATAGTGGAATTCTACGCCGATCGATTGCCCCTCTTGCCAGCGACAACTGCAGGTGCGCTTTTTGGGGGTGTGGTCTGAGGTCAGCGTGAGTGAAAACCGCTTAGGCATCTTTTTCACCGGCTTGTTCAGGAACAGTTTCGCGCCCCCAACGGATAAATCGGTTACGGTACATTTCACCGTGGAGAACGGGCCGACTTTTACCTGCCCGATAATCTCCGTGGTTGCTCTGCGCTCAGTCCGTGTGTTGTGAGACATGATAGGTATCACGCGTCCTCTTTGTTCCCAGTCGATTATCCGAATACTCGAATTAGGTGAACAAGACCTTGCCGAATGCCCGATCAGGGCTGTACGTAAGTTGTGCAAAATCAAGGGGCATTCGTGGTAGGCAGGACAATACGGTGAGCGGAGATGTTGAGGTCAGTGTGCGCGGTGGTTTCGGGTGTTTGACCCTCAACCGTCCTGACGCGCTCCACGCATTAAACGCAGGCATGTGCTCTGAGATGCTGGAGGCCTTGAACGCCTGGGCCGATGATCCACGCGTCCATGCCGTCTTGCTTGATCATCGCGACGGCAGTCGCGGTTTTTGTGCGGGAGGCGACATACGTATGCTCGCCAAGAGCGGCGCGTCTGATGGTGCAGAGGCGATGGCTTTTTTCGCGACCGAGTACCGCTTGAATACCGCGATCTACAATTTCCCGAAGCCCTATATTGCCATGATCGATGGGGTGACCATGGGCGGCGGGGTCGGCATTTCGGTGCACGGCTCTCACCGTATCGCGACCGAGAGAACGCTGTTTGCGATGCCAGAGACAGGTATTGGACTGTTTCCGGATGTTGGGGGTGGGTGGTTTCTTCCGCGTCTTGCTGGTGAGCTTGGTACCTGGTTGGCGTTAACGGGCGCGCGGCTTAAGGGAGCGGACGTCGCTGCTGCGGGCATCGCGACGCATTTCGTCTCTTCAGAACGCCTTTTGACCGTCAAGGCAGAGCTTTTGAGCGCCGATTTGTCCAGTGGGTCTTCCGGGCGCGTGGGCGAGATCTTGTCCGGGTTTTCTGAGGACATTCCGCCGGCGAGCTTTGCGCCTCATATGGACATTATCAATCGTTGCTTCGGCCATGATCGCGCAGAAGACATTCTCGGCGCGCTTGAAGGTGAGCCATCAGATTGGGCCAGCGAGCAAGCTGATCTCCTCAAAACGAAATCTCCGCGGACGGTCAAAGTGGCGCTCCGTCAAGTGCGCGAAG
Source organism: Pseudomonadota bacterium (assembly GCA_039817885.1). GTDB lineage: Bacteria > Pseudomonadota > Alphaproteobacteria > Caulobacterales > Hyphomonadaceae > CALLCD01. Next base: position 69,998 of record JBCBUY010000005.1, on the reverse strand, counting down.
GCCGCGCGTTTGAAACCTTCGAGGAGAATATGAAGAACGAATACAGAATTGCCTGGCGGCAGGTCCGCAGCGGCGATTTTCTTGAAGGGGTGCGCGCGATCATTGTTGATAAGGATCATGATCCTGAGTGGTCCCCGGCGTCGCTTGCCGAGGTGGATGATCGTGTCGTCGACGATGTCTTTGCTGAATTACCGGATGGGCGGGAGCTGACGTTTTGACGCCAACGGCCATTGGGTTGAACGACCAGCTGTCGGCGTGGTGCAGCAGCTATATAGATGCGTTTGAAGCCTTCGACGTGTCTGCGATTGGCGCACATTGGGCCTTTCCAGCAATGATTGCATCTGGAGATCGGCAAATCGTGTTCAAAGATGTTGAGAGCTTCAACCGGAACACAGCCACGCTGGTCGGCTTCTACAAAGAACAGGATGTGGCCCGCGTTGATCGGGTGGTCACCGGCGTTCTTCAGATGACTGAGAAAACGGCGGCCATGCAAGTTCAGGATCGGATGTTCACAAGCTCAGGAAGTATGATCGTCGAATGGGTTTCGGCCTATGTCTTGAGATCTGGCACACAGGGGTGGCGAGCTGTGTTTGCAGATGCAAATGGTGAAGTCAGCGCTTGGGCGGAGAGAGGTACGCCGCTCGGAAGCTAGCGCGATCAATCTAGAGGAGGTGAGCCATATGGCGGGCATCGCATTTATCGGTCTTGGTAATATGGGCGGCGGAATGGCGCTCAACCTGGCGAAGGCCGGTCATGACGTCGTCGCGTTTGATTTGGATCAGAGCGCGGTTGAGAGAGTTGTGGGTGGGGGTGCCAAGCCCGCCGCGAGTATTGCCGAGGCTGTCCAGGCAACCGATGTGGTCGTCACCATGTTGCCAGCGGGCCAGCATGTGCGCCATGTCTATGGTGCCGCTGACGGCGTTTTTTCGAACGCAAACGCAGGCAGCCTCCTGATCGATTGTTCGACAATTGATGTGGAGACGACGCGGGACGTGGCGGCGGAGGCCACGGCTAAGGGCTTTTCCATGGTGGACGCGCCCGTGTCTGGGGGCACCGCGGCGGCGAATGCTGGTATACTGACATTTATGGTCGGCGGCTCGAAAGAGGGGTTTGAGAGATCAGAGGCGATCCTACAAGATATGGGCAAGGCTGTTATTCATGCGGGTGATGCCGGGGCAGGGCAGGCTGCCAAGATTTGCAACAATATGTTGCTTGGGATCACGATGATCGGAACGTGTGAAGCTTTTGTTATGGCTGAGAAGCTTGGGCTCGATCCGCAAACATTTTTTGACATCTCGTCGAAAGCCTCCGGTCAGAACTGGTCGATGACAAGTTATTGCCCGGTTCCTGGTCCTGTTCCAACCAGCCCAGCCAATAACAGTTACGAAGCCGGTTTTACGGCCGCCATGATGTTGAAAGACCTAAAGCTCGCAGCTGGATCGGCCGCGAGCGCAAATGCGTCCACGCCGATGGGGGCTCTGGCTGAAGCTCTGTACCAAGCTTATACTTTGCAGGGTAATAGTATTAAAGATTTTTCCGGTATCATTAACCTAATTCGCGGAGAGTTATGATTAGCGAATAATTAGTAATACTTCTGTATATCTACTCAAACTACAACAAAAGTTGAGTGGTGATGGAAATGTATATCGAAGCGTCGCAGGAAACTGCGGATACAGTTGCAGACTCTTTTCTGAAGTCTTTGTCTTTACTTGAGCAGGCGCATCGTCGTCTTCATGATGTTGTGAAGGATGATCTGGAACGCTCTGGCGAGCGTAACCTGACAGGCGTTCAAGCTCTGCTCATTTACGAAATCGGTAAAGAAGAAACACCGGCGTCCGCACTGCGCTCGCGGGGGGCTTTTGCCGGAACGAGCTTGTCTTACAATGTGAAGAAATTGCAGGAAGGCGGCTACCTCAACCAGGTGCGGTCGACAGCCGACAAGCGTACAGTTCACCTTTCTCTGACTGAGCGGGGATTGAAAGTTCGGGATCGTGTTGCGAGTCTCTTTGACAAGCAGGCCAGCGCCCTTGAGCCGACGGCCAGTGTTCGGCATGACGACCTCAATCACTTCAATAAGACAGTGTCACGTCTAGAACGTTTCTGGTCGGATCAAATTCGCTACCGTCTCTAGACAGATTACTTAGTCTTCAGTTTAAAAGGGGCTCCGCGGTGGTGGAGCCCTTTTTTATGCCGAAATGTTGAGATCTTCGTTACCGTTTTGCTAGCCATGTTTAATCAAGGGGAAAGCAATACTTGATAGAGCTTTGAGACCATTGCTGAGAGGGCGGAGATTGAAAGGATGTTTAGGAGAGCCCGGCCATGCCACTGTTTGGAAGGTCAAAACCTAAGTTAAATGCGGCGCGAGTTGAGCGTGTCATGCGAGCGGCTGCGCAGCAAAACCCTTCTCAATCCGAATTGCGCCGGAATAAGCGCAACCTCCAACGGACAGAAACATGGCAACGCTGCATTCTTGTTGGCGATATGGGACAGCGCCTTGATGGCATTTTGCTCGACTACTCCCAGTCCGGCGGGCGCGTCCGGTTTCGTACTCATCAATCACTTCCCCAATCGTTCACGCTAAGCGTCCCAACGCTCGGAATAAACCATCGTGTACGTACTGTTTGGCAGTCTCACGGGGATGCTGGGCTCGCTTTCGTCTAAGCCAAGTCACGTGCCTTGATCAGTGCTTTGGTTCGGTTTTCCTCGGGCATCAGGGCGGGAATGAGCTTTTCGGCAACAGAGTCTGCGGTTGGCAAGGTAGAGGGGTCTTCTCCGGGCATCGCTTCTGCTCTCATTCCAGTTCGTGTTCCTCCGGGATCGAACAAATTGACCTTTATGCCCATAGCCTCGACTTCATCTGCCCAACCGATAGCCAGAGCTTCAAGGCCGGCTTTTGAGGCTTGATAGGGGCCCCAGAAGGCTCTCGGCTTGCGGGCAACGCTTGATGTGACGAAAAGCGCTCTGGGATCCTGCCCCCTCTGGAGTGCGGCCTGAAGAGCCGCTATCAAACGCCAATTCGCCGTCAGATTTATGTCAATGGTTTCTGCGAAGCTCCGCGGGCCGACTGTTTGTAGAGGTCCCATTGTGCCGAGGATCGCCGCATTCGCCAGCAGGGCGTCAAGCCGACCAAATTGCTCTTGTACGGCCTGGCCGAGTTTTGCGATTCCGTCGGCATCTGACATGTCGAGCGGAACCATCGTGGCGTCTGCGCCCATGGCCGATATCTCATCACCAAGCTTTTCGAGCGCCAGCTTGGAGCGCGCAACCGCAATTACATGGCACCCGCGGTCGGCGAGTTTGAGGGCGGCGGCGCGCCCAATCCCGCGCGATGCGCCAGTGACCAGGCAGATACGTTTATCGATGTTCATTGCAAACCACTAATCTAGCAACAGCGACAATTGTTGTTCTTTGGCGCTGTTGGCGGCTTTGTGGTCGGTGAGGTCGGTTGGGTAGTCCCCCGTGAAGCAGTGATCGGCATGTTGCGGGGCGTCACCGTCTCTCGGTTTGCCATCGATTGCGCGGTAAAGACCGTCTACGGATAGAAAGCGCAAACTGTCGGCACCGAGTTCTTCGGTCATTTGTTCAATCGTATGGCGGGCGGCGAACAACTCATCTTCCGAGGGCATGTCGATGCCGTAAAAGTCCGGGTGCCGGATAGGCGGACTGGCTGATCGGAAGTGAACTTCCTTGGCTCCAGCATCGCGGACCATTTTCACAATCTTCTTTGAGGTTGTTCCCCGTACAATCGAGTCATCAATCAAGACGACCCGTTTGCCGGCAAGGACAGCGCGGTTGGGTGCGTGTTTCTTAGATACTGATGATTGCCGGCCGATCTGTGTCGGCTGGATAAATGTGCGGCCGATATAGTGGCTGCGAATAATGCCTTGGTGGAATGGAATTCCCGATGTCTCTGAAAATCCAATTGCCGCCGGGATGCCGCCATCGGGAACTGCCACGACGACATCGGCGTCAATCTGGGTTTCTTCCTGAGCGAGAAACTCCCCCATACGTCGGCGCACCTCATAGACGCTGCGGCCCTGGACGATGCTGTCCGGTCTCGAAAAATATACATATTCGAACACGCAAGGTCGGGCGGGCTGCGGGGCGAAGGGGGTTATACTTTCAATCCCGTCATCGCTTATGATCACGACCTCGCCATTCTCGATCTCTCGCACGAAATCGGCCCCGATCAGGTCCAGGGCGCATGTCTCAGAGGCGAGCACATAGGCCTCTCCCAGTCGGCCAAGCACAAGCGGGCGCAAGCCTATGGGGTCACGCGCTCCAATCAGCTTCTTATTGGTCAAGCCGACCAGGGCATAGCCTCCTTCGATTTGTCCCATGGCCCTGATAAGACGGTCGGTGAAGCGCCCCTCCAAGCTCTTCGCGATCAGTTGCAGGACGACTTCCGTGTCCATTGTTGTTTGGAAAATCGCGCCATCATCCACAAGGCGCTGACGAAGCTGCCGGGCATTGGTCAGATTGCCATTATGCGCTATAGCGACGCCGCCAGTGGCAAGATCGGCAAAAATCGGTTGGATGTTGCGCGGGGCTGGGCGGCCAGATGTTGAATACCGGTTATGCCCAATTGCCGTGTGGCCGGGCAGGCGTTCGGGGAGGTCGAGACCTGTGAAGGAATCGCCCACCAATCCCATATGGCGTTCGGCATGGAAGCCAAAACCATCATAGGTAACGATGCCACAGGCTTCTTGTCCGCGATGCTGAAGTGCATGTAAGCCGAGGGTTGTCAGTATCGCCGCTTCTGGATGACCAAATATTCCGAATACGCCGCATTCTTCGCGGGGCTTGTCATCATCATGATCCCAGAACATCGAGGTCAAAACCCTATTCCTTCATGGTGCCGGTTATTCATCATCCCGCGCGGTTTCAAGTGCATCTGCAACGCCTCGCAGTAGGTCTTCCGCCTCGCCATTGTCGCGGCTGAGGGCGCTATCTAGATCATCCGCCACTCTTGGTGCGTTCGCATTCAAACTGGCTGCTGCGCGCTCAAACACTGGATAGCTTGCAGACTCGGAAATGAATTCAGGCACCCGATCCGAGGGGACGATCGTAATCATCAACCAGGCGAGGAAAACGACGGCTGCACCGCCGCGGGCTGCGCCGAATACCATCCCGGCCAAGCGATCGACTATGGTGACCCCTTCTGTGCCCTGGATGAGGCCGGTCACGCGGCTGGCGACAAAGCGTGCAATAAGATAGGTGACCAGGAATGCGATGGTTATGATGATTGCGTCAGCGGACCAGGCTGCAAAGCTCTCTGGCAGCAAGCCGGCAAGCTGTTCGCGCAGAAGCTGGCGACCGAAAAACGCGGCGGCAATTGCAGCGAGAAGCGCCGCCATTGTCGCCAATTCCCGCATGAATCCTCGGGAAAGGGCCATTAAGGCTGACATGATGACAACGAGGATGACGATTGCATCGAAGGCCGTGAACGCGCTGATCAACGTATTGGTCATTGGTCAGTTTCCAGCTGTAGCAGATCGACAAGGTCGTTAAGACGCTTCAATGGCGTGACCGTCAAGCCGTCAACTGCGCTCGGGCTGCCATCGGGTACAAAAGCATGTTCGAAGCCGAGGCGACCCGCTTCCTTCAAGCGCTGCTCCATACGGGCAACAGGGCGGACGGCTCCGGATAGCGCGATTTCACCGAAGAACACCGATTTCTCCGGCAATGGCATATTCGCCATCGAAGACAGCAACGCCGCCGCCGCTGCGAGGTCGCCTGCCGGCTCGGTGATCCGGTATCCACCGGCCACGGAGAGATAGACGTCGCGGCCGGCCAGACTGACGCTGCACCGGGCTTCCATAACGGCGAGCAACATGGCCAGTCTTCCGCCATCCCATCCGATGACGGAGCGGCGCGGTGTCCCATAGGAGGAAACTGCCGCCAGGGCCTGGATCTCGGCGAGGACAGGGCGGGAGCCTTCCATAGCTGCGAAGACAGCTGCTCCGCCGGCATCCTCACTGTCTGGAGACAAGAAGAGTTCAGACGGCTCAGGGGCGGGCGCAAGACCGTAACGGCTCATCTCAAAAATGCCGATTTCGTCCGTCGGACCGAACCGATTTTTGACGGCGCGTAGAATGCGGAATTGGTGGCCGCGTTCCCCTTCGAAATAGAAGACCGTATCCACCATGTGTTCGACCACACGGGGACCGGCAATTTGGCCTTCCTTGGTGACGTGACCGACGATGACCAATGCTGCCCCCGATGTTTTGGCCCATCGGGTCAATTCCTGTGCGCAGGCGCGCACCTGGCCGACAGAGCCTGGGGCAGCATCGAGGCTGTCTGACCAGAGTGTCTGGATTGAATCGATCACTACGAAGTCGGGGCTGGCGCTCTTCAGGGCCGAGAGGATCTTTCTGAGGTCAGTTTCTGTGGCGAGTTGTACCGGACTTTCTTCGACCTTCAGCCGACGGGCCCGGTCCTGTATTTGCGCGCTGGCCTCCTCGCCGGAGACATAAACAACATCAAGGCCGTTGCGGGCGAGCCGGGCAGCCACCTGTAGCAAGAGAGTCGATTTACCGATGCCGGGGTCGCCGCCGATCAGGGTTGCAGAGCTTGGCACCAATCCGCCGCCAAAGACGCGGTCGAGCTCGTCAACGCCCATCATGATTCTTTGCGGTGGGTCATCGGCTCCATTCAAGGCGGTGAACTGGGTCTTTGACGGCTTCTTCCGGCCGGATTTTTCAGCTTTCAAGCCACCTGGAACCGGTGAGCCTGTTTCTTCGACAAGCGTATTCCATTCGCCGCAGCTGCTGCAGCGGCCGGCCCATTTGGAGTGGATCTCTCCGCAGGATTGGCAAACGAACTGGGACGTGGCGATTTTGACCATGAGGGACCTTTTAAGCGGATTCGGTGTGCAATCATCGGCTATCCGGCTGACGCACAGACTTTGGAACATACCAGGAACATGCTAGAGGGGCAATTTCGGGCTGCAGAATCAGTTCATCAGAAAACGGAGGTTTTTCGTGGTCATTCACAGAACGGAACAGAGCTGTGGATTTCCGGCAATGTGATGGGACGGAAAGAGAACCTGAAGAAATCAAGCCGCGTATTACAAAAAAGAATGATTTATGACACGCCGCCATGGCTGATGATCTAAGACACACACAAAGCACGATTGTACCTCCTAACAATCTCGCGGCGGAAGCGGCGGTGCTCGGGGCGATTTTGTTTGATAACAACGCGTTCCAGCGTGTGGCGGACGTCCTGCGTCCTTCGGACTTTTATGCGCCGGCGCATAGGGAGGTCTATGAGACCGCGCAAATCATGATCCAGCAGGGGCGGGTCGCTGATGGCGTCACGCTGCAGGAGCATTTTGAGAAAACTGAGCAGCTGACGGTGATTGGCGGGGCAAGTTATCTTGCCGAACTGCTCGATAGCGCAGCCTTTGGTCCAGAGATCCTCGACTATGCGCGCATGATCCGTGATCTCGCTGTGCGCCGCGAGTTGATCGATGTTGGATCGACGATGCAGGCAAAGGCGATGTCGCCTGAGCCTGGCGAAGATGGGGCCAAGCAAATCGAACTGGCCGAGCGACATCTCTTCGACCTTGCTGAGCGAGGATCGACGGACAAGGCGTTCATCCACTTCAGCGAGGCCATGGCCGAGTCGCTGATTATGGCGGAAGCGGCCTTTCAGCGCGAAGGCAAAATCGCTGGGATTGCGACCCATCTTGATGATCTCGATCACAAGCTTGGCGGGCTTCACCGGTCTGATCTGATTATCCTTGCGGGCCGCCCGTCTATGGGAAAAACCTCGCTGGCGACCAATATCGCTTTCAATGCGGCGAATGCCTGGCGTGGAGAGCCGCAAGATGATGGGACAAAGAAAACGGTGGAGGGCGCTCGGGTCGCCTTTATCTCGTTGGAGATGTCCAGCGAGCAGTTGGCCACGCGGATTCTGGCTGAGCGAACCGCGATCATGTCTCACCGCATCCGGCAGGGTGACTTTGACAAGCAGGAGTTCGAGAAGCTTCGCGATGCAACAGAGGAGTTGCAGAATATCCCGCTCTTTATCGACGATAAGGGCGGTCAATCGATTAGCGAGGTATCGGCCAGGGCGCGGCGGCTCCACCGCTCCCATGGCGTGGATCTGATTATCATCGACTATTTGCAGCTGATAAATGGATCCATGCGCTCCCAGGGTAACCGCGTGCAGGAAATCACTGAAATCTCCATGGGGCTTAAGACCCTCGCAAAGGAGCTGAATGTTCCTGTGATTGCTTTGTCTCAGCTCAGCCGCCAGGTCGAACAACGCGATGACAAGCGCCCCTTGCTCTCCGATCTGCGGGAATCTGGTTCGATCGAACAGGATGCTGACGTTGTCGCTTTCGTCTATCGAGAAGCCTACTATTTGGAACGCACCGAGCCGCAAAACGATCCAAACGATCATCAGTCGGCCGAGAAATGGCAGCGCTGGCGTGACCGAATGGACCAAGTCTATGGCACAGCAGAGGTCATCATTGGCAAGCAGCGTCACGGGCCGATTGGCCGGGTACAGCTGGCTTTTGATGAGAACCTCACCCGGTTCGGCAATCTGGACCGAAACATCTCGAAGGATGACTTCTAGGTCCGAACGCCCTAAGGGCGAAGCAGGATGCTTGTTCGTGCCAAAGCCACTATCGATCCATCGGCGATCGTTTCCAATTGGAAAGCGCTTCACTCCATTGCGGGAAGTGCCGAAATCGCGGCGGTCGTCAAAGCCAATGCTTATGGCCATGGTGTAGCGGAGATTTGTCCGCGTTTGCATGGTGCTGGCTGCCGAACCTTCTTTACGGCGACTGTGGAAGAGGCCGTGTCTGTTCGCAATGCTGTGGGGCCGGATGTAACTGTTTATGTCCTCAATGGTGTCATGGGTGGAGACATACCGCGCGCGGTTGCAAATGATCTAATTCCCATCATCAACTCGCTTCCGCAATTGAAGGACTGGCTCGCATCGGACCTCTCCACGGGTACTGGTGCCGTCCTGCATGTGGATACGGGCATGAACCGTTTGGGACTCAGTGCAGGTGACATTAACACTGCGAGCGTGCTGTTGGATAAATCCCCCGTCGCGATGGTGATGTCGCATTTGGCGTGTGCTGACGAGGTGGACCATCCGATGAATGAAGAGCAGCGTCGGCGTTTCGTCGAGATTGCCCATGCGTGGCCAGAGGCCAAGCGCTCGCTGAGTAACTCGGCGGGTCTTGGGCTCGGCGATTATGGGTTTGATCTCGTCCGACCTGGAATAGCGCTTTATGGCGGGGGCGTTCAGCTGCCAACGTCCGCGGCTTTGCAGCCAGCCATGACGTTGGAAGCACCAGTTCTGTCCGTCTTCGATGTCCCGGAAGGAGCGAGTACGGGATACGGAGCCACCCGGCACTTCGACACGCCGCGTCGGCTGGCGACGATCGGAATCGGCTATGCTGATGGTTTGCTGCGATCCTTGTCCAATTCCGGCTTCGCCTACATTGAGGGGGAGCGCTGCGATATTGTCGGTCGCATCTCCATGGATCTCACGACACTTGATGTGACCGCCATTTCCTGCATGGTGACGCCGGGTATGGCCGCTGAATTTATAGGAAGCCATGCCGACCTCGAAGCGCAGGCGAAAGCTGCCGGAACGTTGGGATATGAATTGCTGACGGGGATCGGTCCCCGCGTGGAGCGTGTTTGGCATGGCTGAGCGTGAACGGATCGAACCGGGTTTTCTGCTGCCGATACAGTTGATCGGCGTGGTTGCTGTTGGGCTTCTGAGGGAGATCGGCCGGCTTAGTGCGTTTGCGGGTTCGACTGTGGTGGCCGCGCTTACGCCGAGATGGTATCCGGGTGAAATCTGGCGGCAGATGATCCGCATCGGCTTCTATTCTCTTCCCGTTGTCGGCCTTGCCGCGGTGTTCATTGGTGCCGCGCTTGCGCTGAACATTTATACTGGCGGCGCGCGGTTTAATGCTGAGCAGTTCGTTCCGAACATTGTGGTGCTTGGCATCACGAGGGAGCTCGGCCCGGTTATCACCGGTCTTATGTTGGCCGGTCGGGTCAGTGCCGGGATCGCGGCCGAGGTCGGCGCGATGAAGGTTACCGAACAGATCGATGCGCTTACAACATTGTCGGCCAGTCCGCCGCGCTATCTTTACGCACCGCGCCTGATCGCGGCGGTGATTACGATGCCGCTTCTTGTTATCGTCGCCAATATAATTGGGGTCGCCGGCGGTTGGCTGGTCAGTACGGCGAGCCTTGGCTTCGATTCCACTGTCTATCTTCGGAACACACTTGATTTCCTTGAGGCCACCGATGTGAATGCCGGTCTGATCAAGGCGGCGGTCTTCGGGGCAGTGATCGCGCTGATGGGCTGTTATCAAGGCAGCCAATCGAAAGCTGGCGCAACCGGCGTTGGGCGGGCAGCGACGCTCTCCATGGTTGGCGCGGCGGTTCTGGTTCTGGCGACGAATTATATGCTCTCCACGCTATTTGTGAGGATTGGCATATGACTGCGCTTCTGGAACTTAGCGGTGTCGAAAAGTCCTTTGGCTCCAATCATGTGCTTCGCGGCGTCGATTTGGATGTGGCCCCCGGACAATCGCTTGTCGTGATCGGGGGATCGGGGTCCGGCAAATCAGTGATGCTCAAAAACGCTCTTGGATTGATGACGCCGGATGCTGGAAAGATCCTGTTTGACGGCGACGATGTGACCCGCAACCAGGGCAAGACCAGGGATGCCATGCGGGCGAGGATCGGGATGTTGTTCCAGTCGGCGGCGCTGTTCGACAGTCTGACTGTCTGGGAGAATGTCGCCTTCCGTTTGATCCATGCCGAACGGCTTAATCGAAAACAGGCGAAGGAGCGCGCGATCGAAACGCTCCGCAAAGTCCGGCTCGGGCCCGATGTCGCTGATCTCCGTCCGGCCGAAATTTCCGGTGGCATGCAGAAGCGTGTTGGCCTTGCCCGGGCGATCATCTCCCAGCCGGATCTGATCTTTTTCGACGAACCGACAACTGGCCTTGATCCGATCACCGCGGATGCAATTAATGATCTGATCGTCGAGCAGGTGAAGGCGCTTGGCGCGGCGACGATCTCGATCACGCATGATATGCCGTCTGCGCGGAAGATCGCCGATGAGATCGCCATGCTGTTCGAAGGCAAGATCATCTGGCGCGGCCCGGCGGCGACGGTGGATTCCTCCGGCAGCGCCCATGTCGATCAATTTGTGAAAGGGCTCGCCGACGGGCCAATCCAGCCTGGCTTCTAGCTTTTGGCTCAGCCTGCTTTTTCGATAATTCATCCAACACCTGGTGGCACATGATAGGGTGTATGGCTGGGACAATAAGGTCCCCAAAACTTTGTGAGCGATATTTGATTTGCTTGGTGTTACCGTTTCGATAGATGGCTGCACGGCAATAGAGGGGTGTTGAGATATGTCCGAACACACAACCACATTGATCTGGCATAAGATCGCAGAGGTGGGCGAAGTCGCCGAGGGCCGTGTCAAGTCGGCGAGTGCTGGTGCGCAATCGGTCGCGCTTGTTCACTTTCAGGGCCAATATGCGGCCATGGACAATAAATGTCCGCACCAGGGCGGCCCGCTTGGAGAGGGCTCGATCGAAAAGGGCATTGACGATCAGTGCTGGCTCCGTTGCCCCTGGCATGGCTGGGACTTTGACCCTCTGACCGGCAAACCGCCGGGGGGGCATGAAGACAGCGGGCAGGAGATGTTCGATGTGGAGATGCGGGATGACGGCATTTATGTCGGTGTTCCGGCACGCCCAGCCCGTCCGAGAACGATTGCGGATGTTATGGCTGAGACCATGACAAATTGGGGCGTCACGAGCGTGTTCGGGATGGTTGGTCACTCCAATCTCGGTCTTGCTGATGCCCTTCGGGTTCAGGAAAGCGAGGGGAAGCTCCGCTATTATGGCATCCGCCATGAGGGCGCGGCGGCGTTCGCTATTTCGGGATATGGCAAGCTGACCGGACATCCCGCTGCGGCGCTGACCATTGCGGGTCCTGGTGCGACGAATCTTCTAACCGGGCTCTGGGATGCGAAAGTCGACGGCGCACCAGCGCTCGCGCTGACCGGACAGGTTCAGGATCAAGTCGTGGGTGTTCATGCCTTTCAGGACATCGATCTTGAGGCGGCCTTTGAGTCGGTGGCAGAGTTCTCCGAGACTGTTCATCCGGAGAGCGATCATGCGTTGCTGATGACGCAGGCCATCAAAACATCGATCCTGCAACGCGGCGTTGGCCATCTGGTCTTCCCGGATAATGTACAACCGAAACCCGCGCCAGATGGTTCCAAGCCGCAAAGTCCAGCGGGCCGCATGGCCGACCTTGCTGTTGGTCCGCCGCCGTCCGCTGTGGCTGAGGCCGTCGACCTCCTGAAAACCGCAAAGCGGCCAATGATCATTGTTGGCTACGGCGCACTCCAGGGCATGGAACGTGTCATATCCCTCGCCGAGCAACTCGGTGCGCCGGTTGCGACAACGTTCAAAGCCAAGGGACAGATTGGCGATGATCATCCGCTGGCGGCAGGTGTAATGGGCCGGTCGGGAACGCCGATTGCGAGTTGGTTCATGAATGAAGCGGATGTGCTGCTTGTCTTCGGATCGAGCTTTTCCGATCATACTGGTATTTATGAAGGTGCACCGACAATCCAGGTGGATACTGATCCGATGCGCCTTGCCAAAAGGCACCCGGTGACGGTTCCGGTGATGGGCGATGTGGCTGTTACTGCGGATCTTCTCAGTTCCGAACTCGATCGCCTTGGGCGCGCATCGACCGATCTCCGCGATGAAGTTGCTGAACGCTGGCGGCTCTGGCGGGCCGAGAAAGCGCGGCGCGTCGGTGAGGATCGCGGAAAAGGGGTTTCGGCTGCGGCGCTGTTTGAGGCGCTGACACGCCATGCGCCTGCCAATGCGATCTTGCCGGTCGATGTTGGCAATAACACTTATTCCTTCGGGCGCTATTTTGAACCGACCGGTCAGCAGCGCGTTTTGATGTCCGGCTATCTCGGCTCTATCGGTTTTGCGTTTCCCGCCGGCATGGGCGCTTGGGCGGCAACCCAGGAAGAGGGGCCTTATAAGGGCCGCAAGGTGATCTCCATCTCTGGCGATGGTGGCTTCGGCCAGTATGCGATGGATTTCACCACGGCGGTGAAGTATGGCATGAATGTTACCCATGTTCTGATGAACAATTCGGAGCTGGGCAAAATCACCAAGGAGCAGAAAGCGGCCGAGTTCGATGTCTGGCAGACGAGCCTCGTTAATCCGAGTTTTGCTGGGTTTGCTCGGTCGTGCGGCGGCATGGGCGAACTTGTCCAGTCGCGGGATAAGCTGGATGAGGCCCTTGCCAAAGCCATCGCCCACAATGGACCGTCCTTGATCGAAGTGATTACGGATGCCGAGCTGCTTTAGGCGGGGATAGACTAAGAACTGTCCCACCCTTTCAGCGCCTCTCTCAGCTCAAAACTGATCCCGCCATGGAGAATGCCGATCTCGGGGGAGAGGCCGGCGGGCGGCGCTCCGGGCGCAACAATCGGCGTCAGTTCACCCGATTTGCGGATATCATGAAGCCGCCGGGCGAGGCGTTTCGCGTGGGCTTCGGGCGCATCAAGCACCTTTTGAAGCGCGACGATCCGCCGGGAGAACCGGCGCACAGCGATATGGACCGGCACCCGGGCCCGCTGAAACCCTGAGAAATCCGGCCGTTCGGAAAAATCCATCAGCGGCGGCAGGAGGGAGAGGCTGACCCGGCGGGTCTGCGGGAACACGGCCCGCTCAATATCCTCAAATGTTTCAGAAGGTTGTAGCCCTGCATCCTGTTCTTGGACTTTGGTTGCGCCACATCCCTCACTGGGTGCGACGTCCAGCTTCAGGGCGATGAGCATGATCAGCCGGCGGACGAGATTTTCCAGCGCTTTCAGCTTTGTCCCGGCCCGGCGGAGGCGCCATTTGGCGGGGGTTCGCTCGGCGATGTGAATGCCCGTCCAGCCGATCAGGCCGATGACGGCAAGGCCGATCTGCTCGATCGCTATGGAAAACAGGGCATCATCAGTGCGCATGACCGGGAGTATGCAGCAGGCGCGAGATCGGTCGGATAGATTTTGTTTGTGAGAGGGGGCGGGATTGGCGCTCAGCCAGGCCATCTCTCTGATTTATCCTTCCGAAATGGCCTCTTTGCAGGCCGCCTCGATCCAGTCTCGAACACTCTTCTGTTGAGGGTGATGGCGCGTGTCGCGGTGGAATACCATCCAGGGGGTTCGATCGGGGAGTTGGAAACCAGCGATCGGAACCAATCCGATTTTCTTCGCCAAAAAACTTGGCAAGGGTGCAATGCCGCACCCTGCGAGGGCGGCCTGGCAGAGCGCGCACGCTTCCTGATCGCAAGACCACTTGGTCTTCCAGCTTTTGCCGTTTTAGCCAGAGATTTTCCGCAATGTCTCCATACGCACTATCGTACCAAAGCAGAGACTCTGACTGCAGATCTATCTTGGTCGATTTGGTGTTCAGATATGACGTCGCGGCGAATAAGCCGATCTGAATTTTCGGTAGGCGGCGTGTTATGAGCGTTTCGCCGCTTGGCTTCACCATCCGCACGGCAATGTCTGCCTCTCCCCGATTGAGGTTCGATAGCTCCAAGGACGTCTCGAACTCAATCTTGATATGGGGGTGCTCCGATAAGAGTTTGGGTGTTCTGGGGGCGAGTACATCCGCAATCATTGGCTCTGTTGATGAGACCCGAATGGGGGGGCGATCAATGCCCTTCGTCATGACCCGCACCAGTCGATCCAATTCTCCAAAATACTCTGCACCCGGCTTAATTAGATCCGCAATGCGCTGTCCTTCTGGCGTCGTGGTGGTGCCTCGCGGGCCGCGGCGGATCACCTTGAACCCAATCTCTGCCTCCAACTCATCGATTCGCCGGCCGAGCGTTGCGACCGATATATCCAGGCGCGTTGCTGCCCGAGAGAGGCTGCCGTCTTCTGCCACCGCAAGAAAACTCTTCAAGGCTTCCCAATCCAAAGAGCTCATATTGCAATCCTGAAAAACAGCTTTTCATTTTTGGATATACAGCCTCCTCTCCCGTTTGTGCAAGTAGTCGTGGCCAAATGAGGATGAGACGACGATGAGCACTTCGACGATACCCATGGTTCGCACTGTTGGATTTTGGCTTGCAGCCGTGATGGCCGTGCTGCAGGCTTTGAATGCCATTCGAGCATTTACGGACCCTGCCGGTTTCGCGACATATATGGGATTGCCACTCGCCGATCTCGCCGATGCTGGTTTTGTGGGTGTGTACGGATTACGGACGGCCTTCATCGCCGGGCTGATCGTCGTCTTGCTTGCGACCAAGAGATTGCATGCGCTCGCCTGGATGGCGGGCGTCGCTATTCTAATGCCGGCGGGCGATGCCTGGCTGACCTGGCAGGCAGGAGCGGATAGTTCCATCGTGGCCCGGCACGCGGCGATCATGGTCTACGTCATCTTGGCTTTTGTCTTTCTCCAGCGTGCGGCGGAGAGGGTGGCATGAGCTGGCTTCGCACCCTGGGGCTTCGGCTCGACACGCTGGGCTGGAAGGCGCGGCAACGCAGTTTTCGAACCGGCTGGCCATCACAAACATCAAGCGAAATCAAATTCTTCGACACCCCGAAAGTCCAGTATAGGTATCGCGAACGTTCCTCCCAGATCAGCGATGCGCAGACTTTGGTGCTCACGGCCGATCCACCGGTGACGCTGGAGGTGTATGATGAGCTGCTGGATGTCTTTTCCAAGCGCTTTCGGGTGGTGATTGTTGAGCTGCCGGGGATGGGGTTTTCCGCGACACGGGGCAATTATCGCTTCGGCTTTCGGGAAACGAATGATGACCTTGCCCTGTTTTTGAGAGCCGTTGCGGGCAAGCAAGCCATCTGGGCGTTCTCTTGTGTGGCGGGTTTGGCGGCGATCGATCTCGCCGCGCGCCAGCCAGAGCTCGTTTCCGATCTCGTGACGTTGCAAGTGGGCGATGTCGCCGCCTTTGCGCGTTGGAAAGCGGCCCGGGATCCGAAGGGAATTCTGGGCAGGCCGGTTGTCGGTCAGTTTCTGATGAGCCGTATGGCCCCAAAGCGGATGCCGGACTGGTACAAAGTTTCCGTGGGGAACACGGACAAGATCGAGCATTTTTGCGATTGCGCCCGCCAATCTTTCGAGCACGGTGCCTTATGGTCTCTCGCCAGCGCCTACCAGGTCTATATGGATCCGGGTGTGACGCTCGCGCCGGTCGACCGGCCGGTATTATCGCTCTGGGGGCGGGCGGATCGGTCTCACCCCGTTGAAAACGAAAAGAGCTCTTCGAGCTTCTCGGATACGGTGGAGCATGTTGGCTTCGAAGATCTTGGGCATTTCTCAGAACTGGAAGACCCGGCTCGAGTGTTCAGAGTCGTGAATGCGTATCTGAACGGGTGAGTTCTGCCAGGCCTTAAGGGGCGTGTGCGCTTTTCCGAGTTTCCATTTGGAGGGGTGTGTTCGGCCAGATGCACGCCGGCTCAGCCGATAAGGGCCGTGACCGTGCGGCTGAGTTTTCGTATCGCTATGGGGAAGAGGGGATCTTCGGATCGCATGGGAGGATTATGGGGTGGGGTGAGGGCGGTCTGATAGATTTTATGTTGTTTTCATGGTCATCCCGGACGCTGGAGGCGATCCGGGACCCAGAAGGAAAAGTGCCTTCGTCGTTCTCTGGGTCCCGGATAAGTGCTGCGCCCTTTCCGGGATGACAAAGCATGCCTGCAGGTGCTGTCACTCGCTCACCGCCGATACCTGCGAAAGCGGGTATCCATGGTCCATAAGTTGCCGCTTGTCATTTGGTTGAGTGAGCACCCTGGACCCCAGCCTCCGCTGGGGTCGGCGGAGGGAACTCTATTCGCAAGCGCAACTATCGTCGCGTTGACTTTTTCGCCATTCCCACGGTGGGCGATGATCCGTTGAGTGAACGCCAACGCCGTCATTGAACGCAGCCATTTGAGCCCGTTCAAAGCTCTCTCCATATCGCAGGTCTGCGTAAGCCCAGCCTTGTCTAACTAGCTCTAAATTCACATCTGTATCACCGGCGTAACAGGATGCGATATAGCGGCCATATCTGATCCAAGGCCTGCCTTCACCATCTCTCGTATGGATCTCGCAGCGGAAGTCGGGGCGACGTGTATAGGTCCGCAGAAGTTCAGATGCTGAAAGATGACAATACGTTTTGGGCGATCCGGCCTTTAAGCACTCCTGTTTTGGTTCGAGGGCATCAATTCCATAAAGTCTTATCTGATGGATCCCCATCCAGATTGTGTCCCCGTCCACGACCTCTATTTCTTGATCAATTGGAGCGGGGGCTAATAATCGATCATTACTAATCTTCTGAAATTCTTGAGCGAAGGCCGTTTTCGATAAGATCAGCGCACAAACGGAAAAGGTAAGTGTCGCCACCAGTTTCATTGTCTTTTATCCGAAGTCATAAATGCTCCTTTTGGAGCGTTCGTGATCTATAATCGATCCACTGGATCGATTATTCGCTTTGCGATCGATCACTCACCGCCCCAACTCCTTCATTGCGTCTTCGAGCCCAGCCAAAGTCAGTTCGAACATGCGCTGAGGGCCGATGAGTTCGCGGATGAGCTGGATGGAGCCGGTATGGTCCCAGGCATTTGATTTGACGGGGTTCAGCCAGACGAGGTCTGGGTAAATCTCCACAAAGCGCTGAAGCCAGAGCCCGCCGGCTTCCTCGTTCCAGTGTTCGACCGAGCCGCCCGCATAGGTGATCTCGTAAGGGCTCATCGTGGCGTCGCCGACAAAGATGACCTTGTAGTCGGACGGGTATTTGTTGAGCACGTCCCAGGTGGGGATGCGCTCATTATAGCGGCGGCGATTGTCTTGCCACAGGCCCTCATAGGGGCAATTGTGGAAGTAGAAATATTCCAGGTTCTTGATCTCGGCGCGGGCGGCGGAGAACAGCTCCTCGCAGACGCGGATATAGGGGTCCATGGAGCCGCCAATATCGAGCATCAGAAGGACACTGACGGAGTTGCGCTTTTCCGGGCGCATCTCGATATCGAGATAGCCCTGTTTGGCGGTGTTGCGGATGGTGGCGTCGAGGTCCAACTCGTCCGGCGCGCCATCGCGGGCCCATTTGCGCAGGCGCTTCAGGGCGATCTTGATGTTGCGGGTGCCGAGTTCGACGGAGTCGTCGAGGTTCTTGAACTCGCGCTTGTCCCAGACTTTTACGGCGCGGCGGTGGCGGGACTTGTCCTGGCCAATGCGGACGCCTTCGGGGTTGTAGCCATTCGCGCCGAAGGGCGAGGTGCCCCCGGTGCCGATCCATTTATTGCCGCCCTCATGGCGTTTTTTCTGTTCTTCGAGGCGCTCTTTCAGCGTCTCCATGAGCTTGTCCCAGCCGCCGAGGGCCTCGATTTCTTCCATTTCCTCCGGTGTGAGGAATTTCTCCGACATTTTGCGGAGCCATTCTTCCGGGAGGTCCTGGGACTCAATTGCATCGGCAAGGCCGTCCAGGCCCTTGAACACGTGGCCGAAGACTTTGTCGAACTTGTCGAGATTGCGTTCATCCTTCACGAGGGCGGAACGGGAGAGGTAGTAAAACTCCTCCACATCCATATCGATCACGTCCTCATCCATGGCGTTCAGCAAGACGAGATATTCTTTCAGCGTGACGGGGATTTTCGCGTCGCGGAGTTCGTTGAAGAAATTGAGGAACATTTGGCGGATCTCCTACAGACGGGGAGAATAGGGTGTTTGGGCCTTCGGGCCAAGGTTCTCGCTGGGAGAGGGGTGTTCATGCTGCCGCATTCAGTAGACGGTCAGGTCAGAGAGATCGGCGCGCACCGCGCTGAAGAGTGTGCTGACGGCGGTGGCGGCCGCGGCAGTCCGATCGATCTCGTAAGTGGCGCGGATCTTGATGTGCCAGTCGCCGACCTGTTCGATCCAGAGGGCTGTATCAACCGGGGTGCCGGGGCGGTTGGCAGACAAAGCGTCGGTGCGAAGGGCCGCAGCTGAGGGGGTTATGGGCCGGCCGGGCGTCGAGCTTGGGGGATTAATCGCGACGGTCTGGCGGTAGCGGGCCTTTATGGTTTCAAGGGAGCCCTTGAGATAGGCGTCCGTCGAGACTGTGCGGGCAAATCGGGTGATGTGCAGGCGGATCGCGCCGCCGGTTTCGGCGATGTAATTGCAGGCCACGTCGCGCCCTGGACCCTGGCCAGGAAAGGCGACCTCCCCTGTGAAGGCAAAGTCTGCGACGATGCTGGGGCAGGTCACCCCCGATTCGATGTGGAGGAGGCCGGTGTCGGCGGGCTGCCATAGGGGGTCTGACGCCGCGTTCGTGCCGTCTGGCAACTCATTTGCGGTGATTGCTGGCGCTGCGTTTTGGGGGTCCGGCGCGGTGGGGCTGGCGCAGGCGGCAAGGACAAGAACGAAGAGAAGACGAGAAACGGGCATGGCTTTTGCTGTGGGAACCGCAGGTGTAAACTTTCTCTACCTTTGCCCGGAGCGCCGATTCGCGCAATATTTGACCATGGCTGATACGTTTGACGATCTGGATCCGATGGAGCCGATTTCCGGTTCGAAGGAGATCGGGGCCCTGGCCCACCTTTATCGGGGCGAGGTATATCGCTCGACGATCTGGCGGCAGAGATTGGACACGACGACCAATTGGGCGGTTCTGACGACGGGTGTGGCGCTATCGATTACGTTTGCCACGTCGGAAAGCTCGCCGCTTCCTATGGTCCTATCCGGACTTTTGACCGTCATGTTCCTGATCCTGGAAGCGCGACGATATCAGTATTTCAATGTCTGGCGGTTTCGGGCGCGGATCC
Source organism: Pseudomonadota bacterium (assembly GCA_039817885.1). Classification (GTDB taxonomy): domain Bacteria; phylum Pseudomonadota; class Alphaproteobacteria; order Caulobacterales; family Hyphomonadaceae; genus CALLCD01. Next base: position 50,165 of record JBCBUY010000005.1, on the reverse strand, counting down.
TGGAAATCGCGGTTTATGTGCCGCTTTTACGAGGCGAGGGAGCGAATATTCCCATTGATCGGGGTGCGGCGCTGTCAGATGACTATCTCAAGCCGAAGATGCGGATCAGTTTCGCGCGCGCTGTGGGCCGGCGGCTGCGGCGGAATTATGGGTATCTCTTCGCTGTGCAGGGCATTGCCTATTTTGCGAAGATTGCGATTCATCCTGTTGAGGTGACCAGTTTCGTAGAGTTCGTCGACCGATCCCATGTGGGCCCGATCCCGGGTTGGGCGGCCTTTGGCGCAGGGCTCGCCTTTCATTCCACCTGGGTCTTGATCGCCTGGCTGACCCATAGAGATGAACGCGCTGATACGAGCGTCGTCGCCGACGTGCTGGACTGATTTTTGACGGCATCGGCCTTCACATCTGCCGCGATTTGGTGTCGAAGACGCCTCTGAATTCGCAAAAGAGTGAAGATCGATGTCCGTTACTGTCCGCTTTGCGCCGTCGCCGACGGGGAAGCTCCATGTTGGGAATGTCCGCACCGCCCTGATCAATTGGCTGTTTGCCCATGCTCAAAGCGGGAAATTTATCCTGCGAGTCGATGATACGGATCAGGAGCGTTCGACGAAAGACTATGAAAACGGGCTAAAAACAGACCTAACCTGGCTGGGGCTCGACTGGGCCGATACGTTCAACCAATCGGACCGGTTCGACAAATATGATGCAGCGGCGGACAAGCTGAGGGCGGATGGCTTGCTGTATGCCTGTTATGAAACGGCGGATGAGCTGGAAAGGAAGCGGAAGATTGCGTTGAGCCGCGGGCGGCCACCGGTCTATGATCGTGCGGGGCTCCATCTGAGTGCTGACGAGAAATCCAAGCTGGAAGCGGAAGGGCGCACGCCCCATTGGCGGTTCAAACTGTCAGGCGATCGGATCGAGTTGAGGGATCTGGTGCGCGGCGAGCAGTCAATCGATACAAGCTCGCTCTCTGATCCAATCCTGATCCGGGGTGACGGGTCCTATCTCTACACGCTGCCGAGCGTCGTCGACGATATTGATTATGGCATTACCCATGTTGTGCGGGGCGAGGATCATGTGACGAATTCCGGCGCGCAAATCGAAATATTCCGTGCGCTTGGTGGGTCATCTCCAGACATGGCCCATACACCTCTCCTGGTCGGGGCGGACGGGGCAGCGCTATCAAAGCGGCTGGGGTCGCTCTCCATGGATCAGTTGCGTGCTGACGGTATTGATCCAATGGCCATCTGTTCGCTGCTCGCCAAAATTGGCACGAGCGATAATGTCGAAGCGCGGGCGTCGCTTGGCATATTGTCCGAAGAGTTTTCCTTCGACAAGATTGGCCGGGCTCCGGCACGTTTTGATGAAAAGGAGCTGGAGGGGCTGAACGCACAATTGCTGCGAGAGAAGCCATTTGAGGCCGTTAAAGATGCGCTTGCAGAGATCGATCCCCGGGCTGTGGAGGATCCGCGCTTCTGGGATACCGTAAAGGCGAACAGCGACAAGTTTTCCGATGTGAAAGGGTGGATCGAGGTCGTCTATGGCCACGTGGTGCCGGTTATAGAGAGTGACGATGCGGACTATATCGAGGAGGCCAAAGCCCTGATGCCGGAGACGGAATTCGGTGAGGGTGCCTGGAAGGAATGGATCACGGCGCTGAAGGAGAAGACGGGCCGCAAGGGCAAGAGCCTGTTCATGCCGCTGCGCAAAGCGATTACCGGCCAGGCCCACGGCCCGGACATGTCGATGATGCTTCAGCTGATGGGACGCGAGCGGGTGAAGGCTCGATTGGGATAGGGTGAAGGCTCGATTGGGATAGATAGGCTGGGGACTAGTTTGAAGGATCCTTAGGTTCCCAGAGTTGGATAGGGTTGCCTTCGGGATCCTCCAGTGTTGCAAACCGTCCATTCGGATAGACTTCTTCTTCAACCGTGACCTCACTACCATTTTCGCGAAGGTGGGCGACGAGACCGTCGAGGTCTTCGGTTCGGAAATTCAGCATAAAGACTTTTCCCGCAGGGGCGAGGGCATCTGACGTTTCGGGATAGGGGGAGAAGACAGTTGGTCCGGCGTCCTGAGTCCACGGCTCGACATCGTAAGTGGTCGGTACCCTGTCTATGCCGAGATTATGCAGGTACCAGTCTGCCAGGGTCTTAGGATCTTCGGCCCGGAAGAAGAAACCGCCGAAACCGGTCACCTCGGTTCCGTCCGGAGGTTCAGCCTGAGCCGAGGATGACAGCGCTATAAGAGCGGCAGCTGCTAGGCGTCTAAAACTATTCATTGGTCGTCCCCTGATGAGACGGTGTCATACATTATGAGCTGGCGGCCTGTGAAGGGCCAGATCCGATTGTGGCACCAAGATCAAACCACAACACATCTGTCCTGTAGCGCCTGGATGGCGTGGCCCGGCGTGTCGGCGTGGGTGAGGAGCGTGCGAAACTCCTCCGGGGTGAATTTGCCGTCGATAATGTGGTCCATCAGCTCGAAGAATGGATCCCAGAACCCATCCTGGTCCAAGAAAGCCATCGGTTTGGCGTGCAGGTTCAGCCGTGCCCATGAGAGAATCTCCACGGCTTCTTCCAGGGTGCCGATGCCGCCAGGCAGCACGATAAAGGCGTCAGACTCGTCGAACATCATTTGTTTGCGGGTGTGCATGTCGTCGACAATGCGGTGTTCCACCTCGTCGAAGATGCGTTCCTTCTGAAGAAGAAAACGAGGCATAATGCCGAGGACCTTGCCGCCTTTCAGGTGCGTTGCGCGGGCGCATGCACCCATGAGGCCGACCCCGCCGCCGCCATAGACAAGTCGGATATTGGCGGCAGCGAGTTCATGTCCGAGTTCGGTGGCAAGCGTTAGATAAGATGGGGCGACATCGTTCGATGATCCGCAATACACACAAATCGATTTCAGCTCAGACATGGGGCGAATCCTTACACATAAGCGCTCACCATAAGACCAGCTTGGCGATAAGGACCACTCAAATTTCTCGTTTTGGCTGGCAGAGCGCCACTGGCCAGCCTATTTGTCGCCCATGGCGGATTCAAAAACTCAAAAAAATATCGATGCAATCGAGACGGCTGATGGCGGTCTTGGCGCGGCATTGGCTCGTGTGATCGGTATTTTGGTGAGCCCAAATTTGGCGAAATGGCGGCCGGTGATGTTGCTGGCTGTTGCGCTCACGCTCGTTTCACGGGGCGTCTCGGTGGCGGCTCCCCTTTATCTGGAGCAGGCGATCAATGCGCTCACAGATGGTGTCGATGGCGGCGAAGCGTTGATGGCAGCGCTGATCTTTCTGGGGGTGTTTACCGGCGGGCGGTTCTTGGCGATCGCGTTTCGGCAAGCGGGGGAGTGGCTGTTTTCGCCGGTGAGTCAGGATGCTCAACGGATCATGGCGGTCGATGCGTTTCGCCATGCCCAGCATTTGTCGCTCGGGTTCCATCAGACCCGGCGGACCGGTGCTCTAAACCGGATTATTGAGCGGGGCACGGTGGCGCTCGACTACATCTTGCGGTTCATGTCGTTCAATATCGGACCGACCTTGGTAGAGCTTTGCCTTGTGGCGGGTGTGCTGGCGGTGACCTATGACGTGGCTCTTGCCGTGATCGCCGTGCTCACCGTTGCCACCTATGCGGTGTTCACCTTTGTGATGACGGAGTGGCGGGTGCGCCAGCGCCGGCGATTGAACGAGGCCGACACAGAGTGGCGCGCCCGTGCCGTCGACTCGATGACGAACTTTGAAACGGTGAAAGCGTTTGCGGCTGAGGATCGCGAGACCGACCGCTATGATGAAGCGGTGAAGGTGTACAACCGCCATTATGTTGTGACGGCGCGGTCGCTGAATCTTCTGAATGCCGGCCAAGAGTTTATCACCAATGGTGGTTTGTTAGCGATGATGGGTTTCACTGCTTGGCAAGTGGTGGAGGGCAATCTTGACGTCGGTGCTGTTGCCGCTGTGATGATGCTGATGATGAACCTCTACCGGCCTCTGGGCTTGCTTGGTTGGGCTTGGCGAGAAATCAAGCAGGGCGCGGTGGATCTGGAAAAGCTGTTTGGCCTGCTTGCCATGGAGAGCGATGTCCAGGATCGGGCAGATGCGATTGAGCTCAAAAGACCGCAAGGGCATGTCAGCTTTGAAGGCGTTGGTTTTGCCCATGATGGCAGGACTGCGGGCATTCAGGATGTCAGCTTCGACGTGCCGGCAGGCAAATCAGTCGCGTTTGTCGGGACCTCGGGAGCAGGTAAGTCGACGCTTTTGAAATTGCTGTTCCGGTTCTATGATGTGGATAAGGGCCGTGTGGTGGTCGATGGCAAAGATGTGCGGTCGCTCAATCAGATGAGTCTTCGCCGCGCGCTTGGGCTCGTGCCGCAGGACGTTGTTCTCTTCAATGATACGATCCGTGCGAACATCGCTTATGCGCAGCCGGAGGCATCTCTTGCCGAGATTCAGAACGCGGCCAGACGGGCGCAGTTGCTGGATTTCATCGAAGCCTTGCCGGATGGTTGGGACACCCGGGTTGGGGAGCGTGGGATGAAATTGTCCGGCGGTGAGAAGCAGAGGGTTGGCATCGCCCGTGTGATCCTGACCGATCCCGCCATTCTTGTGTTGGATGAGGCCACATCGGCGCTCGACAGCGAGACCGAAGCTGCGGTGCAAGGCGCTCTGGAAGAAGCTTCGAAAGGGCGTACAACGCTTATGGTGGCGCACAGGCTCTCAACCGTGCAGAATGCTGATGAGATTATCGTGCTGCAGCAAGGCAGGATCGTCGAGCGTGGCACTCACCATGCATTGCTCGCCCGCGCGGGTGCCTATGCGGAGATGTGGAACAGGCAGTCGAAGGATGCCAAAGAAACCGAGGATGTCGGTTAGTCGGAGAGATAGGCCAGATGAGCGACGAAAAGAGCCAGTTCAGTGCCCGCGGAAGCCGGCCCTGGGCGCGTATTGGGTTTGATCTTGAGGGCATTGTGGCCGCGCTTGCGGCTTGGCTTGTCGGGTTACTTCTCGGAGCCATTTGGAGTCCGCTCTTTTGGATAGGGGCAATTGCAGCGGTCATCGTTCTTTTTGCGACCAGGAAACAGGATCGGACCGTGCCAGATGCCTCGAATCTGGTGATTGCGCCTTGTGATGGTGTGGTTCAATCGGTGCTTCTGGCCGTGCCGCCGGCAGAGTTAAGGATGCCCTCGGGCGAACATTTGAGGGTTCGGGTGTCATCCTCACCGATGAGCCCCAATACGTTTCATGCGCCGATTACCGGAGAGATTCAGTCTGTCATCCAGGAAGAGCCCAATCCATCCATTGTTTTGGCAACGGCACCGGATTTGTCCGGTCTGGCTGTGGCCCATCTCAGTTTTAGCAGCCGGAGCGACATGGTCGGGATGATCCTCTCGACCGGCGGGTTTGGGCCTCGGCTTGAAGTGACGAGCGAAAGCGGCGACGCCGTCCGGGCCGGACGTGTTGTCGGCAAGCGCCGTCTTGGCGGGTGGTGCGATATTTATCTGAAGCCGGGTGCACGTCTCCTGGTTCGCGAAGGTCAAACACTGGTCGGATCTGAAACCGTGCTCTGTCGGCTGTCGGTCGAGCCGGGGGATCTGGCGGAGCATGCTGAAGACAGAGTGGCCGATGCGCCCGAGGTAGAGGAGGTGCCTGCTGCGGATGATGCTGAGGCTGAGCTGGTGGATTCAGATACGGCGGAGACTGAAGTATCTGACACATCGGCGACGCCGGCCTCAGAAGGGGATAAGGACGCAACCGGCGCAAACGAGGATCTCTCCGAAGAGGAAATTTCGGAGATGTTTGAAAAGCTCAAGCAGAAAGCTGACGAAGCGAGCCAGTAGACGGCCATGCCTCTTACGTGCCGATCCGCTCGAAAATATGGATCGGGCCGCCATCGAGCGATGTGCTGTATGCAAATGTGTAGCCGCATTTTTCTGCGACCCTGATCGAGGCGTGATGGTCCTCTTCAATCATGCAGACGGAGCGTTTGTCTGGAAAAATCTCATCCGACCAGCGCAGCGCAGCCTCCAAGGCTTCTGTTGCGTAGCCCTTGCCCCAGTGGTCGGGTGATAGTCCCCAACCTGCTTCCGGCGTGCCGGTGTGGGCGGGAGACACCGGTCTCAACCCTTCGAGAAAACCAATCTCGCCGACAAATTCACCTGCCGGACGGGTTTCGATCACCCAATAGCCGTATCCGAGCAGTGCCCAGCTTCCGATCATGCTCTGCACGGTTTTCCAAACTTCAGGTTCGGTACGGGGGCGACGGCCGATAAATCGCACGAAGGTCTCGTCGGCCCAGAGCTTTATCAGCACGTCAAGGTCGTCCATTGTGTGCGGTCGAAGCTGCAAGCGATCTGTTGTGAGCGTTGGGATCTCACCGTGTGCCCGGCCTCGAAGTGCGCGTATGTTTGACATTGGATCTCTTCCTGGCTGTCCCAAGGTCACCGATTGGCCGATACGTGTAGCCGTGGCATATCCGCCGTTATGGATGGACTGCAAGGCAAAACCGCGGGCCGCGCGCGCCCGACATATCCGTTTGGAACCGACAGGCCCGGCGTTGGGGAGACCATGGAAGTGGTGCCGGGCGTGTACTGGGCCTGTATGGAAGTTCCGTTTGCCCTCAAATGGGTCAATGTATTTCTCATTGATGATGGCGATGGCTGGACGATCGTCGATACCGGTATGCCGCTTGATGAAACGAAATCGGCTTGGCGGAGTATAATTGACAAAACCGTGGCGGGTGGACGGATCAAACGGGTGATCGGCACGCATATGCACCCTGATCATATTGGCCTGGCTGGGTGGCTGCACCGCAAGACAGGAGCGGAGCTGTGGATCAGCCGATTGGAATATGTGACGTGTCGTATGTTGTGCGCCGATACGGGGCGTGAGGCTCCGGAGGCCGCCATTCAATTTTTCGAGCGCGCCGGGTGGCAGCCACATCATATCGATGCCTATCGCGGGCGGTTTGGCGGCTTCGGTCGCGGGGTTAGCCGACTGCCCGACAGTTTTACCCGGCTGACAGGCGGGGACGAGATAGAATTGGGCGGCGGTGTTTGGACGGTTCTGCATGGCAACGGCCATTCGCCGGAACATTCCTGTCTGTATTCGTCTGATCTCAACGTGTTGATCGCAGGTGATCAGCTCCTGCCGCGGATCTCGTCGAATGTATCGGTCCATCCCACTGAGCCAGATGCGGACCCTCTGACCGATTGGCTAAAGAGCTGCGCACATCTGAAGGCCAGCGTGCCGGCGGATGTTTTGGTTCTGCCTGGCCATAATGAACCATTCAAAGGGGCCCATGATAGATTGCAGGCACTGATTGATGGCCATGAGAAGGCGCTTGAACGTCTGAAAAAGCGTTTGAAGGAGGCTCCGCGCCGCGTGGTTGATGTTTTTCCCGCGATTTTTGCCCGCAAAATTGAAGACGATATGATCGGGTTGGCCACGGGTGAGGCTTTGGCGCATCTGAATTGTCTTATTCGCCGCGGCGAAGCGGTGCGGGAACTCGGTGAGGATGGCGTTGATTTGTACAAATTGGCGTCTTGATGGGGCTTGGCTGCTGTCGGAGGTGGCAGGGCTGCCCTGAAATCATCATATATGCCCATGAGGTTGCGCATGCGGGCTTGTCGGTTCCGTCCGTGAGAGGCTAAGGCAGGGTGGTCTTGCAATGCAGAGGCTGTCTAAAAGGGTAATGGCGTATGACGGAAACGACCCCCGGTTCCCATAGCAGTGAGACGGGTACGTCTGAAGCGACCCTTATGGACAAGGTGAAGGCGGAAGCCATGGAGTGGGCACGGCTGCTCGTGGTCTTTGTTCCGGCGCTTTTTGTGTTCACCTTGGTGTTGTTCGAGCAGCGCGTGATCCCGTCGGAGAGCATGGTGCCGTCCTTGCAGGTGGGCGACAGAGTTGTTGTGAACAAGTTTGCCTATGGCTATTCGCGTCACTCGGTGCCCTGGGGCGTTGGGCGTCTGTTGCCCCTCGGAAAAGGTCGGATCTTCGCCAATATGCCGGACGCCGGGGATGTGGCGGTGTTCATGCACCCACACACGAACCGTGTCATGATCAAACGGCTGATTGGAATGCCGGGTGACCGGGTCGAAGTGCGCGGGCCCGATATCTATGTGAATGGCGAAAATATCCGCGGCGAGTTTCTGCGAGATTTTCGGTATCGCCCCAAGAGAGAGCCGAGTGAGCGCTATACAAGGGAGTATCTGAATACGGTCGGGGAGGCCGAATTTCTAAGCCATGAGTGGAACGGCAATGTGATCAATGGCGCTGGAGAGACCTTTCTCGTGCCAGAGGGACATTTCTTCTTCGTGGGGGACAACCGAAATTATTCCCTAGATTCCCGCTATACCGAGTTTCTGTCGACCAGTAATCGGGAGGCCCTGGCGCGGCGTGCGAAAGCGGATACGCGCAACATCCGCAACTCAACCGGCCATTGTCCGCCGGTGAATGGCGTGTTCTCGAGCGTGGATTGTGATCCGGCAGAAAACTGGGTCGACAGTCATGTGTCGATTGGGTTTGTGCCTTTCGATAATCTGATTGGTAGGGCCGAAACGGTGCTTTGGACAACCAAGCGATGCGCAACCAATCCGCGTCTGGAGTGTTCAAAGCCACGCGTTTGGCGCTCGCTTTGAGGGTTGCAAAGATTCTCAATGATGTTCTTGCCGCCTTCCATCAACGGGTTTAGGCGAAGGGGTGGAGGGGAGTCGGTTCCCGGAATTGAGTGAAGGCGAGGACGTTGAGCGATAGTACCGGCGGCGCAACTATGGACACGATCCGCGGGCCCATCATTATCGCGCGTCATGGTCGGCCGGCCTTGGATCGGACAAAGGGACCAAAGCTCGACTGGAAATCCTATGTCGATTGGTGGGCTGCCTATGAGGAGGGTGGACTGGCCGCTGGTCAGGCTGCGCCGGCGAAACTTCAGACTGCGGTGGCTGACGCAGACACCTATCTGACATCTGGCCGCAAGCGGGCCCATGAGACGATGGCTCTTGCTGCGCCGGGTCAAGATGCTCGGGCCGACGCGCTTTTCAATGAGGCTCCGCTGCCACCGCCTCGGTTCAAGCGGGCGAAGTATCTTCCCAAGACCTGGAACGTCCTCGCACGCATTGCCTGGCTGTTTGGACATTCGCTCGACGGCGAGTCGGTAAAGGAGTCGCGGATGCGCGCGCGTCGGGCCGCCGAAGAACTCCACGAGGCGGCTGCGGATGGAAAGGTTTTTCTCGCCGCTCATGGCTGGTTCAACCGGATGATTCGCAAAGAGCTTCGAAAGCTCGGCTGGACGTGTTCCTATAATGGCGGGGATCAGTATTGGGCGTGGCGGCGATTTGAGTATCGCAAATAGCACACCAGATTTGTGCAAAATCGACATCGACCATTGTTTGCGCGGGGTCTGTTAACTATGGTCCAGGCCAATAAGGAGAAAACCCATGGCAGCTGGTAAGGCCAAACCGGTGGAGGACCTCAGCTTCGAAGATGCGTTGAAAGAGCTCGAGGGGATCGTCGGCAAACTCGAAAGCGGCGATGTTGAACTCGAACAATCCATCGCGATTTACGAGCGAGGGGCAGCCCTGAAGACCCATTGTGAGGCCAAGCTCAAATCTGCTGAGCTGAAAGTCGAACAGATCGTCCAGGGAGCAGGCGGTAAGGTCACGACCGAACCTGCAGCGTTCGACTAATTCGGGCCCGGGGGCTGGCGCGTCATGGAATTTGAGACCCGGCTCAAGGAGATTGCTGACAAGGTGACGGTGGCTCTTGATCAGCTAATCCCGCCGGCGAGTGGTCCGGAAGCGGATCTGATGCGGGCCATGCGCCACGCCGGCCTTGCAAATGGCAAGCGTATGCGGCCGTTCTTCGTGCTGGAATGCGGTAACATGTTCGACGCGAATGAGACGTGGCTGCTGAGAACCGCGGCGGCGTTGGAATGTGTCCACACATATTCCCTTGTCCATGATGATTTGCCTTGCATGGACGATGATGATTTTCGGCGAGGACAGCCCACCGTCCACAAAGCCTATAATGAAGCGACGGCCGTGCTTGCTGGGGACGCTCTGCTTACGCTCGCCTTCAAAATTCTTGCCGATGAAGATACGCATCGCGACGCGGCGATGCGGCTGAAGCTCATCGACCGATTGGCCGAAGCTGCCGGCGCGCGGGGCATGGTCGGCGGCCAGATGATTGATATGCTGGGGACCGATCACACGCGGGACCTGAACACGATTACTCGAATGCAGCGTATGAAGACGGGTGCGCTTATTTCCTATGCCGTTGAAGCAGGGGGGATTATTGGTGGTGCGTCGGAAGCGGAGTTCCATGCTCTGGCTGGGTTCGCCAATGATCTTGGGCTGGCTTATCAGATTGCCGATGATTTGCTGGACGTCACCGGAGATCTGGAGACGGTCGGGAAGGCGACCGGGAAGGATGAGGCAGCGGGTAAAGCCAACTTTGTGACCCTGCTTGGGGTCGAGGGGGCCCGGCAACGCGTGCGGCTTCTCGCCGCTCAAGCGAAAGAGCATCTGGTAATTTTTCGTAATCGCGCCAACATCTTGCTCCAATCGGTGGATTATGTCCTAAAGAGGGGGCACTGAGACACCAAGTATAGAAAAAGCAGTGCCTGGAGGCGCGCAAATATGGCTCTAGAGACGCCCAATTTGGACAAGATCCGGACCCCCGATGACCTGAAAGGACTGGATAAATCAGAGCTGACCACCATTGCGGATGAAGTCCGTGCCGAAGTTATCGATGCTGTATCGGTTACGGGCGGACATTTGGGATCAGCGCTGGGCGTTGTTGAGCTGACGGTTGCTATTCATGCTGTTTTCGATACGCCCCTCGATAAGCTGATTTTCGATGTGGGGCATCAGTGCTATCCCCACAAAATTCTGACGGGGCGACGAGATCGCATTCGGACCTTGCGGCAAGGTGGGGGGCTGTCGGGGTTCACCAAACGTGCTGAAAGCGAGTATGATCCGTTTGGCGCGGCGCATGCTTCGACGTCGATTTCCGCCGGGCTCGGGTTTGCAAAATCCCGAGATCTCCAGGGCCAGGACAATAATGTGATTTGCGTTATCGGCGACGGTTCGATGTCGGCCGGAATGGCTTATGAAGCGATGAACAATGCGGGATCCGACAGTTCCCGAATGATCGTTATTCTGAACGATAATGATATGTCGATCGCGCCGCCGGTCGGGGCGATGAGCCATTATCTGTCGCAACTCGTTTCATCGCGGTCCTATAGGGGCCTGCGGAAATTCGCCAAGAAAATGGTCGAACCGATCGGCCTGAAAATACCGGCGAAACGGGCCGAAGAATATTTGCGTGGATTTGCCATGGGGGGCACGCTCTTCGAGGAGCTTGGCTTCTATTATGTTGGTCCAATTGATGGCCATGATATGGACGTGCTCGTGCCAATCCTTGAGAATTGCAAGGCCATGACGAGCGGGCCCATTCTCATTCATGCCGTTACGCAAAAGGGCCACGGATATGAGCCGGCTGAAAACTCCGCCGATAAGTATCATGGTGTCGCCAAGTTCGATGTTGTGACGGGCAAACAGAAGAAAAGCGCCCCGAATGCGCCGACCTATACCAAAGTGTTCGGTGCGAGCCTCGTGAAAGAGGCCGAAAGGGATGACAAAATCTGCGCGATCACAGCAGCCATGCCGTCTGGCACGGGCGTGAACATTTTCGGGGAAGCGTTCCCGGACCGAACGTTCGATGTGGGGATTGCGGAGCAACATGCGGTGACATTCTCCGCCGGCCTTGCCGCGGATGGCATGAAACCGTTTTGTGCGATTTACTCGACCTTCCTGCAAAGGGGGTATGATCAAGTCGTCCATGATGTGGCGATCCAGCGGCTTCCGGTGCGGTTTGCAATCGATCGAGCAGGGCTTGTTGGCGCGGATGGACCCACCCATGCTGGGAGCTTTGATATCGGATATCTCGGGGCGTTGCCGGGGGTTATATCCATGGCGGCGGCCGATGAAGCCGAACTTGTGCATATGGTCGCGACGGCGGTGCAAATCGACGATCGACCATCGGCTTTCCGTTATCCTCGCGGTGAGGGCGTTGGGGTGGATATGCCTGAGTTTGGTGTTCCCCTTGAGATCGGCAAGGGCCGCGTCCTTCAGGAAGGCAGCACGATTGCGCTTTTATCGTATGGAACACGGCTTGCTGAAGCGACGGCAGCTGCCGATATGCTGGCCGCACAGGGCCTTTCTGTGACGGTTGCGGACGCCCGGTTTGCAAAACCTCTCGATGCCGACCTCGTCGAACGACTTGCCAAAGAGCATGAGGTGCTGATCACTATCGAAGAGGGTGCTATTGGAGGCTTCGGGGCCTTCGTTCTTCAGCATCTGGCCGGAAGCGGCGCGCTTGATACCGGGATTAAGATTCGCACGATGACATTGCCGGATCAGTTTCAGGATCAGGACAGCCCGGCGGCGATGTATGTCTCAGCCGGACTAACGGCCCGCGACATTGCGGCATGTGCGATTGAAGCCTTAGGCCGCGGTGACGTGTCTGAGATTGAACGGCTGGCCGCGGCAAACGCCGGCTGATCTCTTCCCTCGAATTGTCACAGAATTGCCGCTTGAGCGCGCGACGGCGGTGTTTAGGCTGCAGATAGATTCGTATTTTCGAGAAAGGACGCCCTATGGCTCGCACGCTTTTGTTCAGCATCGCACTTTCCGCGCTCGCGACCGCATGTACTACATCCCCAACAGCGAACACAGAAGATGTGTCCTCGGTTCGCGTGTCCATTCTCAGCGACGATGTCTCGGAGTTTGAGCGCGCCCTGGTGACAGCGGATCAGCTCGTCGAGGCCGGTAATACGCCAACGGCGATTGATCGGCTGACTCAGATGCTTGGAAGCACAGATCTCACGGATGCCCAGCGTGCGACGCTCTACTTCGAACGGGGTAAGTTGCGGCAGTCTGCAGACGGATATGATGTGTGGGGCGCAATCACTGATTATGAGACTCTTCTAGACCAGTATCCGTCGAGCCCGTTTACTGCCGAGGCAACGGAGCAGATCGGTCTGGCACGCGGGGAAGCCACTTCCCTCAATGGTGTGTTGGAGCAACCGGAAACCACACGATCGCAGCGCTTCAGTGCGCTTCTGAGACTGGGTGAGCATCAAGATGCGATCGATCTTATGCTGTCATCAAACTTGCGACCGGAGAATGAAGAACTGATCGCGATGTATCAGATCGGCTATCTCTGCGATGGTGAGGATCAGACGGGACCTGCCTACGACGCGATTGAACCAGACGGCACGACGCGCGAATTGCGGTTCTGCGATTTCGGGAAGTGAATGACGGGAATCTGTCATCTGCCGGATCCCAGGAGTCCGGACGATCTCATCGAGTGGCGGCTGACCGATACCGGGGTTGAATGGCGGAACGGCAGTTTCGCTGCCCGCTGGATGCCGTTTGCCTGTATGAGGTTGGTATGCATTGGGCATATCCCATCCTATGGCGGCTGGCGGATGCGGATAAGCGGCCCACCGGGCGCGATTATTATTGCGTCCGGCACGCCCGGGACACCGGAAACCGAGGACGCGGCCAGAGCCTTCACTGATCTTGCCAGAGAGATTGTCGCATCGGCGGCAACTGCTGGCGTCGGAACGACGTTACGTTGGAATGACCGGGCTCTTTGGCCGCCATTTTTATGGGCTCGGGTCGGTGGATCCGTCAGAGCGGCGGACGAGATATTGGACCTGTTGCCGCCTTCCGTTACGTGACCCCCTTTTGTTGTGGCCGCGGCCATGTTTTCCTATCGGCAAACATCAAACATATCAGGGAAGAAACGTTATGAACCCACATTTGCCAGAGGGTTGGCCAGCCGTATCGATTGCCGACGCGAATGCAGCGCTGAGTGCGCCAGGTTCTCCCCTGGCACTGACGGACACAGAAATCGACGGCGTAACATTCAAGACCTATGCTGAAGCCCCGCCCACGCTTCGTGAGCTTTTCGATGCGGGACGGGTGTTCGGGGACCGCGACTTTGTGGTTTACGAAGATGAACGCGTATCGTTTGCGGCGAATGCCTTGGCGGTCGATCAGTTCGCAAACATCCTGGTGGATAGGTTCGGTATCAAGAAGGGCGATCGGATGGCCATAATTATGCGGAACTATCCGCAATGGCCCGTGGCGTTCTTTGCTGGATTGATGATTGGCGCGATCGTGACCCCCATGAATTCGTGGTGGACGGGCAGCGAACTCGAATATGGCATCAATGATTCTGGTGCACGGATTGCGATTGTGGATCCGCAAATCTTCGAGCGGATTCAAGAGCACTGGCCAAATATGCCTGATCTTGAAGCCATGATTATTGCCCGCGACCAGGAAGACCGCGCTGATCCGCGCATCCATTCGATGGACGCGTTCATCGGGCCGGCAGACAGTTGGAAGGACCTAACGCCTGTCGAAACGCCGACCGTGGACATTCACCCAGATGATGATGCGACGATCATGTATACGTCCGGCACGACCGGAAAGCCGAAGGGCGCACTCGCCAGTCATCGGGCCATCATCGCGAATATGTTTAATGCGCTGACGTGTCGGGCGCGGCGTTATGTGCGGGCGGGTGAAGCCGTGCCGGAGCCCAGTCCCGATCCTGCTGATGCCAACTCGACACTCTTGTCAGTCCCTTTCTTTCACGCCACTGGCGCATTTGCTGTCCTTATTCCGATCTGGGGGACCGGAGGTAAAATCGTCTTGATGTACAAATGGGATGCTGGGAAAGCCCTGCCAATCATTGAGCGCGAGAAAATCAAGTCCGTGGGCGGTGTCCCGGCGATTGCCTGGCAGCTTCTCGAACATCCTGACAGAGACAAATACGATTTGTCATCGATCGAAGCGGTGGCCTATGGCGGTGCACCGTCAGCTCCGGAACTCGTGTCGACGATCAAGTCCAACTTCAAGAATGCGCATCCGAGCAATGGGTGGGGCATGACGGAGACGTGTGCGACGGCAACTCAGAATTTCGGTGAAGACTATGTGAACCGGCCGGATAGCGCCGGAAATCCCCCCCCGGCTGTTGAGCTGAAAGTGGTGGGACCAGAGGGTGAGACCCTGTCACCTGGTGACGTGGGTGAGCTCTGGTGCAAGGGGCCCTCGAATTGCAAAAGTTACTGGAACAAGCCGGAGGCGACAGCGACGACCTTTGTCGATGGATGGGTTGTGACCGGCGATCTTGCGCGCCTTGATGAGGAGGGGTTTGTCTATCTTGTCGACCGCGCCAAGGACATGCTCATTCGCGGCGGCGAGAACGTGTACTGTATTGAAGTTGAAAGCGCGCTTTACGATCATCCCGCGATTATGGATGCGTCGGTTGTTGGCATACCGCATAAGGTGCTTGGCGAAGAAGTTGGCGCTGTGGTGCAATTGAAACCTGGAAAAAGCATAACCGAAGATGAGTTGCGCGCGCATGTGGCGAGCCATTTGGCGGCCTTTAAAGTGCCGGTTGAAATTCAGTTTGAAACGGACCCTTTGCCCAGAAATGCGAATGGGAAAATCATGAAGAATATTCTCAGAGAACGCTTTCAGGCGCGGGGCTAGCTCGGCGCATGGCGCAGGACGAGAATGCGGCATATCCGAAAGGTTCGGATGGTCGGCCCGTTACGCTTGAAGCGCAAGAAGGGGATGGCGCGCGGCGATTCTCTCCGTCGGTTGCCCGCAACCGAGACGCCATCGCAGAGATCTATCAGAAGGTTATGCCGCGCTCCGGGGCGGTCCTCGAAATCGGATCAGGTTCGGGTGAGCATGGTGTGTTCTTCACGGATCTGTTCCCCGAGCTATCGTGGTTTTTCTCCGATTATGATGAGGGCGCGCGGGATAGCATCGCCGCCTGGATAGAGCATGTGGGGAGGGCGGGTCTGTTCGGTCCATATACGGTGGATGCGACGAAAGGGTGTTGGGGGGATGAGTTGGAAGCGCTGCGGTTCGACGGATTATTCTCGGCCAATGTCATCCACATTTCTCCGTTCTCGGTGACCGAGGGATTGCTGGCGGCGGCGGGCCGTCTGCTCCATAAAGGTGGACGCCTATTTCTCTACGGACCATTCGCTCGGCATGGTGAGATGGCAGATAGTAACCGGCGTTTCGACGAGGATCTGAAACGGCGCGATCCCAGTTGGGGGGTGCGTGATATTTATCTCGACCTGTTGCCAGTGGCCGAGAGGTCCGGGCTCGCATTGTCAGAGATCATCCCCATGCCGAAGAACAATCACTCTGTTGTGTTCAGGCTTGGCTGACAGAGCCGCACCTAGTTTTCGAGAAATCCGTTTGCTGTTAGCCATTCGATAATCTGCTCAGCTGCCGCGTCCGGTGAGTTGTCGACGGTGTTGATACGGATCTCTGGTTCGAGAGGCGGTTCATAAGGGCTGTCAATGCCGGTAAAGTTCGTGATCTCTCCGGCGCGCGCCTTTTTGTACAGACCTTTGACGTCGCGGTCTTCAGCGACACTCAACGGTGTGTCCACGAAGATTTCGACATATTCTCCCTCGCTCATCAGATTTCTGGCCATGCGGCGCTCCGATCGGAAGGGCGAGATGAACGATACCAGGGTGATCAAACCAGCATCGGACATGAGTTTCGCGACATTGGCGACACGGCGGATATTCTCGACACGGTCTGCATCGGTAAAGCCGAGGTCTCGGTTGAGGCCATGGCGAACATTATCTCCGTCCAGAACGAAAGTGTGCCGGCCCATGGCGTAAAGCTGTTTCTGAAGGGCGTTGGCGATGGTTGACTTGCCTGACCCAGAGAGACCGGTGAACCATAGGACAGCTGCGCGCTGGCCTTTCTGCTCGGCAAGTGCATTGCGGTCGATGTCGAGCGCCTGCCAGTGAATATTGGCGGCTCGGCGCAAAGCGAAGTCGATAAGGCCGAGGCCAACCGTGTTGTTCGACAGACGATCAATCAGGATAAAGCCACCCATCTCGCGGATTTCGTCATAGGGGTCAAAGGCGATGGCTTGATCGAGAGACAGGGTACAGACACCGATCTCATTGAGGGCCAGGGTCTTGGCCGGACGCTGCTTCAATGTGTTGATGTCGATGCCGTATTTGGGCGCGTTGACTGTGGCGGTCACCGTTTTGGCACCGATCTTCATGAGATAGCGGCGGCCCGGTAGCATTGCGTCATCGGACATCCACAAGATGCGGGTTTGGAACTGATCGGACACTTCTGCCGGACGATCCGCAGATACGATGACATCTCCACGAGAGGAGTCGATTTCATCTTCGAGAGTCAGGGTGATGGACTGGCCCGGACCAGCTTCGTCCAGGTCGCCGCCATATGTGACGATGCGCGATACCGCAGATTCCTTGGCGCTTGGAAGTGTCTTGATCCGGTCTCCTGGCCGGATGGTTCCTGAGGCGATTTGGCCCGAAAAGCCTCTGAAATCGAGATCTGGGCGGTTCACCCATTGAACCGGCATACGGAAGGGCCCCGCCGCCCGCTTGTCTCCAACCGATACTGTTTCGAGATGCTGCATCAAACTCGCGTCGGTGTACCAGGGCGTGTTGCCAAGAGGGGCGGTGATATTGTCGCCGGCCAGGGCTGACATTGGGATCGCCGTGATCTCGATATCGGGAGAGAGTTCGGCTGCGAAGGCTTCGAAATCGGCGACGATGTTTGTGAAGACCTCCTCAGAGTAATCCACGAGGTCCATCTTGTTGACCGCGAGAACCAGGCGGCGAATGCCGAGGGAAGAGACAATAAAGGCGTGGCGGCGTGTTTGGGTCAGCACACCCCGGCGGGCATCGATCAGCAGGATGGCGAGGTCCGCCGTTGATGCGCCGGTGGCCATGTTGCGTGTATACTGTTCGTGGCCCGGCGTGTCGGCGACGATGAATTTTCGTTTGTCTGTCGAGAAGAAGCGATAGGCGACGTCGATGGTAATGCCTTGTTCTCTTTCAGCGGCGAGACCGTCGACCAGAAGGGCAAAGTCGATGTTCTCCCCTTGAGTGCCCTGCTTCTTCGAATCCCTCTCCAGAGCTTCGAGCTGGTCTTCGAGGATCATCTTTGAATCATAAAGCAGGCGGCCGATCAGTGTGGACTTGCCATCATCGACGGACCCGCAAGTGATAAAGCGCAATAGCGACTTTTGCTCATGGGCTTCGAGATATGCGCCAATATCTGTGGCGATCAGGTCATCGATATGGGCCATTAGAAATAGCCTTCCTGTTTTTTCTTTTCCATCGAGGCGGACTGGTCGCGGTCAATCACGCGTCCCTGGCGTTCAGATGATGTGGTGAGCAGCATTTCCTGGATCACGTCTTCGAGCGTGTCGGCCGTGGACTCAACAGCGCCGGTGAGTGGATAGCAGCCCAGTGTTCGAAAGCGGACAGATTTGGTGACGGCCGTGTCGCGCAGATCCTTCGGCATTCGGTCATCGTCCACCATGATCTGAGCTCCCTCCCATTCGACAACGGGGCGAGGGGCAGCGAAGTAGAGCGGTACCAGTTCGATCTGTTCGCGTCTTATGTACTGCCAGATATCGAGCTCGGTCCAATTGGAGAGGGGGAAGGCACGTATGCTTTCGCCTTGCTTGATGCGCGCGTTGTAGAGATTCCACAGTTCAGGACGCTGGTTCTTTGGATCCCAGCGATGCTCTGCTGTCCTGAATGAGAATACACGTTCCTTGGCGCGCGACTTTTCTTCATCCCGGCGCGCACCCCCAAAGGCCGCGTCGAATTTGTGTTTATCCAGGGCTTGTTTCAGGGCTTGGGTCTTCATGATGTCGGTGTGCACGGCTGACCCGTGAGAGAATGGACCAACGCCGGCGTCGACACCCTCTTGATTGGTGTGGACAATTAACTCCATGCCGAGATCTTTTGCTTTGCGATCTCGGAATTCGATCATCTCACGAAACTTCCAGGTCGTATCGACATGCATCAAGGGAAACGGTGGCTTAGATGGGTAGAAGGCCTTAACGGCGAGATGCAGCATGACCGCGGAGTCTTTGCCAACCGAGTAGAGCATGACGGGATGGTCCGCCTCGGCGGCAACTTCGCGGATGATGTGTATACTCTCGGCTTCGAGCCGATCGAGATGTGTAAGTGGGGTCAAGGCTGAGCATTCCCTGTAAGCGTGTTGGCGGGCATGTAGCGGCTATCGCAGCCGCCGCCAACGGCTTTAAGCTGCTCGATGCCACCAGTTTAGTTTTGGTAATTTGTCCGGAAAGAAACCAAAGGGGATTGCGGGTGTCTGCTGTTTGATGTTAATCCTTTTTCAATATTAGGGGATACGCAGCAGGGGAGGTAGAAAACCGACTCGTTGGGGACGTGGCAGATATCTGCCGGAACATACGAGATCTAGGTTCTTTCAAAAGTAGAGTCGCTCTCACGACATTGAAAATGCGAGACGATTAGACAATGTGTCTAAGTTGAGGTCTCGCCGGTGCTCTGCATACAGTACATTGTAGGGCATTCGCTCTGCACTCGATCTCAAAATTCTCCAACCGGACGGACGACATCACACGGAATTCGTTGGCACGTAAGTTGCTGGAAGAGACGCACGATCAGTGTGGTGTGTCAGGGAGTATTCGGCGTCGGATCTGTGCGGCTCTCAATGAGTTTTTGATGTTGGTTACGATCCAGTCATGTGGAGTTGAGTATAGTAGGGGAAGTGCGAACTAAAAATTCAATTGTCTGGGGACAAACAATCTAATTCCAAACATTTCGCCGCCTCGCGTTGGACGGCATGAGAGCTGTTGCATCTAGTAGTCAGTACAAAGATAAAAAACAATTTTGGGTGATTGACCTCATCCTTACTAAATGTTTAATCCGTATTGGGGATTACACCTCGGGGATCAAAAAATCAGGAGACGGCAGAATGGCAGTCGGGCGTATTGGTGGACTATTCGCTTTGCTAACAAGTGCAGTCATGGCGGGGGCTATGGCGAGCGCTCAAGATCTCGTTTACGAACCCGTCAATCCGTCTTTCGGCGGTAACCCATTCAACTCAGCACATCTTCTCGGCATTGCCACGGCGCAGGACGATACTGAGCCGCCGATGGATGAGATGATGGAAACGACGCAGGCTGAGCTTTTTCTTCGACAATTGGAAAGCCGTTTGTTGTCTGGTTTGGCGCGAGAAGTGACTGATGCGATCTTTGGCGACAACCCTCAAGAGAGCGGTGTCGTGCAGTTTGACGATCAGAGCATCATGTTTGAGCGGACTTTAGATAGTGTGACGATCGAAGTCTTCGATGCGGCCACTGGTCAGACGACTGAAATTATCCTTCCGATTTTCCAAGCCAATTGAGGGATGAGGCCTGCCAATAGGGGGTGGTAGAATGAAGTTCGTAGTGAATAGCTTGGTAGCGATTGTCGCGTTTGTCGCTCTGTCAGGGTGTGCGACGCCGGGCTTCCGACCAGAGATGCGATTGGCGGATGCGGAGCTGAATCCGGTTACGGTCACGGAACATACGCTGAAATGGTTGCCGGGCCCTCAAGCTCCCATACCTGTCGCTGTGTACGGGCTCGCAGATGAGACCGGCGCTTTCCAGCCGAGTGCGACAGGTCAGAACTTATCCCGGGCCGTGACGCAAGGTCCGACACCAATTCTTATCAAAGCCCTTCAGGATGCTGGGAACCGTCGGTGGTTTTCGGTGATTGAGCGGGAAAACCTTCAAAATCTTTTGAGAGAACGCCAGATCATCCTCGATATGCGTCGTCGGTATCTCGGAGAAGAAGAGTTGAACCGAGAGGCACTTCCGGCGCTCAAGTTTGCCGGTATCCTGATTGAAGGGGCGATTACAGGGTTCGATACGAATACGATCACTGGCGGAGCTGGGGCGCGGTATCTCGGCATCGGCGGGAATACGGAGTATCGAGAAGACGCCGTTTCGATCTATTTGCGTGCTGTCAGTGTAAAGACGGGCGAAGTGCTGATCTCTATCAGTTCGGAACAGCGGATCGCGTCGATCGCTGTGCAAGGCAATGCGTTTCGGTTTGTTTCTTTTCAGGAGCTTCTTGAAGCCGAGGCGGGTATCACAATGAACCAGCCGCGCCATCTTGCCGTTCGTCAGGCCTTGGAGAAGGCCGTGTACGGTATGGTGGTCGAAGGCGCTGAGCTGGGATTATGGGCGTTCAAGGACCAGGCTGCTGGCGACGCTGCAGTTAATCACTACCGCACAGCATATGCGCCGGCATTTAATGAGCGGTACAATGATATTCTTCCCTATGAGTTTTTTGCGGCCGCGGGAAATGTTCGTAAGCAGAACCGGATCTTGAAGGAAACGCGTGACCAGCAGGAAGCGCAGCGTCTTGCCGCGCTGCAGCCACAACGCCAGCCGCAGCAGATTTCTTCGCAGACCGCGCAGGCCAACCAGGCCTCGGCGCGGGTTGAAACGCAAGCGAAAGCGACGCCGCCATCTGCAGAGCCAGTGCGCCAACAGGTTCAGGCGGACCCACCGCAGCCTGCTCCGGTGCAGACCGCGCGGGTGGAACCTGTCGCCCCCGTGCAGCAGCAGGCTCCGGCGGCGACTGCCCAGCCGCCGGTCAATAGAGCGCTAGCAGACGCGCTTGCGGCGATCGCGGCGACCGAAGGGGTCAACCAGAACAATCGAGGACAAGTGGAGATCACGCCCGATACGGCGCGAAGCCTGGTGGCGCTCAGAGACGGTCTGACAGGCGCGACCGGATATGGCGTCGATGGCGCGGCCCCGGAACAAACTCCGGAAGATTCAGGTGAGCAGACGGGCGACACCCGGACCGCGCGGCAGGCACTTTCACCGCCTTAAGCACGAGATTAGACACGAACCTATTAGAGGATAGACAAAGAAGGACCGAGATTTAAAGCCGAACAGATGCGCCCAGAGGGCATAGAGGCGCGTTAGATCGGTGAAACAGAGATCCCCAACAGCTTGCAGACGCAGGTTTTTGGAGGGGTGAGGGGAGGCCCGGCCAGAGTTTGACGGTTCAGACCGGGCCCCTCCTCGGGGACAGCCATAATGGCTGCGCCCTGAATAGTAGTGCCTCTGCGAGGCACGCGCAATTCAGGAGATGTATAATGCGCACGAAACTATTAATGACTGCTGCACTTGCATTGGCGCTGCCGATGTCACTTGCAGCTGCTGATACAACACCGATCGTGAAACCACACAAAACGCCATTGGTTTTTGACGTGGATCCTGACAAGCCGGACCTTCCGGAAATCGATAAGCCACTTCCAACTGACGCATTGTTCGGAGATGATCCACAAAGCCAGACCGCGAATCTGGAACAAACAATGACGAATTTGGGCGGCATTATTAACGACGGTGCCATCAGCCAGACTGGTGATCAGAACCAAGCTCAGCTTACCCAAACTGGTAATGACAACACTGCTTCGATCACTCAGTCTGACCTTGGTGCTCCAGGAAGTTTCAATGTCGCGACTAATCTTGGTGTCGTTGATCAAAATGGGAATGGAAACCTGGCCACGGTTGAGCAGATCAACGTTGCCGATGGTGGGCCTAGCAACGTCGCGAGTGTTCACCAATTCTCGGATACACCAGAAGACGGTGCTCTGAGCAATGAAGCGTTCGTCTCGCAGGATGGTACGAACGGGTCGATCGCATTGATCGTTCAAGGTGCCAGCGATGCGGGCACAACGAATAATTTTGCGTCTATCGATCAATTCGGAGGCTCAGCAGACCGTATGGATGCCCGTATCGATCAGCAAAGCGATGGTAACTTCGCTGATGTGATTCAGGGATTTGGACTTGATGGTGGTGTTGTTCGTATTCAACAAACCGGTTTCGATGGTGCGGCGCTTGCTGAGGCAAACGATGCGTTTGTCATTCAGGGTCCAGGTTCGGATTTGGAAGTGAATATTCTTCAGTCATCCGAAGAACCACCTGCGCTTGGTATTGATGGTGCAAACACTGCTTTCGTTGACCAACTTGGCGATGGCTCCACCACGAATATTGAGCAAAGGAACGACGGCAACAACGCAGACGTATTGCAGTGGGCTGATCATAGCGAAGTGCATGTCCTTCAAAATGATGTCGATTCTGTTGGTCAGAACTTTGTAGATGTGGACCAGTTTGGTGACGGTAACAGCACGATCATCGAACAAGAAAACGTCGAAAATGACGCCACGGTTTTCCAGGCCGGTTCAGGCGGCACCATCGTTGTCGACCAGAATGTTCAATTTGGAGCCGGTCCAGAAGGCACCAACATTGTCGATCTTTCTCAGGATTTCGCTACGGTCGATAGCCGGATTGAAGTTGAGCAGGATCACCGTTTCACAGATGCCAATGCTAACTTTGTGATGGTTGAGCAAATCGGCGTGACGAACGGACTTGTCCAGGTTGCGCAGACAGGTGAAGGCCATGACGCTTCCATTACTCAAGGTCCTGGTAGTGACCTGACTGTACAACTGATACAAGGCGGACCGGGATCTCTTTTCCGTTCCAACAACGAGGCTATCATCTCGCAATCGGGTGACCGCAATGAGATCAGTGTTTTCCAGGAAGATGACGGTAACTTCGCTGAAATCAGCCAAGAAGGCAGTGATAATTCAATAAGCCTAGAGCAGCTTGATGACAACTTTGCTGACATCCAACAAGCCGGACACCGGAACTCGATCCATGTTTTCCAAACTGGTGACGGCGACTTCGCGAACATTACGCAGTTGGCAAATGACTCTGTGATCAACGTCGTACAGAACGGCGGCGGCAATGTCGCTAACGTTTCCCAGCTTCCATAAGAGCTAACTTAGTATCCGCTTCCGGCCGCGGCAGAACGCGGCGGCCGGGGGCCCTTTTTCTTTTTCTGTTCTGGTCGCACACATTTGTAGGAGTCCTGCCATGACCGCCGACATTAGACGCAACGCCAAACGCATCGTGTTTTTCAGTGCGCTGGCGACAAGCTTAATCGGCGGTTTTGCCACGGCTCAAACCGGCAGTCTCGCAGTTGTCGAACAGATCGGCACCGGCAATGAAACGGTGACCACGCAAACCGGCTCTGCCAATCGCGCTGAGATTACGATTGCCGGAAACAACAATACAGGCCTTGACGTCGTGCAGTCCGGCGATGGGGCGATTGCCGAAGTCGCCGTGACCGGCGATGGCAACAGTTTCAATGTTCGCCAGTCTGGCACCGGCAGCAATATTGCCGTTGGAGAGGTGAGGGGCGACGGTAACACCCTCTTTGTCGACCAGATCAATGCGGAGTCGGACGCCTATCGTAATTTTGCGTCCGTGACGCAAGACGGCGCTGGGCATATGGCGACGATCAATCAGACCGCAGCTGCCTTTGATGCGGCGGGGGTCAATTCGGCGACGTTAACGCAGGATGGGGCCGGTCATATCGGGACCATCACACAAACCGGCACGCAGAACTCGGCCACGTTCAACCAGTTTGGCGAGAATAATGAGGGCGCGATATTCCAGGACGGGGCCGGGC
Organism: Pseudomonadota bacterium; assembly: GCA_039817885.1. Classification (GTDB taxonomy): domain Bacteria; phylum Pseudomonadota; class Alphaproteobacteria; order Caulobacterales; family Hyphomonadaceae; genus CALLCD01. The sequence continues at coordinate 25,761 of JBCBUY010000005.1, read as the reverse complement.
ATTCGGTGGAACTTGTCCAGGACGGTGCGGGGTTGGATGCGCTCGAGATCCGCCAAAGCGATTGTGCCGTGGCCGGGGGCTGCCCCACGCTACGGGTCGAGCAGACGGCGGGAGCCACGATATTTGGTGGCGGAGCTGCTCCGGGCGGTATCGTTACACCGGGCGGCACAGCCGTGGTGACACAGGGCGGCACAGTAATCGTCGGCGGCGGAGCCGGTTCGTGATAGTATCTGCCTGAATGAGTTCAGGTCGTAACCGAGGTGGCATCATTATGGGCAATAAAAGCAGCATAATTGCAGCGCTTCTGGCGAGTGTGTCACTGACAATGTGTGCATCGGTTGACGGAGCGGGGGAAGCTCCAAAGCGGGCCGCATCGGATGCGGATCCAAAACCGTCCGGGGCGGTGATTGAGGAACTGGCCGAACTGGGTATTGATGTAGAGGCTCCGGCATCGAAGGAAGACTGGAGCGCTGTTCTTGGTGTGGAGCAGGTCACCACTGCTGACGAAGACCGCAATTATGCGTTTGCTGATGTCGAAGGGGTGCACCCCTGTCAGCGCGAGGAGATTCTCACAGATGATTGCCGCGAGATCTCGGCGCGTTTGGCTGAAGAGCTTGATCGGGCCTCCGGGGACCCAAACCGGGGCTCAGCGCTATCTGAGATACAGGCGCTGACACCGGATGTTGTGGACCCTCAATCCTTTGACCCTGTTGTGACGGCGGGAGAATTGGGCCGTCAGCCTATTCCACAATCACAAGCGGCTCAGGCGCTTGGTTTCCAGTTGCTTCAGCCCCCCGTGCCACCCCCCGCCGAACCTGAGCCTGAAGAGCCGGGTGTCGATGATTTCGGCACGCTTCCTGATATTCCGCTCGATATCATCGTCAACCAGACGCCGGGTGGTGGCTCGTAAGCCCCAGAGGCACGTTGTGAAATGATGCCTATACAAGACCGGCAACGCTGGTTGGTTTGATCCAACATGCGAAGGTATTTTTACCACTGCAGCTTGGTGTGCACTTCCCGCAGACGTTGCTTCCCCTTTTCACGCGAGTGTGTAGCGTAACTTTGGGCAGGCCTTTTCACGCGGGTCATCAGGAGGAGGCTGGCTGAGTACATTCCACCGCAGGTCATGAATCAGTCGTTAACAGGACGCCGTTGCGCAAGGTAATGCTTCGTTAAGGTATGAAAATGTGTATGGCAGCTATGCGCCGTATCTGTTGACTGAAATCTGTATCGTTTTTGCCAAAAAATAGGTGATACACCCGAATTTACGTCAGTCTTTGTTGTCATCCTGATTGTTGAGTTTTTTGCGTTTAGACTGCCAAAAGTGTTATGAGGTTACGCATTGTCATGTTTATGAATATTCATTCATTATGAACATGTGTTCATGATTGCTACAGTTTTGAGTCACTTTACAAATTTTTGCTTGCCGCCGCCGGCCGATTCCACCATGTCCAGGGGGCAGATGGGCTCTAAAAGCTCACGCAATAGAAGGGCAGGTTGAGCATGAAAAAACGTGCTCACAAGGTAACTGAGACCTGGAGTGTAGAATGGCAAATGACTGGTGTACAGAAGATGGCGCAAAGCGCCTAAAACATAAAATAGAGCAATATTGGTCCGAGCGCGGATATGAGGTGAACGTCGATCTTGTCGATGCTTGCTTTATCGCCGCCATGCGGTCAGCTCGCACGGATGTAAGAAGTAATATGGTGAATGGCATGCCACGTCGCCGTGTGGTGACAGACGAGCGTGGCGCTCGTCGCAGCTATACGTCCGAAGCGTCGCGAGACGCAGTCGCGGCGTAATTGCCAAATTCCTGAACAATGTAGTCGGCTGTTAGGTCGTCATAGCTATTCAGGACAGTACGGTGTCCAATCGGTTCGGGACCAATAGGTCCATATCCGAACGGACACAGAATGAAGGGCAGTCCAGCTCCATGGGCTGCCCTTTCATCTGTCAGACTATCTCCGATCATCACCGCGATTCCCTGATCGCCCCGGGCGCGTTCGATTGTCGTTAGGATGTGCCGACCATCAGGTTTGCGCTGCGGCACGCTATCAGCGCCAACGATCGACGCGAACCGATCCGATAAACCCAGCCGATGCAACAATTCCTCAGCCAGGTTTTGCTTTTTGTTGGTGCAGACACACAGGATTGCGCCTGCATCTTCGAGGCGTGATAGCGCTCTCTCGCATCCCGGATACGGCTTACTCTTGATGGCAATGTTCTTGAGATAATGGTCCAAGAAGACATCAAACATCCGATCAATGTCCTGTTCGCCAGGGCCTGCCTTTTGATGATTGAGGCCGGCTCTGATCATGGCTTTTGCGCCGGATCCTATTAAATCTGACACAGCCATGTCGGGTACTGGTCCAAACCCCGATGCGATCAAGGTGTGGTTCAAGGCACCAATGAGATCTGGGGCCGTGTCGACGAGCGTTCCATCCAGGTCGAAGACAATTGTGTATCCGCTGAGGCAGTTGGATTGGTCCATATGCGTATTCACTCCGTTCCGAGATCATGGGGCTCGCAAAAAGCCAATTGATGGTTTACTGCCAAGACCAGCAATAAGCGAGATTCGGATATGGCAGCACGCGCCGCGGTGATACTTGCAGCAGGACAAGGCACTCGAATGCGCTCCGAAACGCCAAAAGTGCTCCATTCTGTGGGCGGTCAGCCGGTCATGAATTATGCCATTGATCTCGCTCAATCGCTTGAATGCGCGCCCATTACTTGTGTGGTGTCGCCGCGCTCGGAGACTTTGAGGGCGCATGTTTCAGATATGTTGGGGCCTGGTGCCGTCGTCGTTCAGGACGAACCAAAAGGAACAGGGCATGCCGTAAAGTGCGCGGCCGAGACACTGTCAGATCATACTGGCCATCTCATTGTGCTCTATGGCGATAGTCCGCTGGTGACGCGTGAGACGGTCGAAACCCTCTTTGCCGAATTGGATAGAGGCGCGGATCTTGGCATTCTCGGATTTGAAGCGGCCGTGCCCGGGCTGTATGGCCGACTTATTACGGCGCGCGACGGATCGCTGGAGGCGATTGTGGAAGCGCGCGATGCCAGCCCCGAGCAGCTGGATATCAGTCTTTGCAATTCAGGCGTCATGGCGGGCAAGGCCGAGTTGATGTTCCGATTGCTGAACGAGGTTAAAAACGACAATGCCAAGGGCGAATACTATCTGACAGATCTGGTTGGCTTGGCGCGCGGCGAGGGCCGAATTTGCCGCGTGGTCGTCGCCGAAGAAGCGGAGCTTCTGGGGTGTGACACGCGGGCAGATCTTGCCATGGCGGAGGGCGTTTTCCAAAGCCGGGCGCGTAAGGCCGCCCTTGAGAGCGGTGTGACTTTGGTCGATCCGAATACGGTTTGGTTTAGCTTCGATACCGTGCTCGGCGAAGACGTAATCATCGAGCCAAATGTCTTTTTTGGGCCGGGAGTTCGCATTGCGCGGGGGGCGACGATCAAGGGCTTCAGCCATATCGAAGGCGCTTCGATCGGGGAGGATTGCAGCGTCGGGCCCCATGCGCGACTTCGCCCTGGAACTGAGCTGAAAGCGGGCGTCAAGATCGGCAACTTTGTTGAGGTCAAGAAGACGGTAATGGGGGAAGGCGCAAAGGCAAGCCATTTGTCTTATCTCGGTGACGGGGTCGTTGGTGCGGGTGCAAACCTCGGTGCCGGAACAATTTTCTGCAACTATGACGGTTACTTCAAGTATCAGACAACAATCGAGGAGGGGGCGTTCATAGGGTCCAACTCCGCTCTGGTGGCTCCTGTAACTGTCGGAAAGAACTCATATGTCGGCTCGGGCAGTGTGATCACCGCAGATATAAGTGACGGGGCGCTGGCGCTTGGCCGGGCACGGCAGACCGAGAAGGACGGATGGGCGACCCAGTTCCATGCTGAAATGGCAGCGCGCAAGAAACGAAAATGAGGAGGTGAGTGGGCTGTGGGTGCCGAACTGGAAAAACGTAATGCGGCCTTGGCCGTGCTTGAGTGGGTCGAAGATGGGATGACCGTTGGCTTGGGCACTGGGTCGACGGCCAAGCACTTTGTTGAGCTGTTAGCCGATGAAGTGGCCGACGGCCTTGTGGTTCGCGGTGTGCCAACAAGCAAGGACACGGAGCGTTTGGCGCTTGCCCATGGCGTGCCGCTTTTGGACGTGGAGCAGGTGCAACAGATCCAGCTGACCATTGATGGCGCAGATGAAGTCGACGAGGCCGGCGCGCTGATCAAAGGGGGAGGTGCTGCGCTTCTCAGGGAGAAGATCATTGCGAATGCATCCGACCATATGATCGTTATCGCGGACCCTTCAAAACAGGTTGAACGGCTGGGCGCGTTTCCACTGCCAGTCGAAGTCACCCCCTTCGGATTCACCATTACTGCGAAAAAGGTTTTCGATGCGCTGGAAGCGTCTGGTGTTGAGCGACCAAGGGTCAAACTGCGAGAGGGTGAGGGACACCAGCCTCTGATCACGGACGGCGGCAATTACATTCTCGATTGCCATTGCAAGCGTATTCCGGACACCGAGGCGACGGCGGCTCGGTTGTCGAGTGTTCCCGGCGTTGTCGAACATGGGCTTTTCATTGCACTTGCCAGAACTGTGATCATCGGCAACGAAGACGGCGCGACTGTGTTCGAGTATTAGAGCCCGGCGATACGAGCCTCCCATTTATTGAAACATGAAGGACTTTCGGAATGGCCTATGACTTCGACCTCTTTGTTATCGGTGGAGGGTCAGGCGGTGTGCGTGCTGCCCGTATTGCGGCGCAGTCTGGTGCAAAAGTTGGGATCGCAGAAGAGTATCGTATGGGCGGCACCTGCGTGATCCGCGGCTGTGTGCCCAAGAAATTGATGGTCTATGCCAGTGGCTTCAAAAAAGGCTTCAAGGATGCCGAAGGCTTTGGCTGGTCAATTGGCGACACGTCCTACGACCATTCAAAATGTATGACGGCGATTGCGGATGAGGTCTCACGCCTCTCCGGTATTTATATGTCCGGCCAGAAAAATGCGGGGGTCGAGGTTTTTGAGGAACGTGCTGAACTGACCGGGCCAAACGGGGTTCGTTTGGTGTCCTCGGGTAGGGACATTAGCGCTGAGCGTATTCTTGTCGCGACCGGCGGTACGCCTTGGCGTCCCTCAGAGGCGGAATTGCCAGGCGTTGAACGCACAATTACGTCAAACGAAGTCTTCGATTTGAGAGAGCTGCCGGAACATATTGTCATTGCAGGTGGCGGCTATATCGCGGTGGAGTTCGCTCATGTCTTTGCGGGACTGGGCGCGGAGACGACTCTTGTTTACCGGAAAGACCTTGTCTTACGCGGGTTTGATATGGACGTGCGCGAGAAAGTGCAGGCCGACCTTGCCGCCGCGGGCGTGAATGTTGTCACCAATACGGTCTTCGCCTCGATCACAGATAGCGGCGTGAGCGGCCGGCCTCACAAAGTGACGCTCACAAACGGCGATACGCTGGATGCCTCTGTGATCATGATGGCGGTTGGGCGGCGTCCAAATACTAGCGGGCTCGGCTGCGAGGCGGCTGGTGTTGATCTCGGAGAGGGGGGCGAGATCAAGGTTGATGCGCATTCGCGCACCAATGTGGCGAGCATCTGGGCGGTGGGTGACGTCACAGACCGGGTCCAACTTACGCCGGTTGCGATCCGTGAGGGGCACGCTTTTGCCGACACCGAATTCAACAATAATCCTTGGTCCATGGATCATGACGATATTCCGACGGCGGTGTTTACTCAGCCCGAAGTTGGAACGGTTGGTTTGTCGGAAGACATCGCCCGGGAGAAATTCGGGGACGATGTCGATATCTACCGCGCCAGTTTCCGGCCGATGAAAAATACGATCTCCGGACGTGAAACGCGCGTGCTCATGAAGCTCGTGGTGCGTGCCTCGGATGATAGGATGCTTGGTGTGCATATTGTTAGTCCGGATGCGGCAGAGATGATCCAGACAGCTGGGATTGCGGTCAAGATGGGGGCCACAAAGGCTGACTTTGATCGCACTTGTGCGCTCCACCCCTCGACCGCCGAAGAGCTGGTGACAATGCGGGACAAAGTCACCTAGTCCACCACGCGCTTAAGCGCGTATGGGAAGATCCGAGTTTCTATTGAAACTTCGATAGTAACACCCTACGCTTTCCCAGCAAAAGGGAAGGTTCAATATCCCCATGCCAGCAGATACACTCCTATCGGCGTCCATCGACGAGCATCGGGAACGGGCATTCTCCATGCCATTGAGCGAGTTTCACCCGGCACAGCCCAGTCTCTTCCAGCAAGATGTGATGTGGCCCTATTTTGAGCGGTTGCGGCGAGATGCGCCCGTGCACCAGACAGTGACCGAGAATTCCCAGTTTGGACGGTATTGGTCTGTTTCGACCCATGAGATGATCATGCAGGTCGACACCAATCATCAAGATTTTTCGTCAAGCCATGAGCATGGCGGTATTTTGGTCGCGAATGCGCCACCAGATTTTCCACTTCCCATGTTTATCGCCATGGATCCGCCGCGTCATGATGTGCAGCGAAAGACGGTGCAACCCGCTGTCAGCCCACAAGCCCTGATGGGATACGAGCCGCTCATCCGGGAGCGGACGCAATATGTTTTGGATCGTTTGCCGATTGGCGAGCCGTTCGATTGGGTGAAGCTCGTCTCGGTCGAGTTGACGACGATGATGTTGGCAACCTTGTTCGGTTTTCCGTTCGAGGAGCGCGCGAAGCTGACGCGGTGGTCTGACGTGACGACGGGGCGGAACAATCCGGACATTTGCGAAAGTGAGGCGCAGTGGCGGATGGAGCTTATGGAGTGTCTCCAGTACTTTAATGGCTTGCGAGAGAAAGCCGCCGCAGCACCTCCCGCGCCAAACCTCATCTCCATGTTGACCCATGGCGAAGAAACCAAAGATCTCGCTGGTCCTGAATTCCTGGGAAACATTCTGTTGCTCATTGTGGGCGGCAATGACACGACGCGGAATTCGATGACGGCCTCTGTCTTGGCGACCGATATCTGGCCTGAAGAGCGTGCAAAACTCGATGCGGCACCTGATCTCGTTCCGAACTTCACCTCAGAAGTTATCCGCTGGCAGACGCCGCTTGCTCATATGCGCCGGACGGCGCTTCGCGACGTTGAGCTTGGTGGTCAGCAGATCAAAGAGGGCGACAAGGTTGTCATGTGGTATGTCTCCGGCAATCGTGACAAAGCTCTCTTCGATGATGCAGATCGACTGATCGCCGACCGGCCGAACGCACGCCGTCATATTGCTTTCGGATTTGGCATCCACCGCTGCGTCGGCAACCGGCTTGCTGAGATGCAGATCCGCGTTCTGTGGGAAGAGATCCTGAAGCGTTTCCCGAGTATCAATGTTCTCGAAGCGCCCGAGCGGACGCCGTCAGTGTTCGTGAAAGGCTATACGAAGATGATGGTGGAGATTCCGGAGCGAATGTGAGGGCAAATTGCCAGCACTCTATTTGCGCCAACCTTGGCTCTGCGTTTTGCAATTGGCGAGGCAGTCTCTGAAATACGGATCGTCGGATCACATCACGCGCTGACTTTTGAGCCGACAATCTCTTGTGTTGACTCAAAGCCTTCGAAACTCGGGTGACCGAGATACATGCCTCGATTGTCTCCCACGCCCTGGTGCGCGAGACGAAAGGCTTCGGACTTCGTCCAAGCCTCAAAATCTGATTTTGACGCCCAAATTGTGTGCGACACATAAAGAGTGTGGTCTTCGTTTTCCGGTCCCTTCAGGAGGCGAAACTCGACGAAGCCTGGGACCCCGTCGAGATGACTGTCTCGCGTTCTCCAGACGGTTTCGAAGGCTTCCTCCTGGCCAGGCGTGATCTTAAATCTGTTCATCGCAATGAACATCAGGAAACCTCCTGTGGGGCCGAGGCTGTGCTTGATGTCGGTGGACGCACGGTCCAGACGAGTTTGCCAAGAATTCTGTCTGGCGGGAGTGCTCCCAAGTCATGGGAAGAGACCGAAGCCGGGTTAATCCCGGCAAGGCGAAAGCCGGTCGCTTCGGTGCCCACAATCCGCTTAACGATGCGTCCGTATCTGGGGTGATCGGCCAGTACCGTGTCGCCCGTCTTATATTGGGGGTGGCGGCGGACGAGGGCGTAGGTGCCGGAAGGAAGATCCGGTTCCATACTTCGTCCGCTGACACGTATGATGCGCCACCCCAGCATTTTACTCGGTCAACACCGGATAGACGACGGGAAGTTTCGGCGCATATGGGCAAGTCCGCCGCACCGTTTCGATGCCCTTGGTTTTCCAGAACAGCTCAGCAAATTCATTGACGAGATCAACAAGGGCGAGGGCGTCCTCTTTGTGGACATCCTGTTTGCAAGCGCTGGCCTTCATCATGATCGAATGAACCAATCCATGGACGTGCGGATGATCTTCAAGAAGCTGCCCTTTGAAATAGTCACCCCAAATGATGCGCACTTCGTGCTTCACTTTCTCCGCTTCTTCTTCCTTACGGAAAGTGCAGCGGCCGAGGAAATTGGCGAGGGCGGCGGGGTCTTCAGTGGAGCCTTTCTTCTCGTGGGCGATGTCCATCAGACGAACAACGGTTACGGCCGCAATCAGAGCTGGGCCTGGATCGTAGATGCCGCAGGGGATGTCGCAATGCGCAGATGCTTGGTCGATCAGGCCGGCACGATCAAATAGTCTTAAAGTGGAGTGGATCATGTTTTAACTCGTTTCTATGGTGACCGAGCGCGAACGCCGGTCGATGTTCCTAGGATTAGCGGGAGCTTCGACGGGCGAGCAGTCGGACTGCGACGAAGGCCGTCAAGCCGAGCGCCAAGACTGCAAGCGGTGTTCCCGAAACCAAGGATAGCAGCCCTTCATTCGAAGAGTATTCGTGGTGCGCATAGGCAGGGGCGGCCGCCAAAAGCGACAATGCTGTGGTTGCGGCTGAGATCTTTCGCTTCATTTCGTGTCCTTTCAAGCGTGTCGGCGTGGTGACTGAGAGACAATTTCAATTCCGCGGGGCCAAATGCATCGCTTTGCTCTGCGATTCTTCCCCCGTTTCTGGCAGCCCAATAAGTTCAACCATCAGCGATATTGAAAGGTAATCTTCTGCCTCCGTTCCTTGGCATACTTAACAGATGTGTTCTCCGCCTCAACAGCGAATCAGAACTTTCGAAGGCGCGCTTCGAAACGCCACTCATTTGTCTGCTATGCCGTGTTTGCGTTTGTCATGTTTGGACAATCCGTCATGTTTTCCGCATCTATTATTTTCTTGATAATTATTCTCAGTTGCATTTGCAAATCTTTTGGGTATAGCGAATATGAGCATGAGACTGAATCGCAATTTGAGGGCGTGATGTTAAATAAAAAAACTCTGGCGCGGGGATATGACTGCGACGCGGCTGTCGGGCAATGTCATGGTTCTTGGCGGGATCTTCGCGACCGATCATGGTCCGGGTCGGGGGGGCACGGGCGGAAACCTCATTTTGAATTCTGATCAATCGACGCTTGAGAGCGGCGGCAGTGCGTAGATCCAAAAACGGGAGAAAATCATGTGTTTGCCAATCACCGACCCGACAATGCTTGGTTGGTTGAAAAATCAGCTAAGGGTTTTGGATGCCTGGCAGGCGGAGCTTGTCTGTCGGGGGGAAAGTGATCTTGAGACGCTGGAGCGTCTCGACCGACACCAGACTTGGCTCATGTCTGAAATTGTACGATTGGAAGCGGAGGACAGCCGGGCCGCTTAGTATCACTCGTCAAGAACAGTTTTGGGCGCGGCAGCGGGGTTTTTGGACCGACGCGTACTTCCTCCCTTTCCGCGATCGGTCTTTGCCGCGCCCATTCTTTCCTTGGTTTTTCTGATTCTGCAGCGACGCGGCGTAAAAGCGCTTACCTCATGCGTACCCGCTTAATTGTGCCTGAGAAGTTCAGCGCTGGTGTGCCGTCGGCGGTGACAATGCCACGAACGAAGATGAGCGAGCCGCCTGCGCGTAGGACTTCTCCGCGCGCTTCGATGTACTCACCAACTTTTGGGCCCGCGAGGAACTCTGACGTAAAAGCCACGGTCAGTCCGTAAGCATTCTCGCCCATTTCTTCATGGGCTATGCCGAAGAGAGCAAAATCGGCGAACGTCATCAGACACCCGCCATGCATGACGCCTGCGCCGTTCATATGTTTGTGTTCAGCGCGGAACGCGGCCACTGGCCCCTGATCGTCGACCCGAAAATAGAACGGTCCAGCCTGTTCATACTCAAAGGGTTCTTCTGGCCAGTTTTTCCATCCGGCCCAATCTCCAGATGTGATTTCAGTTGCTTTCATGGCTGCGGCACTTCCCCTCGTTTGGTCATTGGTTGGGTCGGTTCTAAGATGTTAGTATCGAAACACAAGCTGATCTGAGACCAGCGACAGGGAGACATGCTCATGGCGTTTGATATTGAGATCAGGGATCAACTGATCGACACAGTTCGCCGGTTTGTGCGCGAAAAATGCGTGCCCCTTGAGGCACAAGTCGCAGATGACGATGCGATGCCGGATGACATAGTCGGCGAGATGAAGTCGCTCGGTCTGTTTGGACTGGCTGTTCCGGAATCCTATGGCGGCCTTGATCTCGACATGGAGACTGAGTGTCTCGTTGCTTTCGAACTTGGTTGGACGTCACCGGCCTTTCGCTCTGTGGCTGGGACGAATATTGGTATTGGTTCCCAGGCGCTTGTTCTTCATGGGACCGACGCTCAGAAACAGAAATGGCTGCCGGGTATTGCCTCTGGTGATTTGATTGCCAGCTTCGCGCTTACCGAGCCGGAAGCGGGGTCAGATGCAGGCTCGGTCCGGACAAAAGCCGTCAAGGAGGGCGATCACTACGTTCTCACCGGCACGAAGCGCTACATCACCAATGCCAACACGGCCGATCTGTTCACGGTTATGGCCCGAACGGATCCCGATAAACCAGGGGCGAAAGGGGTGTCGGCTTTCATCGTTCCGCGGGAGCTCGAAGGTGTGTCAGTCGGGCCGCCGGAGAAGAAGATGGGGCAACAGGGGGCCCATATCTGCGATGTGAATTTCGATGGCGCACGTGTGCCGGTGGACAATCGTGTCGCCGGTGAAGGCGAGGGCTTCAAAGTTGCTATGTCTGTGCTTGATAAGGGCCGGCTTCATATCTCGGCTGTTTGCACGGGTATGGCGGAACGATTGATCTCAGAGATGGTCAATTATGCGCTTGAGCGCAAACAATTCGGTAAGCCGATTATGGACCACCAGCTGATTCAGGCGATGATCGCTGACAGTCAGGCTGAGGCCTTTGCGGCACGGTGCATGATCCTTGAAACCGCGCGCCGGCGGGATGCTGGCGAACCGGTCACCATGTATGCAAGCTCAACGAAAATGTTCGCCTCAGAGATGGTCGGGCGCGTGGCTGACAGGGCTGTACAGGTGTTCGGCGGTGCGGGTTATGTCGCTGATTATGGGATTGAGCGGTTTTATCGGGATGCGCGGATCTTCCGGCTCTATGAGGGGACCACGCAGATCCAGCAGATCATTATCGCGCGAGAACTGGCGAAGGCTGCCAAGCGCGGCGAGCTTTGAGCCAGCATAGGTGAGGGGAGCATTGACCGAGGGGGCGTCTGCGTTCCAAATCAAAGCATCACATTTTGCCGATCTCACTAGCCAATGGAGCCTTAGCTATTCCTGATACATCCGCACCTGTTGCTGAACTTGGTCTGTCAGAGGACCGGTTGGCAAAAATGCCAAAATTCTTCGAGCCTTATATCGAAAACAAGAAGCTGCCCCATATGGCTTTATTGCTTAGTCGCGGCGGTGAGATTGCTCATATTTCGACACAGGGCGTGATGGATTGGGAAACGAATAGGCCAATCACGACAGATACGATCTTCCGGATCTATTCCATGACCAAGCCGATTACGTGTGTGGCGGCGATGATGCTGTTCGAAGAGGGTGGCATTCGACTGGAGCACGAAGTGCACCGTTACTTGCCGGAATTTTCCGATATCAAAGTGTGGGATGGTGGGACGGCAGACGCGCCAGAATTGAAAGCGCCCGACCGCCCGGTGACGATCCGCGATCTGTTCACGCATACATCTGGCATCACTTATGGGTTCTTGATGCAACACCCGGTAGACGCGATTTACAGGCGTGAGAAAATTGGTGCGGTGTCGGATACGATCCGAGAAACCGCTCGAAAAATCGCTGCTGCGCCACTTGTGTTCTCTCCGGGTGAGCGATGGAATTACGGACATTCCATTGATGTGCTCGGTGCGATTGTCGAAGAGGTCAGTGGGCAGACCTTCGATACATTCCTCCGGGATCGGATTTTCAATCAACTTGGTATGGTGGATACGGACTTTTTCGTGCCGGAGGACAAGCGTGATCGTTTCCCCGCATGTTATGCCAAGGATGCAGCGACGGGTGAAACCGTGCTCTATGATCCGGGTGGGGATGGCACGCGGCTCTATGCATCCCAGCCAGTGCAACTCAATCCCGGCGGCGGTCTCGTTTCCACGTTAGACGATTACCATAGGTTTGCGCGCATGCTGCTTAATGGCGGCGCGCTCGACGGCAACCGTTTGCTCAGTCCGAAAACGATTGAGTATATGACCGAAAACCACCTGCCGGGCGGCAAGACGATTCTCAGCATGGGAGACGAGACGTTTTCAGAGGCGCGGATGGAAGGCAATGGATTTGGACTTCTTGGATCCGTGATGATTGACCCGATCGAAGCCGGGCAACCGGGATCGATGGGAAGTTTTGCCTGGGGCGGGCTTGCCTCCACCTATTTCTGGGTTGATCCGTTGGAAGAGCTTATCGGCATCCAGATGACGCAACTTATTCCATCATCGACATATCCGATCCGGCCGCAGTTTCAGCAATTGGCCTATGCATCAATTGTGGCGTGACACGGAAAATCGGATTTCCGATTTGCTTTGAGCGCTCCGATGACTATGACTGTTCCTGGAATTATCAGAATTTCGGGGGAAGACATGGCCACACCTGCTCAGCAAACACTTCGGGTGGAATTCGATCTAAACGAAAATGATATTGCATATTTTCGCGAGCGCTTAAGCAAGTCGAGACAGAAACGAGGCGTTCGGGATGACGGCCAAGTGGTCGAAAAGGCCGAAGCTCTGATCGATGAAGCGAAGGCGGCGAACGCTCCTCATTTTGTCGTCGAGCGTATCGAGAAGCTAAAAACCATGCTTGGCATGCTGACAGATCATGATTGGGATCTGACAGGTGAAGAGCGTGAGCATGTCTTCGATATGCTGGCATATTTCGCCGATCCCAAGGACCTTATTGCGGACCATATTCCAGGCCTCGGATTTATCGACGATGCCATCATGATCGAGCTTGTCGCGATGGAGCTGGAGCCGGAAATCGAAGCCTATATCGATTTCTGCGTCAATCGCGAGGAGCTAAAGGCCGGCAGTACCGACGCGAGCTCAATAGATCAGTCTCGAGATTATCTTCAAAGACGCATGCGCCGTCGTCGGCGGCGGCGGGCTGGTGGCGGAAGTGACATGCTCGTGTCTCTCTTCCAATCGAGCGGCGGCTGACAGCAAAGCCACACCCGTCCATTGGGCGAAAGCCGGTGGGATTTCGATTTACGCGCGAGGGCCGGCGATTGATTCCGGCGCGTTCAAATCGCTTGCAAGATGGGACTTTTTGCTCGGCAAGCGTCTACCGGCCGGCAAGACCCGTGCCTGATGCACTGAGATCAAGCTGGAGCCAGTCGGTCTGTGGCAGGTCGTATACCATGTCCATGACCTCGTATTGAATGCCGACGGGGCGACGCGAGGACGAGTTCCATAGCGCGACGACCCCTGTATCCCGTTCTGGATCGAACAGGATCATAGCGCGATAGCCTCTGACTGCGCCGCGATGTCCGATAACGCGGTGCTGCCCGGCATAGTCATATACGCGCCAGCCATACCCATAGCTCGCATTTTTGAGTCTGCCTCCATAGCGGCGATTTTGCGAGCGCTGCTCTCTGAGGGTGCGCACGCGCGGCTCGTGCAAGACGGCTAGAAGTTCGGGGGAGAGGATATCCGGGTGCTTGCCCATTTGCGCGCGCATATATTCTGCAAGATCGAGAATGGACGCGTTAACCCCTCCAGCTGCCGGAACGCGATAATAGGAATCATTCAGATCTGTCAGTTGCGGTCGCATCTGACTGCGTCTTTGACGGTAGGGACGTGCCCAATTGCCGGTCTCTTTCAGTCCGGCACGATCCATGGTGGCGGTGCTCATACCGAGAGGCTGAAACAGACGTTGAAGGGTGACAGCGCGGTAGTCGTAGCCCGCTACTTTCTGGATGATCTCAGTGATCACGTCGAAGGCAACATTCTGGTAGGTATGGCATTCGCCAATTGTGCATGTCGCCCGGAGGCTGCCCAAACTGCGTCGAATGCCCGCCGGATCGCGGCCATCTTCCAATCGCGTATCGTAAGCATTGGGAACAATGCCGAGGCGATGGGCCAGAACATCAGCAATGCGTGCTTTTGTATGGCCATTGTTCGGGAGTCGGAGCGAGGTTTCGAATTGCGACACTGAGTCATCGAAGCTCAGTAGGCCTTCGACGCTCAACTGGCCGGCGACGCTCGCGGCCACCCCTTTTGACAGCGATGCCCAACGGAACACTGTGTCGTTTGTTACAGGTGTGCCGTCTATGTGGGTTTCGCCATAGCCCTCTGCAAAGCTTAGCTCGCCATTTTCCACGATGGCCACGGCGAGGCCCACGATTTCGGGCTTTGCGGCGACCTTCTGAAACCGCTCATCCAGGCGGTCATAGTCGATCGGTCCGGCCGAAGCCATCGAGCTGAAGCCAAACAAAATGATGAGGGACAGGCAAAGACGGCGGAGCATGATGAGGGACAGGTTACCTTACGATCAGTTTATACCAAGGTGCTTTGAACAATCTGAACGGCAACCAAATCGCAAATTACAATTACGTCAGTTGGCCAGAACAAGGGCTATGCAAAGTCTGGTCCTCCGGAAAACTACTTACTGAAATCCATTATTGAAGGGCCTAGGTCTAACACAATGGCCCGGCAGATTTTTCATCTTATGGGGCCGGTTCTCAGAGGTGTGGAGACACTTATATGACCGTTACTGCCATGTTTCTAGGCAATGAAGATGGGGACATTGCCACTTTGCGTTATGCGGCCGAGATCGCCCGATTGCTGGTGAAACCGTTGCGTGCCGTATGTGCCATTCCAGACCCGTCCAATGTCTATGCCTATTCAACGCCGGAGTTTGCGATCGGCGTATCGACGGGCATGACAAAGCAGATTCTCGAAGAGCAGGACGCAATAAAATCTAAGACGAAGTCGGCTTTTGACGCCACCATCTCCAATGGCGCGCTGCCAGGAGAACGCGCGAACCTTGTTTACCGACCAGGGTATCCACCTGATGTTGCCGCGCAGGAAGCGCTGTTATCTGACGTGCTTGTTTTTCCGCGCGCGGCATCGACGAGCGGCCACGCATTCTCAGGTGCCTGTGAGCATGTGATGATGGATTGTGCATTGCCAATACTCATCGCGGGCACCGAGCCCAAGGCGCAAGGTCCTGTTGTCATTGCGTGGGATGCAAGCGATCAAGCCGCACGATCTTTAAGGCTGCATTTGTCGGTGTTCCGCCATGTCGGACCGGTCATCATCGCGCAAAGCTCAGAGGGTCTGAAGAGCCGCGGCGATGCAACGTCGCCTGAGGCCTTATCTGCTTGGCTTGCTGGTCAGGGCGTGGAGAGTAGCATTGAACAGATGAGCGGATCGGCGGGGGAAGGGCTTCTCCAGTTGGCCGACCGAGCCGGGGCTGCGATGATTGTGTCGGGGGCATATGGGCACAGCCGTGCCGGCGAGTATCTGTTCGGCGGCGCAACGCGAACACTGTTGCATGCCAACCAAGCACCAGCGCTGGCGCTTTGTCATTAATGGTAGAAGGAGGTCCGTGATGTCGTTGCATCGCTTTGGGATCACACATCTGGTTGCGGCGAGCTTGATGTTCGTGGTGGCGTGTCAGAATGCGAGGGAAGTCGAAACACCCGTTTCATCGTCTGTGGCACTGAACGATGACGCTGCGCTGGTGGAGGGGGATCTTGTGGCTCAAGGGCGCGGGATTGCCGAGCGAAATTGCGTTTCGTGCCATGCCATTGGCCCTAGCGGGGAGAGCCCGTTGCCTGATGCACCTCCTTTGCGGACCGTGCTTGGGGATTTCGACATTGAAGCTCTGGCGACGGATTTCCGAGAGCATATTTCCATTGGCAATGATGTCATGCCCGAGTTTGACTTCGGGCCGCTCGGCACAGATGCGCTCATGGCCTATCTGCTAACGATAGAGCAAATCGAAGACGAAGACTAAGTCGCTGAGCCTACTTGATTTCCGGCTGCGATGACTCTACGAGATTTGTGTGTTGCGGGGCGTGAAACTCAAAAATTGAGACAAACGCCAATGCCTTCTTTTCCAATCTCCGCTTTCCAAGCTGTTGTCCTGTCAGGTTTAGCCAATCTTTCTGCTTTGGCGATGGCACAGCCCATCTCCGTGGAAAAGCCGGATGTGATTCAGTTCGGTGCCACTTTGGAGGCCCTGACAGAGGATTTGGAGCCATTGTGCTCCAGTCTTGAAACACGCCGTTTCGACCCGCCACGACTCCCTGCAGAAACGCATGATCAGATCGATTGTCAGGGCTTTGGTTACTTTGGTGACGACCGTCTGGCCGAGTTCGTATTTATGGATGGCACGCTTCAACTTGTTTGGATTCTTGTTGACGCGGAAGATCTTGATGGGCTTGAGAAACGCTTCGCCGAGACCTACGGGGCGCGCACCCATGAGACCGATGATGTGGTCGCATATGCTGATGATTTTGCAGCTGTCAGGCGCGACATTCCCGAAGCGCTTTTTTATTCAGAAAGCGTCGCGCATCTTGCCGAGATGAGATTCGGCGAACGCCTGGAATAGGCTTTGTTGGGGTTGGGTGAGGTGTTTCAACAATTGACCTTGCTCAAGGCCCACTCTAACTGCACAGCATGACCCAGAACCTAACTGTGCTCCCTGGACTGAGCAGCCTGACCGAAAGCTATGACGCGATACTGTGTGATGTTTGGGGGGTGGTCCATAATGGACGGACGGCGTTTGAATCGGCGTGCGACGCGCTCGTCAACTTTCGTCTGCGAGGTGGACGCGTTGTCTTGCTAACCAACGCGCCTGTGCCGAAATCGCGCGTTCTGAGATATTTCGAACCTTTGGGCGTGCCGAGCGATGCCTACGACGATTGCGTCTCGTCGGGGGACGCAACCCGGGCTGTTCTGGATCAACATTCTGACAAGGCTATCTGGAGGTTGGGGGGTGATGCGGGCTGGGAGCATGACCGGTTTCTCTATGATGGGTTGGATCTGACATTTTCAGAGACCCCAGATGAGGCGCAGATGGGGTTGATTATTGGTCTGAGGGATCAGGAGAATGATCATCCCGACCAGTATACTGACGAACTTCATGGCATTGCTGAATTGGGTCTTCCGCTGATCTGCGCCAATCCGGATATCCAGGTTCGCGTTGGCGACAAGCTTCATTGGTGCGGCGGCGCGCTTGCAAGGATCTATGAGGCTGCTGGTGGGGCGGTGATTTATCCGGGAAAACCCCACGCTGCGATTTATGATTTGGCACGGCAGAAACTCCGTGAATTGGGGCTGACGCTTTCGGACGACCGCATTCTGGTTATTGGTGATGGCCCGGCCACGGACATCAAGGGGGCGAATGCCCAGGGCTTTGATGCGCTCTATGTCGGGACTGGGCTGACACAGTATGATGAAAGCGAGTTCCTTGAAGGAACCTCGCAATTGTTGAAAGAGCACGGCGTTACGGCGCGATATGTTCAACAGGCGCTGTGCTGGTAGTGTGCGTTGCACGCCATACGAATTACGGTTTATGTCGCCCGCTTGAAGGGAACAGAGGAGGGGAGTGGTACATATGAACCACCCAGACACAAAGTATTATGAAGACCTCGAAGTGGGCCACGCCCACGAGACCGTGCATACCATTACCGAGGACGACATCGTGAAGTTTGCTGAGGTTTCCGGCGACTATAATCCGCTGCACATGGATGAGGCGTTCGCCGCGCAAACGCAGTTCGGGCAGCGAATTGCCCACGGTGCTTTAACGGCAAGCTACATCTCCGGGATACTGGGCAATAATCTGCCAGGCCCTGGCGCGATCTTTACGGGTCTTTCGATGCGCTTCCGCAGGCCTGTTCATATCGGTGACGTCGTGACGGTTCGTGCCGAGGTGGCTGAAAAGAACGATCGCGGCAATCGGGTTACGTTGAGTGTCTCTTGTGTTGTCGATGGCAAACGGGTCATCACGGGCGAGGCGCAAGTGGTGGCACCGAGCCGCGAGGCCGTTTCCTAGGACCTTCGCTATGCCCGTTTATGCCGACTATCGCGATCTACCAGACGAAGCGAAAGGAATGGCGGTCGCGCTTGGTAATTTCGACGGCATCCATGCGGGCCACCGCGTGGTGATAGATGCGGCGCGAGCGACTGGACATAGGCTGGGTATCGCGACTTTTGAGCCCCCACCGCGGGCCCTGTTCCGTCCGGAAGATCCGCCGTTTCGAATCTTCACGCCTGAGCGGCGCAACAGTCGGCTTCTGGATCTCGGCGCTGAAGCCGTCTTCGAACTACCGTTCAATGCCGATATGGCGTCGATGACAGATGAAGAGTTCGCCCGAGACGTTCTCCATGACGGGTTGGGCGTGGCTCATGTCGCGGTCGGGTTCGATTTCCGGTTCGGGCGCGGGCGAATGGGGGATGCCCCGCGATTGGCGTCCCTCGGCCGGGCGATTGGCTTCGGCGTGACTGTGGTCGACAAGATAGAAGCCCTCGGTGACAAGGCGTCGTCGACAGCGATGCGCCAGGCTCTACGAGCGGGTATGCCCGAAAAGGTCACCGAACTCCTCGGTGAACCCTGGACTGTGGACGGCATCGTTGAGCATGGTGAGAAGCGTGGACGGACCATTGGGTTTCCCACGGCCAACATGCATCTCAGTGATTTGATCCATCCCCGCCATGGCGTCTACGCGGTGCGTGTGCGTCTGCCGGGGGAGGAGGATTGGCGGGATGGTGTGGCAAATTTCGGTCGCACGCCAACCACGGGCCTCCGTGATCCGCTTCTCGAAACCGTTGTCCTTGATTGGGAGGGAGACCTTTATGGCCAGCGGATCGAGGTGGCATTTGTCGCGTTTCTGCGTCCGGAGCTGAAGTTCGACAGTGTCGATCCGATGATCGAACAGATGCACCGCGATGTGGAGGACGCCAGGAAAGCGCTAGTGACAGCTTAACGCTTCGCTGCTAGAGCCCCTGCCATGTTTAGAATACGCGCCATTCGAATTAGCGGCCCGGCCGCGTGGTAGCTTGCGCCAGCAGGTGAGCGTTGCCGGGGACATCCTCTTATTGCCCTGATAAACTGATCACAGATTCGAAGACGCGACGACTATGCCTGATACACACGACAAACCAGACCGCGATTATCGCGAGACCCTGTTCCTGCCAAAGACCGATTTTCCCATGCGCGGCGGCCTGCCCAAGGCCGAGCCGAACTGGATCAAGCGCTGGGATGACATGAAGCTCTATGAGCTGATGCGTGAAGATGCTAAGCGCCGCGGCGCAAAGCCCTGGCTACTCCATGATGGCCCGCCCTATGCCAATGGGCACATCCATCTTGGCACGGCGATGAACAAGATCGTCAAGGATATTATCGTGCGTTCGCACCAAATGGCTGGCTTCGATGCGTCATATGTCCCCGGCTGGGACTGCCACGGTCTGCCGATTGAGTGGAAAGTGGAAGAAGAGTTCCGCGCTAAGGGCCGTACGAAGGATGATGTCAGCCCTGGAGAGTTCCGCGCGCGCTGCCGGGAATATGCGCAAGGCTGGGTGGATGTGCAGCGGCAAGAGTTCCGATCCCTCGGCGTCGAAGGGGAATGGGACAATCCGTATCTGACCATGCGCCCGGAGAGCGAGGCGAAGATCGTCTCTGAGTTTCTCGACATCGCCATGGGCGGACGGCTCGTGCGCGGCGCAAAGCCGGTCATGTGGTCGCCTGTCGAGAAGACAGCGCTGGCCGAAGCCGAGGTGGAGTACAAGGATCGCAAAGTGCCCGTGATCTGGGTGAAGTTTCCTGTCGATGCATTAAATCTCGGAGATCCCGCCGAACAAGCCGGGACAGCAGTTAACCGGTTCGATTTGGTCGCCGATTGCATCGGTGCATCGGTTGTTATCTGGACGACCACCCCATGGACCATTCCGGCCAATCAGGCGATCGCGTTCAATCCCGAGATTGATTATGCCCTCTACGAAGTCACCGAGGTGATGACGGAAGAAGAGTTGGGTTTTGCGCCTTATGCCGCGGCGGGCGACCGTCTGATCCTCGCTGAAGCCTTATCCCGGCAGGTCATGGATGGGGCCAAGGTCAAAAGCTTCGAAAGAATCCAAACTGTCTCGGCTGAAGCACTCGCCATGCTGGCACCCGCCCATCCGCTGGGGGCAGATGATTTCTGGGCCGAACCCCGCCCCATGCTCGCCGGTGACCACGTCACCGCAGACGCCGGCACGGGTTTCGTTCACACCGCACCCGCCCATGGCGAGGACGACTTCAATGTCTGGGTCGAGTCCGGGCGTATGACGCAGGAGATCCGCCAGATCGTCGATGATGCGGGGTGCTACACGTCGGACGTCCCGCGCTTCGGCGGCCTCGACATCATCCGCACCTCCGGCAAGAAGCGCGGCGAGATGGGCAAGGCGAACCCAGAGGTGATCAAGGCGTTGGCCGAGTCTGGGAATCTGCTGGCTCGCGGCGTCACCGAGATCCGCGACGCCCATTCCTGGCGGTCAAAGGCTCCGGTGATCCGCCGGGCGACGCCGCAATGGTTCATTGCCATGGACGGGCCAGGCAAGGATGGCAAATCCCTGCGTGAACTGGCGATGAAGGGGCTGGAAGAGACGGAGTTCTTCCCGCCATCCGGCCGCAACAGGCTCACCAGCATGGTGGAAGACCGACCGGACTGGCTTGTCTCCCGCCAGCGCAATTGGGGCGTGCCGCTGACAATTTTCGTCAATGAAGCCGGCGAGCCCCACACCGCCGCGCTTCCGGAAGACAAAGCCAACGCCATCAATGCCCGCATTGTTGATGCGATTTCCAAAGGCGGCGTTGAAGCCTGGTTCGATACCGATGATGCGATCTTTCTCGGCGATGATGCTGATGGCCATGACTGGACCAAGGTGACCGATGTGCTCGATGTCTGGTTCGATAGCGGCACCACACATGCTTTCTGTATGCGCGATCGCGGGATCATTGAGGAGCAGACCGGGCAGGTCGACCTCTATATGGAGGGCTCTGACCAGCATCGTGGCTGGTTCCAGTCCTCGCTTCTGGAGTGCTGCGCCACGCGTGGCATGCCGCCTTATCGCCAGATCCTGACCCACGGCTTCATCGTGGACTCAGAAGGCAAAAAGATGGGTAAGTCGGAAGGAAACGCGGTCGACCCAAAAGAGATTCAGAAGCAATACGGCATCGAGATTCTGCGCATCTGGACGGCGAGCGGCGACTATACTGAAGACCTCCGCATCTCTGACGAAATCATCAAGGGCTCTGTGGAGACCTATCGGCGTCTTCGCAATACGCTGCGCTATCTCCTTGGGGCCCTCGACGGGTTCACCTGGAAAGAAGCGGTTCCCCGCAGTGATATGCCCGGCCTGGAACAATGGGTGCTGCATCGTCTGAAAGAGCTCGATACCGTCGTCCGTGAGGCATATGACGTCTACGATTTCAAGAGGGTGATGGCGGCGATTGTGAATTTTTGCGCGGTCGACCTCTCCGCGGTGTATTTCGATATCCGCAAGGACAGCCTCTATTGTGACGCGCTCGATGAGCTCCGCCGACGGGCAGCGCGTGCGGTGATGGACGAAGTTCTGGAACGTCTTCTCGTCTGGCTCGCGCCCATCATGCCGTTCACCACCGAAGAAGCGTTCCTCATGAGCCGTTTTGCGGCTGGCGACAAAGCAAGTGTGCACCTTATGCTGTTCCCGGAGACGCCGGAGGATTGGCTCGACCCTGAGCTTGCCACGAGGTGGAAGCAGATCTTCGATGTTCGCCGCGTGGTCACCGGGGCGCTTGAAATCGAGCGCCGTGAGAAGCGGATCGGGTCGTCTCTGGAAGCGTCCCCTGACGTTTTCTTCTCGGATCAAGACGTGCTTAACTTGGTGGCGTCGGAACACCCAGCAGATCTGTTTATCACGTCAGATGCCGCGTTGATTGCGGGCGACGCGCCGGGCGGGGCTTTTGCTCTGGACGATGTGGAGGGTGTTGCGGTGCTGCCGAAGCTCGCCGACGGCACGAAGTGTGCGCGGAGCTGGAAGTATTTCGATCCGGCGACAGCGGATCCCGATTTTCCAGACCTGACCCCTCGGGATGCAGCGGCCGTTCGCAGGTATGATGAGGCGCGCGCATGACGGCTCTCCAACGGATCATAATGGCTGGGCTGATCATCCCGGTGATTCTGGTGCTTGATCAGATCACCAAGTTGATGATTCTCGACACGCCGGCTCTGAACGGGCTCAATTGTCTCGATAGAACAGAGCCTTGCGGACGGCTGGACTTCTCTCCGATTTTCGATCTCTCCATGGTGTGGAACCGCGGCATGAGCTTTGGCGCGCTTCAATCTGAAGGGGTGATGCGATGGGTGCTGGTTGTGATGACGATTGTGATCGCCGCCGGCTTTGCCGTGTGGATTTTCCGCGCGGTAAATGCGCTCACGGTTTTCGCTTTGTGCCTGGTTGTGGCGGGAGCAATCGGAAATGTGATCGATCGGGTACGCTTTGGAGCGGTGGTGGATTTTATAGATGTGACGTCTTGGCTGCCGATTTTCCCCTGGATATTCAATGTTGCTGATTCAGCGATAACTGTTGGAGCTATCTTGCTCCTTGTCGATCAGTTTATATTCTCTGCGAATGAAGGTAGTCTTAGGAATGCTGGGTAGAGGCGAGGTGAGCCTTGAATTGGCGATCCATCGGTAATCGCGAGGTATGTCGCATGAAAAACATGATTTCCACCTTTACGCTCGGTGTGGTTCTGGCCATGGCCTCGGCGTGTACATCGAGCGGGGATGGCCGCCGGGCTGGCACACCCGACGAGTTTCGCGTGGTCAAGAAAGCCCCGCTGACGGTGCCGCCGGAATATAGTCTCCGTCCGCCAGACGCCGGCACGGCCGTTCCTGCAGAAGTCGATCCAGCTCGGGCTGAGCGGGCTTTCAGTTTTGGTGAACAGATCGGACTTGATGCCAGCGATGCTGAGCGCATTCTTGTCGCAAGGGCGGGTGCGATTGCCGTGAACCCGATTATCCGCGAACAAGTAGACTATGAAGAGGCAGGTTTGCTGCGCAAATCGCGCCGGGTCGCGAATAGCGTGACGGGATGGACCGGTTCTGAAGAAGAGCGCGAGCTGGCGGCCACTGACAATGCGACGGGCGGTGATGTGACGATCGAACGATCGAGTGGTCCGCGGATCAAGTTGCCAGGTACGTAAGGCGTTTCGTGCGGCTTTGGTATTTGGTCCGTGGGTCGTCCGCAGGTGTGTCCGACCAACAATAAACAGGCAATTCCATCGCAAGAGTGCCCATCGACTGTTTGAGCGCTTATACTGCGTCTATGCCCGATTCCTCGATGTCCGATCTCAGGCCGACCATTCGGCGTTTGCCCAATGAGGCGATCAATCGAATTGCCGCAGGGGAGGTGATTGAACGCCCGGCGGCAGCGGTCAAAGAGCTTGTGGAGAACGCAATTGATGCCGGCGCGACCCGCATCGAGATTGAAATCGAAGCGGGAGGGTTGGCGCGCATTCTCGTTGCGGACGATGGCTGCGGGATGACAGGAAGCGACCTCACCGTGGCCCTCGAGCGCCACGCAACGTCGAAACTTACCCCAGATGATCTTGGTCATATCGACTTGTTGAATATCCACACCATGGGATTTCGCGGGGAAGCATTGCCATCGATTGCATCTGTCTCGCGGATGCGCATCGCCTCGCGGGCGGATGGCGAAGACGCCTGTGAGGTGGTCATTGAGGCTGGCCGGCTGGATGGCCCGAAACCTGTCGCTTGGACCGGAGCAGGCGCGACGGGGACCCGGATCGAGGTGCGTGATCTTTTCCATGCAACGCCGGCCCGGCTGAAATTCATGAAGTCGGAACGGGCCGAGACCATGGCAGTGACGGATGCCTGCCGGCGGCTTGCCATGGCGCGGGCCGATATCAGCGTCTCGCTGCAGAGCAATGGCCGAAGTCTCTTTCGCCACACCGCTGAAGTGGGGGCCGCGGCAACGGCGCGGCTCGCGCGGCTTGGCGCGATTATGGGCCGGGAGTTCCGAGAGAATGCCATCGCGATAGAGGCCGAACGGGGCGGGGTGAGCATTTCTGGATTTGCAGGGTTGCCGACGCTCAATCGCGGGAATGCCCAGATGCAGTTTCTGTTTGTGAATGGTCGTCCGGTGAAAGACCGGATGCTGAACGGTGTCATTCGTGCAGCCTATTCCGACTTTTTGGCGCGGGACCGCCATGCGATGGCGGCCTTGTTCGTTGATCTCGATCCGGAGTTCGTTGATGTGAATGTCCATCCGGCGAAGACCGAGGTGCGCTTTCGGGATTCCGGCAATGTGCGGGGCCTGTTGATTGGAGCGCTTCGCCATTCGCTTGCGGCGGCCGGGCATCGGGCGTCGACGACGGTGGCCAGTGATACGTTGGATAAGCTGCAGCCTGAGCCGGTTCAGGCGGATGTCTTTCGGCCGTCGACCTTGTGGGCCGAGCCCAAGGGGGCGATGCGAGCACCTCTCAGCCAGACCCCGCTGGCGGCTGAAACGGATGGCTTTCGTGAGGCTGCCAAAGCGTATGCTGATGGTGCGCCGACAGCGCGCGTGGAGCCGGATCCAGTTGCGGGACCGGATACGGATTTTCCCCTGGGTGTGGCGCGGGCGCAGTTGCACGAGAACTACATCGTGACGCAAACCGAGGATGGCATCGTTATCGTCGACCAGCATGCGGCCCATGAGCGGTTGGTTTATGAGGATATGAAGCGCCAGATCGCAGCGGACGGCGTGAAGCGGCAAGCGCTGTTGATCCCGGAAGTGGTCGAGCTGACGGAAGACGAAGCTTCGCGGATCGTGTCTCGCGCGGAGGATTTGCTGGCCTTCGGCCTGGAAGTGGAGCCGTTCGGGGCTGGGGCGGTCTGCGTTCGCGCGACGCCGGCCCTGTTCGGTGAGATGGATCTGAAAGGGCTCGTCCAGGACCTTGCAGACGATTTTGCCGAGTTCGACGAAGGGTTGGCGCTGTCTGAGAGGTTTGAAGAGGTGATGGGCAATATGGCGTGTCGGGGGAGCGTGCGGTCGGGGCGGCGTCTGAATGGCGAGGAGATGAATGCGCTCCTCCGCCAGATGGAAGCCACGCCCCATTCCGGCCAGTGCAATCATGGCCGGCCAACTTATGTCGAGCTGAAGCTTGCCGATATCGAACGCCTGTTTGGGCGGCGGTGAGGGAGTCTTTGATTGTTCCCGGAATGCTTCCGCATTCCATGGAACGCGCGAGTCTTTGTTTGCCTCCGTATCGCGCCTTCGGCGCTCACATGAGGCGGGCTCAGGGCTGATCTCCTTCTCCTGAATTGTCATCCCGGGCGACGCGCTGGCGCGGAGACCCGGGACCCAGAACTGGCTGTGTGCTCTTTGTCTCTCTGGGTCC
>JBCBUY010000004.1:0-78311 GCA_039817885.1 Pseudomonadota bacterium | reverse complement strand
CAGGTGCGATTTAGATACAGAAACTGTGCCGCACGTTCGATCGGGCAATCGAAATCAGTGCCTCTCACTTCATAATAGTGATCTCTTGAGTGTTGCTTGGCGTGCTTTTTGAGCTTGTCCCTGAACGATCCAGAGTGATCGCGTATTACTTTATAGAGCTCAATCAGTCGTTCGTTGGTATCGGATAAGCTCGCCTTTTCAGGGAGCAGTGAGAAGAACACTGCTCCTCCACCCAAAAAGGGTTCTATATAGGTTCCCTGGTGCAAAGGAGCCCGAAACTGATTTGAATCGACCATCCATCGCTTCCCCCCAGCCCACTTAAGAAATGGTCGCATGTGCGGCCTCCACAATTTCTTTGGGCAAGCTATCTTTCAAAGCCGCTGTCACGGTATTTAGAAGATCAATGTCCTCTTGCTTATAGTATCGGCCAGCGGGATGAGCGGGGATCCGACGAACCTCGTTGAGTTTATCGAACCAACCAAAGTAGCTATGACGCCCATTCTTTTCTTCTGGAAGCTGAATGCTTAGGGTGCTTCCAGCGACATCTCGAACCGCTTTCTGTTCTATGATTTTCTTGAGATGGATCCAATCTAGATACGTTTCGACGGGTAGTTTGACGTCAACATCGTCGTCTACACGCTTAGTCTGACAAGCTTTTTGAATTTCTCTTGGCACACCTTTATCGAAGAAGTGGTCGTCATATAGCTGGCGCAACAACGAGATCACGTAGTCGGCCACGACTGTCTGAATCCACTTTACGTCTTTGTCAGCTTGTTCAGCCGCCTCCTGAGAAATGGTTTGTATAAATTCCTCAAATCCGTCGGGTTCAAAATCTCTATTCTGGTCTCTTATGAGAGAAACTAGTGCGAAGAAGTACCTAGCGGGGCCGCCGCTTCCAAATGGTACTTTGAATCGTTTCTCAAACGTAGCGTCGTCAGCTTCTTTAATGAACGTGAATACCGGCTCGAGGTATTCCTGCACAATTGATTGAATTTCAGATAGTTTGGCTTCCGACAGATTGCAATTTTCCTTTGTTTCGATGAAATTTATAATCTCTCCGAGAAGTCTGATGTGTCCCGCAACGCCGAAGTTGGAGCATAAATATCCTGACTTCCCACTGTTCCACCTGTGACTGTTGATCATTTCGAGGTGCTTGAAATACCAGCCCAAGAACTCGACCATGCGAATAAGGCTACGTTCAGAGTCACCGTCCCAGCAAACTCCTGGGATAAAGTCCTTGGTCCGAGAATTAATCGATCCCAATAGCTTCGATTGGAGAATTGCCTGTTGGAAAATCGGTAGTGTTAGAGGTTGTTCGTCAGAGTTGGATAAACCGGGTGTCGCAACTCGACCTTCAAGGGCTCCTGCTCCCTCATTATTAAGTAGATCAACTGCTCGAGAGGATATAGCGGACAGGCGATCCCGAATATTACTAGAGTTCCATTTAACTTCACCATCTAGCTCGGCTAAGAGCTTCGGTGGCACCTTGGTTTGCTTGGCGTTTATCGTAACGAATATATCTGCTTCTTCGTCAGTTTTGATGCCGTCGAAGGCGATGAAGAAAAGGGGGTTCTCAATCGTGGTATCGTTCGCAAATGTAGTTCCGTACAAGCGGTGCTGACCATCAATTACCCAACAACTTTTGTAGCGATCCGGAAGGATTAGCTCTCCGAACTGAATACCTGATTGTTTGTCCTTGGTGTGGCGTTCAAATTTGGGAGAGCGATGAAAATTGAGCAAGATGGTGTTTGGAAAGAAGCCACCTTCATTAAGAAACGAGCCTATCTCACGGAGACGATTGGGCTTAACTAACCTCTGGTAAGAGGGTGCACCGGTCGGATCTCGCAAGTCGCGATGATTCACAAAGGCTATTCGCAATATATCTACCGGTCTTGCCGAGAAGAAGTACGCTCGCTTTCCACCAATTTTAGTCCGCACAGCTGGTACCTTGCGGCCTGTCAAAGCAGGAACCTTTTGATCAGCTAGGTATTCTGCATGAAACTGATACCTCGCGGCTTTTCCTAACTTTTTCGATATTTCCTCAAAGTAGAGAAGTTCTTTTGACTGGATGACTTGGATGTTGTGTTCGCTTGCCAAGCTCAAGTCATTACTAGACCAGCGTATTTTGTCGGTTGCGATTACCCAAAGAAGCTTTGGCTTAAAACCATGTCCATAGTGCTTACGGATCGCATTAGCTAGCGGCCTTTGAACGGATGATAACCGTTCGATCTGCCGTCGCATTGATAGCGCTTTGGTTTCGGGCTCCGATTTGCATATGCCAACTACCGCGGTTTCGGCATCTTTTGCGAACACGCTTATTGTCGTGCGTTGGAGTCTTCCATCCACCGTCAGCTCAACTTCCAACGGCTTCTGTGAGTTGAGTTCTTGGTATCCGAAGCGGTAGAGAACATTCCATAAGCGGTTCTCAAGCACTGTTTGGGCGCTTTTTGGTCTCCGCATTCTGATGTTGTTTTTGTTCTGCCGGAGTAGTGACCACCCGTTGGTTTCTTGCTCATCTTGCTCTTCGAATGCGAAAGATGCTTCATCGAAGCCCTTACGCCGTTTGGCATATTCGGCGCGTCTCTCGCCCTCGGTTTTTACAATTCCTTCGGTCAACATCGAATCACTACCATCCTCGGTAGAACTTTGACCGCAACTATTACAGATTGGCAAACTCACCGGTCAACACTGCAACTAAGTAGCGTAAGTTGACCTTCGCTAACGACTAGTTTTGGGATGGAGCTGAAATTCTTCATATCCCCTCATATGGAACAGCAGCAGTCAGACGTCAGATCGCTTTTGGCGGCGATTTACGCGCCAACTCTTCAGCTTTGTCTAAGTAAGCAACTGCGGTGTGCAGGTGCGTTTTCGTTGCTTGGATAGCGTCCAAGATTTCGTCTCTTGTCGACCGCGGTGCCTGCCCAGGCATCGCCGCCTCGATTGCGTCCCCAAGGCTGATTAGAGCTTGAACTATTTGTATTCGGGCCGGGTCGAGTTCATCCATGGTTTTGACGACCGCTCGAATGCGCCCTGAAGTCCAGTGCATAAGTCGCCAAATTCAATCGATTGCCGACTGGACTTCTAACGCCATTCGAGCGGTAATCACACTTGCCGGTCAACTTGACCGGTTTCTGCCTGGCTTTGACCGGGCTTGCCTCAGTGCGGCGGACGCCGTCCGCAAAATACGGAGGTAATAAATGACAAATGCAAATTCACTCAATCCGCCTAAGGACGGAACAAAGCTCGCTGAGCTGTTACGCACACTGAAAGGCAGAGGAGCTGGTATTGATCGGCTGAGCGCAAAGCTAGGCTGGCAGCCGCACACCGTGCGCGCCGCAATTACACGGCTGCGGCAACGGGGCTACCTGATCAATACCAAGACCTCCGAGAAGACTGGATTGGCGATCTATCGATTGGAGCGGTCAGTATAATGATAACCGTTGAAAGCGTCAGCGATCTCGCTCGTCTTCCAAGGTGCGACCTCAAATCCTTATGGGTCGCCGAGTTTCGTGCTGACCCTGCGCCCCGCATCAGTAGCCCCATGATGGCCCGCATTATTTTCAATGCGCTCCAATGGAAGACGAGCGGGCAGTCGAGAGACAGATACGTAAAGCGGCTAAGGCGAGCCCATCGAGCAAGCGCCAAGCCAGGCTCGGTCGCGAAGCCCGGTGCGCGGCTCGTTCGAGATTGGCATGGGCGTCAGCACGTCGTTGACGTTTTGCCGGACGGCTACCTTTGGAACGGTAGGACCTGGCGATCGCTTAGCGCCATCGCAAAGGAGATCACCGGCACAAAGTGGTCGGGCCCCCGTTTCTTCGGAGTGGCTGGATGACCAGGGTCCGCTGCGCCATCTACACCCGCAAGTCGACCGAAGAAGGCTTGGACCAGAGCTTCAACTCTCTTGATGCCCAGAGAGAGGCCTGCGAGGCCTATATCCAATCCCAAAAACAGGAGGGCTGGAAGCTCTTGCCCCATCACTATGATGATGGCGGCGTGTCCGGCGGAACGATGGAGCGACCGGCGCTGAAACGGCTCCTCGAAGAAATTGATGCAGGCCGCATCGATATGGTCGTTATCTACAAGGTGGATCGCCTTACTCGTTCCCTCGCCGACTTTGCAAAGCTGGTCGAGCAGTTAGACAAAGCCGGAGCATCCTTCGTCTCAGTCACACAAGCCTTCAACACTTCGACCAGCATGGGCCGGCTGACGCTCAATGTGCTACTATCCTTTGCCCAGTTCGAGCGGGAGGTCACGGCAGAGCGGATCCGGGACAAGATTGCAGCCTCCAAGAAGAAAGGGATTTGGATGGGCGGCCTTGTCCCGCTTGGCTACGACAAGGGTACTGACGGTCTGGTCATCAACCTAACCGAAGCTGAGACCGTCCGCCGGCTATTTAATGGGTATCTGGAGCTTGGGTCTGTCCGAGCCCTGAAAGAGTTTACAGATCGCAAGAGACTTCGATCCAAAGTCCGCACCTGGAAAGACGGCACCCAAGCTGGTGGCAAGCCGTTCTCCCGAGGCATGCTTTATCACCTACTCGCCAACCCTATCTATATCGGCAAGATCAGGCATCGCGATCAAGTCTTTGACGGGCTCCATGATCCCATCTTGGACAAAGATATCTGGCAACGCGTTCAGGACCAACTGACTCAGAGTCGTAGCGAACGACTATCCCGCACCAATGCAAAGAGCAGATCTCCACTAGCCGGAAAGCTTGTTGATCAAGCTGGTGAGCCGTTGACGCCAAGCCATGCCAGCAAGAGTGGGCGGCGTTATCGCTACTACGTCTCCAAACATCTGATCAACAAGTCAGGGTCGATACGGGAGGGATGGCGCATCCCGGCCGCAGAAATCGAACGGGCCGTGGCTGAAGCCATTCGATCAAACCGTGATGTACAGCTCGCATTGGCTGCCGAGAATCTAACCGATCTTGACGATGAACAACTGCTTGCCCGAGTGGACCGTGCCCAGATCACAGAGACCGACTTAGCTATTTCTGTAGTCGTCGACGGTGAGCAGCCGGCTATCGGGATCACCGTCCCCTACCACCAGCGAAAGCGCGGTGTTGAAAGGCGGATCATCCTTGAAACCGGTGCATCACGAGAAATAGATCAGGTGCTCGTTAAACGGATCCTTCGTGCGATCGAATGGGTCGATCAGCTAACGCAAGGCAAGTCAGTTTCTAAGATCGCAAAGGAGCAGAGCATCTCTCCAGAATACATCACCCACAATCTGCATTTTGGTCTGCTCAGTCCGCGAATACTTGATGCCGTTCTCGGAGGCACGCTACCGCCAGACATATCAGCCAAAGCCATCACGCGGATGCAACGGCTTTCAGACGACTGGCGGGGACAGGAAAACGTATTGCTTAGCTAATTCTTCCCAGGCAGGATGGCACAAATGCGAGCGAAAATTCCCTGTTACCAGATTCCAATTCCCTGTTATGGCGATTGAAAATCCCTGTTTTTCCGAGCGAAAATCGTCTTAATACATTGAAGTTACTTGTATTAACCCGCTCCGCTGTGTGTGAAACATATCCATGCACCCCAAATTCCCTGTTATCAGCGAATTTGAGGACTAGCCAATTCCAAATCTGACCCTGAAAAAGAGGCTGGGAGACTTCCGGGCAAATTAGGAAATTTGGACCGGAAATGACTGATTCTGGAGACGCTTTTGCTGGAGTGGCTCGGCCAAGTCCCGGTACTTGCGGGAGAATTCAGGGGGCACCCAATTTGGTCGCTGAAGCGAAGACTGCCTGGCGGAGAGACAGGGATTCGAACCCTGGGTACTCGCGAGAGCACAACGGTTTTCGAGACCGCCCCGTTCGACCACTCCGGCACCTCTCCGCGGGGCCTCGTCTTTACGGGGAGAGCTTTTCGCTCGCAAGCCCCCAGAGCCATATCGGCGGGCATAGCAGGGGGCTGCAAAACATGGTCTAAGCGGGTTTGACAGAACGCTCCCTTTGTGGTTTTTCCCGCCCTTCGGCTCGGCACCCAGAGGTGGCGGGCTTTCTTCCAATTTTAACGCGCTCTGTCGTAATCTAGTCGCGGAGCGGGCAGGATAAGGACCGAGCCTCATGTTCGCGGTCATAAAAACAGGCGGCAAGCAGTACAAAGTTGCCGAAAATGACGAGATCATCGTCGAAAAACTGAACGCCGAAGCCGGCGATGCCGTCACCTTTGAAGAGGTCCTGGTGCTTGGCACCGACGCTGGTACGACCGTTGGTGCGCCTCTGGTCAGCGGTGCGAGCGTGGTCGGCGAAGTTGCCGAGCAGCGGAAGGCGGACAAGGTCATTACGGTCAAGAAGCGCCAGCGGTCCACTTATCGCCGTAAAATCGGCCACCGCCAACTTCAGACCGTCGTCAAAATCACGTCCATCCTGGCCGATGGAAAAAAGACGCCAGCCAAGAAAAAAGCAGCCCCGAAAGCTGACCCTGCTCCGAAGGCTGAAACCCCTGCAGAGACCAAATCAGCGGCTCCGGCTCCGAAAGCAGAGGGCGGCGACGACCTCACCACGTTGAAAGGCCTCGGCAAGGTGTTCGCTGAGAAACTCGCCGGTGAAGGCATCACCACCTTTGCGCAGATCGCGTCACTATCTGCTGATGACATCGCGGCGCTCGAAGAGAAGATCGGTGCGGCAGGCAAATTCGAGAAGAATGAGTGGGTCGCCCAGGCGGCCGAACTGGCAAAAGACAGCTAAGTGTGAGATAAGCCGCCTCAAACGGCTTCAAGAAAGGTCAAGGAGCGTCCCATGGCTCATAAGAAATCAGGTGGTTCGTCCCGCAATGGTCGCGATTCAAACCCGAAATATCTCGGCGTGAAGAAGTATGGCGGCGAGCGAGTTGTGCCCGGCAACATCCTGGTGCGCCAACGGGGCACAAAAGTGAACCCGGGCCGCAATGTCGGCATCGGCAAGGATCACACTTTGTTTGCTCTGGTGGAAGGACATGTGGAGTTTTCGCGCAAGCGCGGCAACAAGTCGTTTGTGTCCGTGACACCGCTTGCCGACGTAGCAGAATAGCGGTCTGACACGACAGGCCGCGAGGTGGCCTCATCAAAGTTCGAAGGGAGGCCAGGTCGCCTCCCTTTTTCTTTGGCCTCCCTTCACCGGAGGAGGGGATATGACAGAGCAATTCACGACAAAACGGCTTATTCTACGGCCACCGGTTCCCGCCGATGCAGAGCGAGTCGCCGAACTCATGTCGGAAAAGGATCTCCCGTGGAATCTTGGCCGCGCGCCTTGGCCCTACGCGCTTGAAGACGCGCATGCCTGGATCCAGGCGGCGACCGAAGCGCGGGCCGCAAACGCCGATTATCCCTTCGTTGTTTGCACCCCGGAAATCGGTTTGATCGGATCCTGCGGCGTCGTGCCCGTGACTGAGGAGATATGCGAGCTCGGTTACTGGATCGGAAAACCGTACTGGAGCCAGGGCTATGTGACCGAAGCGGCTGAGGGCGTGCTTGACTGGGCGCGAACCGAACTGAACATCGATCAGTTCGTCTCCGGCCACATCAATGACAATCCGGCTTCGGGCCGCGTTCTGATGAAGCTTGGCTTCAGCCCGGCCGGGCCGGTGACCCACTATGTTCGAGCGCGCGATTGCGATGTTGAGGCGACCCGCTATGTTCTTGGCGCACCGGCAGACATCGCCATTGAGTCTGCTGCGCATTACAAGCGACCTCAGGACGCAACATAAACGCCATGAAGTTCCTCGACCAATGTAAGATCTATATCGCCTCTGGATGGGGGGGGAATGGCTCGGCCTCTTTCCGGCGCGAAGCCTATGTGGAGTTTGGTGGCCCCGATGGTGGTGATGGCGGCAAGGGCGGCGATGTCTGGGCTGTGGCGGTCGAAGGGCTCAATACGCTCATAGACTACCGTTACCAACAGCATCACAAAGCCAAGCGTGGCGGTAATGGTATGGGCAAGCAGCGCACCGGGCGTGGCGGTGAGGACTGCACGATCAAACTGCCCGTCGGTACCCAGATCTTCGAGGAAGACCAGGAGACTCTGATTGCCGACCTGACGGAGGTTGGCCAGCGCGCGCTGCTTGCCAAGGGCGGCAATGGCGGCTGGGGCAATATGCGGTTCAAATCGTCCACCAACCGGGCTCCCCGACAAGCCAATAAAGGAGCCGAAGGAGAAGAGCGAACGATCTGGCTGCGACTGAAACTGATCGCCGATGCGGGGCTAGTGGGACTGCCAAATGCCGGTAAGTCGACCTTCCTCTCCGTCGTCAGCGCCGCGAAGCCGAAAATCGCCGACTATCCGTTTACGACGCTCAATCCCGGCTTAGGCGTTGTGGATCTTGGAACCAATACGCGGTTCGTCCTGGCGGACATTCCTGGCCTGATCGAAGGTGCAGCCGAAGGAGCTGGGCTCGGCACGCGCTTCCTTGGCCATATTGAGCGGTGCAAGGTGCTGCTCCACCTCATCGACGGAACGGCAGAGGATGTCGTCGCCGACTATGAAACCATTTGTCGTGAACTTTCTGCTTATGAGGCAGGACTTGATGGCAAACCAAAGATCCTTGCGCTGAACAAGGTAGACGCGCTTACCGAAGAGCAGGTCAGCGAGAAGGTGGCGGCGCTGAAAAATGCGAGCGGGCAGAAACCGCTCACGCTCTCTGGTGTTGCAAATATCGGTGTTCAGGACGCTCTTTATGCTGTTTCGCGCCATCTTTCCGACGTCGAGGACAATATTGAGACGGTGGACAATGATGATGAGACATGGCGACCGTGAGCGATAGGTTGGATACCGCCCGCCGGATCGTTGTGAAGACCGGGTCGGCCCTTGTGGCTGATGTGGATGGCACGCCGCGACTAGATTGGCTGAAGCGTCTGGCGGCAGATATTGCCCATTGGCGACAAGATGGCCGTGAGGTGCTGCTGGTCAGCTCGGGTGCTATCGCGCTTGGAAAGGGGCGGTTGCCTATATCTGCGTTGCGCCGACTTGATGGTAAGCAGGCAGCGGCGGCAATAGGCCAGCCACTCCTTATGGGGGCTCTGTCCTCTGCTTTCGCAGCTCAAGGACTGACACTTGCTCAGTCGCTTTTGACGTTGGAAGATACCGAGCACCGTCGGCGCTGGCTGAACGCTCGGGCGACGCTTGATGTGCTCCTGAAGGCCGGCACGGTCCCGGTGATCAATGAGAATGATACCGTGGCCACGGAAGAAATTCGCTATGGTGACAATGACCGACTGGCAGCCCGTGTTGCCCAAATGGTATCCGCTGATCTTTTGATCCTATTGTCCGACATAGATGGTCTTTATACGGCTGATCCGAAGACGGACGGTTCAGCTGAGCACATAGCCGAGGTTGATTGTATTACGCCGGAGATTGAAGCGATGGGCGGTGGTGCGAGCGTCGAGGGTGTCGGTTCCGGGGGCATGGCCACCAAGCTCGCCGCAGCGAAAATCGCCCATGCGGCGGGGTGTTCGACAGTTATAACCCTCGGAGATAGGCAAGCACCTCTTGCGGCGCTGCAAGAGGGCGCGCGCGCGACCTGGATCATTCCTTCGATGTCACCGCAAAAGGCACGTCGCAGTTGGCTCAAAGGACATCTCACACCGGAAGGTGCTGTGACGGTGGACAGCGGGGCGGCAGAAGCGCTTGCTGGTGGGGCAAGTCTCTTGCCTGTGGGGATTACCTCTGTGGACGGTACGTTTGAGCGAGGGGCTGCCTTGGCTGTGAAGTCTGCCGACGGAACCATGATCGCGAAAGGCGTCACGGCCTATTCCGCATCTGATATTCGCCGTATTGCGGGCAAGCAGACAGACGATGTGGAAACTATTCTTGGGGCCGCGCGTCGCCCGGCTGTGATCCATAGGGATGACTTGCTTATGGAGGACTGACGGTCTGGCCGCGTGTTCACGGGGTGCGGATGACTATGAGTCGAACTTCGGTCATATCCTCCATCGCCCAGCGCAGACCTTCACGGCCCAGACCTGAGTCTTTCACGCCACCATAGGGCATATGATCCACGCGCCAAGATGGCACATCGCCGATGACGACACCCCCGACATCCAATACGTCCCAGGCCTTGTGGGCCTTATAGAGATCCCGAGTGAAGACGCCGGCTTGAAGGCCAAAGGCGCTGTTATTTACTTCGGCGAGGGCGTCGTCGAAATCGCTGTATTTCGACAAGACCAGAACTGGACCAAAGGCCTCCTCCGTGACGACGCTTTGATCCCGAGGCACATTTTCCAGTATCGTGGCCTCAATGACATTGCCCGACCGCCTGCCGCCACTCAGGATCGTGGCACCTGCGTCCGCTGCTGTTTGAATCCAGCCCTCAATTCTGTTGGCTTCTTTGTCTGAGATGATTGGGCCGACGAACGTGTCTTCCTTTCTGGGGTCGCCAGCGATCAACTTGTTGGCTGCAGTTGCCAGCTTATCTTTCACCTCGTCGTAAA
This sequence comes from Pseudomonadota bacterium, assembly GCA_039817885.1. Classification (GTDB taxonomy): domain Bacteria; phylum Pseudomonadota; class Alphaproteobacteria; order Caulobacterales; family Hyphomonadaceae; genus CALLCD01. The sequence continues at coordinate 67,895 of JBCBUY010000004.1, read as the reverse complement.
TGTCGTCACGAACGAGCACGCGTTGGACCGAAATACAGCTCTGCCCGGATTGATAAAACGCTCCGAACAAGATGCGTTCAACTGCATCGTCCGTATCCCAATCTTCGACAATGACGGCGGCATTGCCACCGAGCTCGAGAATGATTGGTTTCTTGCCAGCTTTGGCCTTCAGATCCCATCCGACACCTGGGGATCCGGTGAACGAGATCAGCTTTAGTCGCTCGTCTTCGGTAAAGAGTCGCGCGCCGTCACGCTTTGCGGGAAGAATGGAGAAGGCTCCCGGCGGCAAATCTGTTTCAGCTAGGGTCTCACCGATAATAAGCGCGCCGATCGGGGTCAGGCTAGCAGGTTTCAAGACAAATGGGCATCCTACGGCCAATGCTGGAGCCACTTTGTGCGCTGCGAGATTCAAAGGAAAATTGAAAGGTGAAATGAAGGAGCATGGTCCGATCGGGACGCGTTTCCACATGCCCTGATAGTTCGCTGCGCGCTCGGCATTATCGAGGGGCATCACTTCGCCATAGATGCGCTCCGCTTCGCCGCCAGCGATCCGAAAGGTCTCAATAAGGCGGGTGACTTCGCCGCGGCTGTCCTTGATCGGCTTGCCGGCTTCGATGGTCAGGGCATAGGCAAGCTCTTCAAATCGTTCCGTGAAGCGTTTTACACAATGGTCGAGAACCTCGCGCCGCTGGTAGGATTTCATCGCTGCGCAAGCTTCACGAGCCTCTTCGGCAGCTCCGATAGCCCGGTCGATCGTTGCATCATCGGCGAGGGCAACGCGTGTGGCGATCTCCCCGGAATACTTGTCTGTTACGGCAAGGTCGGCGTTTGGGCTTTCAGGTTTGTTGGCGACGTAGAATGGATAGGTCTCTTTCAACCCTCCGGACGCGTCTGACATGGTATGATCTTCCTTAGGGGTGTGAGTGTTGAGAGCCTCTAGAGGTGAACTTCGATTTCGCCGAGCCTCGATGTCAACTTCAAGTTCTCGCTATAATCAATCGGCAACGCAATGAGTGATGGCCCGTCATGGGCGAATGCCGCGTCGATCGCGCCGCGCAGGTTTGCCGCTTCGTTCACAAATTGCCCGTGCCAGCCAAAAGCTTCTGCGAGTTGCAACCAGTTCGGATTGCCGAATGCGAGATCCGTGTGCCGGTCAAACTCGTTCTCCTGTTTCCATTGGATCAGCCCATAGCCACCATCCACCCAGACCATCATATTCACATCGAGATTGAGGCGGCGGATGGTCTCCAGCTCCTGGACGTTCATCATGAAGTCGCCGTCCCCGGCGATGCCAAGTACGCGGCGATCGGGATGGCTGATCTTCGCTCCGACAAGCCCCGGTAGCGGAAGCCCCATGGAGCAGAAACCGTTTGGCACAATGCACGTGTTCGGCTCATGACATTGGTAGTATCGAGAGATCCACATTTTATGCGCGCCAACACCCGACAGTAGAATGTCGCATTTATCCATGGCGTCTCTGACATCCCATAAAACCTTCTGTGGCCGGATAGAACCGATTGTCGTGTCCTCTTTATGAGCTTCGAAATCGGCAACCATTCTCCGGCGTACGTCCTGCTGATAGGACAGATCATATTTGGGGAGAGGCTTTTCGCGAATGCGTTCGTTCAGAGCCCACAGCGTATGCGCGATATCTCCCACGCATTCCAGCCGAGTTCGATAGTAGCGATCGATCTCAGCGGGAATGAAGTCGACATGGACGATGTCCCTGTTCCGTTTGGGGTTCCAGAGTTTGGGATGGTACTCGACCATATCATAGCCGAGGGAGATAACGAGGTCGGCACCGTCCACGGCGTCTGCAACAAAGTCCTTTGACCCCAGACCTATGGTGAACAAACAATATGGCGCGTCCTTGTCGACGGCTCCCTTGCCCATGAAGGTTGAGATTACACCGATTCCGGTCTGCTCGCAGAAAGCCCGAAGCTGCTTTGAAGCCCGGCGTCTTATGGCACCATTGCCGGCGATAATAACGGGGCGTTCCGCGCGCTCGAGCAAATCGTAAAAGCGGTCTGCTGATTTATCGTCAATTGATGGACGGCGTACTGGCACCACCTCTATCGGGTTCGTGATGGCGTCATGCTTGGCAATGTCTTCCGGTAGTTCGATCAAAACCGCGCCCGGTTTTTCCGTTGTCGCCAGACGGACCGCTTTGCGCACGATTTCAGGAATGGTGGCAGCGTCTACGATCTGATGTGCCCATTTCGTCACCGGCTCGAACATGGCCACGACGTCCATGATCTGGTGGCTCTCCTTGTGCTGGCGACCTGTGGCTCCTTGACCTGTGAGGACGATCATAGGGGCGCGATCCATGTTTCCGTCGGCAACGCCCGTGATGAGATTGGTTGCACCAGGTCCAAGCGTCGCCAGACACCCTGCGGGTTGACCAGTGAGCCTGCCATAAACACCGGCCATGAAGGCTGCGCCCTGTTCATGTCTTGTCAGGACGAATTCGATGGACGAGTTCTGCAACGACATCATGAAATCGGCATTCTCTTCGCCCGGCACGCCGAAAATGTGGGTAATCCCTTCATTTTCTAAGCATTTTACAAGAAGATCGGAGGCTTTCATCGTGTGTTCCTCGTCCGTGAGTTGCAGGATTTGGATATTTATAGCGGAGGGACGGCAAACCCCTCTTTCACTTCCTCGGATATTCTCGCGACGTATTGTACTGTCATAGTAATGATTTCGTGACACGAGACCGTGACACATCTGAATCGTCATATGCCTCGTTATGAGAGGTTCGTGAGCCAGTTCATGGGCCGCGATGTCTGGATTTACCTTTGCGTTTGGCTAATCGCCCAGAAATCGCGCAATTTTGCGCCCTAACTTTGTCCTTCCGGCTCTTGTCTTGCTATTGCACGTATCACCACTAAAACTGCTTTTGTGGCTGTTGAATTTGGGTTCTTTGACGAGATGATTGCTGGGGATACCGGATATCGGCATCCCTATACGGACTATGCGCGTTGGTTTGCGGAGGAGGACCCCGCTCGCTTGCGTAAAAAAGCCCGGGAAGCGGAATCGATCTTTCGGCGTGTGGGCATCACCTTCAATGTTTACAACGACACCGAGGCAACCGAGCGTCTCATTCCCTTTGATATCGTGCCGCGTATTATCTCTGCCCGGGAATGGACACGGCTATCGCGCGGCATCGAACAACGCGTGCGGGCAATAAACGCCTTTCTTTACGATATCTACCATAGGCAGGAGATAATTCGTGCTGGCCGCCTACCGGTCGCTCTTATCGAACAGAATAATGCCTTTCTGCCGGAGATGATTGGTGTCACACCGCCGGGGGGCGTCTACACGCATATTGTTGGTATCGATATTGTCCGTACAGGTCCGGATGAGTTCTTTGTGCTGGAGGATAATGCGCGGACGCCATCCGGGGTATCTTATATGCTCGAAAACCGGGAAACTATGTTGCACATGTTTCCCGAGCTTTTCTCGCAAATCAAAGTGCGGTCAGTTCAAGATTATCCCAAGCGGCTTCGACGGTCGTTGGCAGCGTGTCAGCCGGATATGTGTGACCGGAAACCTGTGATCGCCGTTTTGACGCCGGGCATTCATAACTCAGCCTATTATGAGCATTCCTTCCTTGCGGATCAGATGGGGGCAGAACTTGTTGAAGGGCACGATCTTCGGGTTGTGGACGGACGGATCGCCATGCGAACGACAGAGGGGTTTGAACCTGTCGATGTGATTTACCGGCGTGTCGATGATGATTTTCTCGACCCTCTAAACTTTCGCGCAGATTCGATGCTTGGGGCCGCAGGGATCTTTGACATTTATCGATCCGGCGGGGTCACCATCGCCAATGCTCCGGGGACGGGGATTTCTGATGATAAGGCAATTTACTCGTATATGCCCGATATCGTCGAGTTTTATACCGGCGAAAAACCGATACTAAAGAACGTGCCGACATGGCGATGTTCGGAAAAGGACGCGCTGTCCTATGTTCTCGATCATTTAGACGAGTTGGTTGTCAAAGAAGTCCATGGTTCGGGGGGCTATGGCATGTTGATTGGCCCGACTGCATCGAAGAAGGAACTTCGCGCCTTTCGGGCCAAGCTCGAATCTAAGCCCGACGGATACATCGCACAACCGACCTTATCCCTATCGACGGTCCCGATATTTGCTCGAAACGGATTGTCACCTCGGCATGTGGACTTGCGCCCGTTCGTACTGGTGTCCCCCAAATCAATAGATATTACACCCGGTGGCTTGACCCGGGTTGCTCTGAAAAAGGGCTCACTTGTTGTGAACTCGAGCCAAGGCGGCGGGACAAAAGACACTTGGGTGCTGGACGAGTGACACAATGCTAGGGAAAACGGCCGGCGGCCTCTTCTGGATGTTTCGTTACCTGGAGCGTAGCGAGAATACAGCTCGGCTCGTCGAAAGCGGATTTCGCATGGCGCTGACGCGAGGAGCTGAAGCGGATGATGAGTGGAGCTCTGTGGTGACCACAGCGGGGCTCGAACACGCCTATAAAGAAACTGGATTGCCGCACGACGCTCCGAACATTGTGAACTTTTTGCTTCGCGATCGGACGAACCCGTCGAGTGTAATGTCGGTTATCGGGGCGGCTAGAAACAATGCGCGGATGGTGCGGACGGCTTTGACCCGGGAAGTCTGGGAGGCAGTCAATGAATGTTGGATCACTTTAAAGGAGGCCTTATCGGGTCCGGTTCGGGAAACTGAACTTCCCGCTTTGCTTGGAACCATCCGTCAACAGAGTGCCCTTGTGCGCGGCGCGCTTCACGGCACCATGCTCCGCAATGACATTTATAACTTTACCCGTATTGGATCCTTTATCGAGCGGGCCGATAATACGGCCCGAATCGTTGATGTGAAATATTATGTGCTTCTGCCATCGGTCTCTTTTGTCGGCTCTTCGCTCGACAATGTTCAATGGGAATCGATCTTGCGGTCAGCATCCGGCGAGCGTGCCTTCCGATGGCTCTATGAGGAAGACATCAATCCGGCTCGCATTGCAGATTTCCTGGTGCTAGATCGGCGTATGCCGCGTTCCTTGGCATTCTGTTATGAAAAGATCGTTCGGAACTTGAATTATCTGGCCACGGATTATGGTTTGGAGTTGCCGTCCCATCAGCTGGCGAAGGATGTTTTGGACCGTCTGTCGAATTCGACGATAGAAACTGTTTTTGATCACGGCCTTCACGAATTTGTCCAAACTCTTATTCGAAAGAATGCAGAACTCGCCTCGCAATTTGAGCGCGATTACAGGTTTGCTGAATGACAATGCGTCTGCGCCTTTCTCATGAGACGCATTACAAATATGCGGAGCCTTTGCCGTATGGTCTTCAGCAAATCCGACTCACGCCGAAGTCTCGGGCTGGTCAATCCGTCCTGGACTGGACGACAGATATTCAAGGCGGACGGATCGAAACAGAATTCGAAGATCAGCATAATAATCATGTGCTGTTGGCGAGCGTTGAAGCGGATTGCCAAGAGATTTTGATACGGTGCGAAGGCGACGTGGAGTTGAGCAATGACACCGGTATTGTTGGGCCACATGGCGGGTCGGCTCCCCTATGGTTGTTCCGTCGGCAAACTTTGCTCACAAAGCCTGGGCCGGGTGTGCGCGGCTTGGTGAAGAGTTTGGGGAGTGATTTCGAGGGCGATGTGCCGAAATTGCATGCTCTTTCAAATCTCATCGCCGACATGGTTACATATATTCCTGGCAATACGGATGCGTCGACCACTGCTGAGGCCGCGATTGAAGCAGGTCAGGGCGTTTGTCAGGATCACGCGCATATCTTCATTGCTGCCGCCAGGTTGCTCGACTATCCAGCGCGATATGTGAGCGGCTATTTGATGATGGAGGACCGTGTCGACCAGGAAGCGGGCCATGCCTGGGCGGAAGCTCATCTTCCCAGTCTTGGTTGGGTCGGTTTCGACATTTCCAATCGCAAATCTCCCGATAACTGTCATGTCCGCGTGGCGACCGGGCTTGATTATGGGGAGGCTGCCCCCGTTTCGGGCTTGACCTTTGGGGACAATATCGAGTCCATGGCCGTTGCGCTTCAGGTGCAGCAATAATCTCGAGGGACAAGTTGGGTGACCTATTGCGTTGGACTACGTCTGAAAAATGGCCTTGTGCTGATGTCGGATACGCGGACGAATGCCGGCGTCGACAATATCTCTGTCTTCCGGAAAATGTTCACATGGACCGTGCCGGGTGAACGGGTGATAACCCTCCTCACGGCGGGCAATTTGGCGACGACTCAGGCGGTTGTCAGCCTTCTCAGCGAACGTATGAAAGCGCCGGAGGACAGAAATCCCTCCATTCTCGATGTGCCAACCATGTTTCAAGTCGCTGAACTTGTTTCCAATACGCTGCATGAGGTCATCCAATCGCATGCTGATGGCGGGCAAGATGCGAGTTCCACCTTTAACGGCACGGTCATTGTGGCTGGCCAGATCGCAGGGATCGGGCATCGTTTGTTTCTTGTTTATCCAGAAGGAAATTTTGTTGAGGCGAGCGATGATACGCCCTTCTTTCAGATCGGTGAAACAAAGTATGGAAAGCCGATACTTGTCCGTGCCTTTGATCCCGATATGAGTTTTGAGGATGCCACAAAGCTTCTGCTCGTTTCCTTTGACTCGACCATGAAAGCGAACTTGTCGGTCGGTGCCCCCCTTGATTTGCAGGTCATCGAAAGAGACAAATTGACTATATGTGCTGAACAGAGAATTGAAGCCGATGACGACTATTTTCAGCTGATTTCATCGGGATGGGGCGATGCGCTGAAGGAGGCCTTCAAATCGCTTCCTCCCTTCAAATTCTCCTAAACAGATACAACCCGCAAAATTGATAAGCCGGTCGCGACGGATTTTTTGAGGATCAGCGTTCAATAATTGATCGTCGACCTGGAGGTATCGAATGTCGTTGCGAGGTGCACTCGCGGTTACCCGGTTCGGGCTTGGGGCCCGACAAGGCGAGATCAATCAGGCCAGCCGCGATCCTAAGGATTGGTTAGCGGCGCAGTTGGTCACGGACGCCGCTGCGAGTTTTCCAGCTGACGAATTGATGACATCGCAGCAGCTGATTGCGACCGCGCTCGAGTTTATACGCTCCACTCGGCGTCAGCAGGTTGATGAGGCTACACGACGGCAATTTAGGCAGACCACCCGTCGTAACAGCGTGTCCGAACTGACCGCCCGCACACTGCTTGCCGTCACGACGTCCTACCCATTTCATGAGCGCCTCGTTCGTTTCTGGTCAAACCATTTTACGGTTGCTGCCAAAAGCCTCCCGACGCGTTTGGTTGCCGGGGCTTATGAGCGCGAAGCAATTCGGCCAAACATACTTGGATCGTTCACGGACCTCGCCATGAGCGCGATCTTCCATCCAGGCATGCTTGCGTATTTGGACAATTGGCAGTCAATCGGTCCGAATTCTCGTACCGGGCGCCGCAGGGGACGTGGACTAAACGAAAACTTGGCCCGAGAGGTGTTGGAACTTCATACCGTCACCCCAGCATCCGAATACACACAAGATGACGTTGCGGCATTCGCTGGTGCGCTGACGGGATGGAGCATAGGTAATTTTCGGATTGCTCCGGATCGTCTCGGTGAACCCATATTTGTGGACCATTTTCACGACCCCGGTCGAAAGAGGGTCTTGTCCAAGAGTTATGGTGACCAGGGAGGTGAGCAGGCCAAAGCCATTGTCAGAGATCTGTGTGCATCTCCGCATACGGCCAACAATGTGGCGTTCAAACTTGCGCGACACTTTGTTGCTGATCAACCTTCTGCCAGCCTTGTTCAAAAGTTGAGCGATCGGTTCTTGGAAACCCAAGGAGACCTGATGGCGCTATATGCGGCCTTGGTCGAAGCCGAAGAGGCCTGGGTTCCGCAATCTCGGAAGTTCAAAACCCCAGATGAACTGATAGTTTCAACAAGCCGGTTGATTGGCCTTCGAAAGGTCTTGGTTGGCAACCCGGTTGGGGTGTTTGAGAGCTTTGCCCAAATACCATTTACCGCTCTGTCGCCAGAAGGTTGGCCAGATGAAGCCGACGCATGGATTGGTCCTGATGCAATCCTAAAACGCATCGAATGGGCCAACCGCCTCGCTGAGCGCAACTCAACGCTTGATGCTCGGGATTTGCTCACCACTGCGCTCGGTGAGCGTGCCAGTTTTGACACGCTTCAAGCCGTTATGGGTGCTGAAAGCCCAAGTCAGGCGATTGCCCTTGCGCTGATGAGTCCAGATTTTCAGATGAGATAAGACCCATGCCTGATTTTACCCGCCGTTCAACACTCGCACTTCTTGGAGCTGCCGGCCTTTGTTCACCTATCCATGCGGCCTATGCCGCTGGATCTGAGGGGCGTAAAACGATCTTCATTATCCTGCGCGGTGCCATGGACGGTCTTGCCGCACTTATCCCCGACGATCGGGCGCTGGCACAATTGCGGCGGTCGACGATACCTTCTGTTTCAGACCGTATCGCGCTGAAAAATGGATTCAGTCTGCACCCGTCATTGGTGAATCTCTACAGTCTGTATCAGGACGGTGATGCTGGGTTTATCCATGCAGCGTCGACCCCCTATAGAGCCCGGTCTCACTTTGATGGGCAGGATCTGCTGGAAGCTCTAGGTGAGACCTCGACCTGTGATGGTTGGCTGAACCGGCTCGTGCAAACGGTCGGCGGTCACGGCCTTGCGGTTGGCTATGCTTTGCCGCTCGCCCTGCGCGGAGACGGCCCGGCCACCAACTGGTCCCCGCCTGTTTTTGCAAGCCCGTCGGATGATTTGCTGAACCGGCTTCAAGACCTTTATGCGGATCACCCTTTGCTCGGTGACCCGCTCGCGATGGCTCGCGCGACACCAGCTCAATCCGTGGGCGGCACAAAAATCAAGTCCGGCCCAGCTGAGCAGTATGTCGCTGCCAGTCAGGCCCTTGGCAAATTGATGAGTGCTGAAGGAGGGCCAGATATTGGCATGCTGTCTTTTGACGGCTGGGATACACACGCTAACCAGTCGGGCCAACTTGCGACGCGTCTTGGTGGGCTGGATGAGGCTTTGGCCGGATTGAAATCCGAACTTGGCTCACACTGGGTGAGCACAGCGATCCTTATCTGCTCTGAATTCGGGCGAACAGCAGCGGAGAACGGCACTCGGGGTACGGATCATGGCACTGGCGGCCTTATGATCCTCGCTGGAGGCGCGATCCGTGGTGGGAAGGTTCATGGTGATTGGCCAGGGCTCAATCCTCGCGACCTTTATGAGGGGCGGGATCTTGCGCCGGCCAACGAGGTTACGGGTGTTTTGAAGGGGGTCCTACGCGATCATCTTGGAGTCTCGCGATCCGCGCTTGAGCAGCGGGTCTTTCCGGCAACTTCGGGGATCATGGAGGGGCTGGTTAGCTTCGAATAGGCCTATTGCAACAAATGGTCTTTGGTGGATACTCGCATTGATGCAAATTGCCTGGAATTTACCAAAATCGATTCACGCTAACGAAACCTCAATCCTCCCAATGTAAAGCTGCCAGGTCAGTAGTAATTGGGCGGCATAATGACACAAACACGATTCGACGGCCTCCTCGCGAGGGTCGATGACATTCAGCGTATGTCGGAGATTGAAGCACGGGACTTCGTCAATGAAGTCTACCGGGATGGAATTGTGTCGCGACAGGAAGCGGACGCGTTGTTCAGTCTGAACGAGCAGATGGGGGGTGCTGATGCCCATTGGGACAGTAGATTTCGCGAAGCTATCAAGGATTTTTTACTGACGGTCGAAGCCCCGCTTGGCTGGGTGGACGAGGCCGAGTGCGAATGGTTGATTGATCGCGTATCGTCGACGGGTTCGACGGTTTCAGAGATGCAGATAGACTTGTTGCTGGATGTTCTCCGCTATGCGGAAGGCGCGCCCAAACGGCTTGGCAGGTTCACATTGCAGGCGATCTGTACGCAGGCGAAAAGCGCGAAACGGATCTCTGAGATTACGGTAGAGCGGATCCGCCGTGTTCTATTTGCCCCGGCTGGAGACGGGGCGACCTGGGTGACACGTGATGAAGCGGGTTTGTTGTTTCGGTTGAATGATGCTTGCGCTTTTGCCCGGAATGATGCGGGATGGAACGATCTTTTCGCTCGCGCGATTGGCAACCATCTTCTTGCATCTGCGCACCCCGACCCGATCAGCGAGGCCGATGCTCTGGCGCGGGAAAAATGGCTTGAAGACAAAACAGGCGGTGTTGCCGGGATCTTCTCCTCTGCTATGTCATCGATTGCTGATGGCAGCTGGTTCAGCAAGGTTACCCATAGCGAAGAAAAAGCGAGCGCTGCCCGTATGGCGGCGCAGAACGCTGCACAGCGAAAAGCCGAAAAAGTCGGTTCCGATGAAGAAAACTGGCTCCTTCAACGCCTCGGTTGGGACAAATCTGTTAGTCCGGCCGAACGGGCTTTGATCGATTTTTTGAACCGGGAAGCGCCCGGCTTTGTTAGCGGGATCGCCGCCGCTTGAGTTTTCTGAAGTCATGCCGCTAATAGCAGGCATGCTTATCGAATGTCTCCTCATCTCCGGTCTTCTCGTCATCGCCACAGCCTTGATCCACTTCATCGGATTGGCCTGGCTCAGCGCTTTTTTGAGGCGTAGTGGGCATTCGCCTGCGACCATAACGTCGGTGGTTCTTCAGGGGCTATCCATTCTCTTTGTCGTGCTGATGTTGTTTGCGCTGCACGCTGTAGAAGTTCTGCTATTCGCCATTGCGTATATCATGCTCGGTGAGTTCAACGGCATTGAAGAAGCGCTCTATTTCTCTGCATCGACATTTACCACAGTCGGTTTCGGCGATTTATACCTTGAATCTGAATGGAGAATGCTCGCAGCTATGGAGTCCATGAACGGTTTTCTCCTTATTGGATGGTCGACTGCCTTCCTGGTAAGCGTTACTGCGAGAATTCGCTTGTTTGAGATCGATGTAGACCGGCTCGACGGCTGATACTGTTATTGCATGGACAATGAGCGCCGACCTGACTAATTGAGGCGCAACCAAAAAACACGATGAAATGGGGCCGGGAATGTTTGAAAAAATCCTGATTGCAAACAGAGGCGAGATCGCCGTTCGTGTGATCAAGACTTGTCGTCGACTGGGGGTCAAGACGGTCGTTGTCTATTCCGATGCCGATGCGGGCTCCATGGCCGTGGAAATGGCGGATGAAGCCGTACATATAGGACCGTCTCCGGCGTCGGAGAGCTATCTTGTGATGGACAAGATCGTCGATGCTGTGAAAGCGACGGGGGCTCAAGCGGTCCATCCTGGGTTCGGGTTTCTGTCTGAAAATCCTGATTTTGCGAAGCGTCTAGCCAAGGAAAAGATCACCTTTATTGGTCCCAATCCGGGCGCGATCGAAGCCATGGGTGACAAAATCTCATCGAAGCAGCTTGCTGCAGAAGCGGGTGTTTCAACTGTGCCCGGCCATATGGACTTGATTAAGGATACTGCCGAGGCGATCAAAATCTCTTCTGAAATTGGCTATCCGGTCATGATCAAGGCGTCAGCTGGTGGCGGTGGCAAGGGGATCAGGGTCGCCTATTCTGACGCTGAAGTGGAAGAAGGCTTTCCAGCCGTGAAAGCCGAAGCAAAAAATGCCTTCGGTGACGACCGAATCTTTATTGAAAAGTTCATTGAAAGCCCCCGCCATATCGAGATCCAAGTTCTCGGCGACAAACATGGCAATTGTATCTACCTGTTCGAGCGGGAATGCTCGATCCAACGGCGCAATCAGAAGGTTATCGAGGAAGCTCCGAGTCCGCTTCTTGATGCTGCGACGCGTAAGAAAATGGGCGAGCAAGCTGTCGCATTGGCTAAAGCTGTTGATTATGACAGCGCCGGAACGGTCGAATTCGTGGTCTCCGGAAAGGATAAGGGCTTCTATTTCCTGGAGATGAATACCCGCCTTCAGGTGGAACACCCGGTCACGGAGATGATCACCGGCGTCGATCTTGTCGAGCAGATGCTGAGCGTTGCGGCAGGAGAGACGCTTGCCATCAAGCAAAAGGATCTCAAGATCAATGGTTGGGCCGTCGAGTCCCGTGTCTATGCTGAAGATCCGTATCGGAACTTTCTCCCATCGATTGGCCGTTTGATGCGCTTTTATCCGCCAGCGGAGGGCACGCTTGGCGAGGGAACCGTCCGTATGGATTCGGGCGTCCGCGAAGGCGACGAAATCTCAATGTTCTATGATCCGATGATCGCGAAACTCGTGACCCATGGAGCTGATCGCGACAAAGCCTTGGACACTCAGGCCAAGGCGCTTGATCGGTTTCATATTGAAGGCATTCAGGACAATATTCCGTTTTGTGCCGCTGTGATGGATGAAAAACGCTTCCGTTCGGGCGATCTGACCACGGCCTATATCAAGGATGAGTTTCCCGATGGGTTTATGGGAACCGAACCCACCGCAGAGCAGGTCAAATATCTTCTTGCGGCATCGTCTTACGCGCATGTGTTGAAAGCGGCCAGGGCTGGCCGCGGCGACGTTGCCACGGATTGGTGCGTTCTTCTCGGAAAGGACCGCTACGATCTTGTCTTGGTGCTTGGCGATGGGGAAGCGACGATCACCACCGACGGTGACAGCCACACATTGGTGACCGACTGGCAACCCGGAAAAAACCTCTTTGAAGGCGTGATCGATGGGGAACCTTTTGCCGTGAGTTTCTTACGGAGCAAATCTGGGCCTGTCGTGCGCCATCGTGGAGCGGCCTTGCCTGTAATGGTCAGCCGGTCAAGCGTCGCCGACCTTTACCAGCGTCTGCCCGAAAAAGAAGCCCCGGACACATCGAAACTGATCATGTCGCCCATGCCCGGACTTGTCGTCTCCATCGATGTTGAGCTGGGCCAGGAGGTGAAATCTGGCGAAGGTGTATGCGTGGTCGAGGCTATGAAGATGCAGAATATTATCCGCGCGGAAGCTGAAGGCGTCGTCAAAGCTATCAATGTTGAAGCTGGAGCTGCTGTTGCCGCTGATGAAGTTATGGTGGAGTTTGAATAGGCTTTACGCCCTGACAGACGCTCTGGAAGCGCGGCGAAAAACGGGCTAAATCTATAGTCGGTTTCAGGGAGCGACGCATGCCCATTTCCGGTGTTCTATTCAATCCAATGGGCCGTACCGGGCCAAATGACTTTTGGCGCGGCATTATTGTTCTTGTCGGCTTTATCATTGTTTCCAATGTTTTACAGCTGTTCGCGCCGGTTCCCATTCCGCAGATGCTCGCTCTGTTATTCTACCTGCTGCCGTATCCCTATCTCTGCGTTTTTGGCAAACGCCTGCATGACAGCGGGCGCTCAGCCTGGTGGTTTGTTCCGATTTTCTTTGCTTTTCTGGCGACGCTGACCGCTGCTGTGGTGACACTGCCCGGATGGACAGAGGTTGCCAGGGCCATGTCAGATCCGAATGTGGTTTCTGATCAAAGAGCCATAAACGAATTGGTGCAGGAGACGTTTGGTGGCGCTCGCGCTGCCATTCATTCATTCGCGGCTTTATTCGGCTTTAATCTCATCTCCGGTGTGATTGTCGCTCGGCTGCCCTCAGATCCCGAACTCAATCAACACGGTTTGCCAACGGTGAATGGAGGTTCACCATTTTCTTGAGCGGTTAGCCGTGGTTTCCAGCTTGGTAACCAGCGCTCTATCTATAAAAGCTCGCGCTTTTTAAAAGCACGTATACGGATCGCCCGATTTCGAGATCAAGCTCCGACCTTGCTTTACGCGTGATCCGAGCCTGAAGCTGTTGGCTATCGACACTGAGTGTAAGCATACAGAAGGCGGTTTGGCCTTGCTCTTCGATCTGCTCGATCTGGCCTTTAAGTACATTTTGGATACTAATGCCGTCAGGTCGGCGCAGCGAAACGGACACGTCTTTTGGTGAGATCTTCAGCTGGATTCTCGCGCCAGGCTCAATGGCTGCATGGATCGGCAGGTGGAGCGTATTTTCGCCAATGGCGACTTGGGTCAGGCCGTAATTCGGATCGTGCGCTGCAATTGTGCCGGAGAGCCGTGCGCCACTTTCATAGGGGTTGCGGCCGGCTTCCAGACCATAGGCACCCAGCGTCTCTTCAACCGGGCCTGAGTTTTGCACCCTCCCGTTTTCAAGAATGATGACGCGGTCCGCGACCCGCGAGACCTCATCGATATCATGGCTGACATAGAGCGTTGGGATCCCAAGACTTTTTGGCAAATCCACCAGCAAAGTAACAAGTTCTAACTTCCGTTGGCGGTCGAGGGCTCCCAAAGGCTCATCCAGGAGCAGTAATTCCGGCGCGGTCATCAAGGTTCTTGCAAGCGCAACCCGTTGGCGCTCGCCCCCGGAGAGCGTTTCGGGTCGCCGGTCCATGAATGGCTGGATACCGCAAGCGGAGATAATATCATCCTTTAATGAGGGGCCGCCATCTATCTCTTTACGGGCTTCGGCATAGGCAAGGTTTTGGTCCACAGTCATATGGGAAAAGAGCCGCCCATCCTGGAACAGGTATCCGATAGGGCGCTGATGTGATGGCACGTTTATACGCTTTGCAACATCGCACAGCGTTCTATGACCCAGTTGAATGCGGCCTCTTGTTGGTGTCTCGAAGCCTGCAATTGTGCGCAAAAACGTTGTCTTGCCTGCGCCGCTCGGCCCGAAGACCGCGGTGATCCCGCTCGTCGGGACGGTTTGTGCCATCTCCAATTGGAAGTCCGGTCGTGTGACCGTGATATCGACATATGCCCCGTCAACCGACATGCACAGCTTGCTTTCGATTGAAGATGTAGACGGCTGTGAGCACGATAAATGAGACGCTAATCAGAATAATCGAGAGCGAATTCGCGTCGCTATAGTTTAGTGTTTCGACATGTTCGTAGATCTCGATCGAGACCACGCGGGTTCGATCGGGGATATTGCCTCCGATCATCAAAACAACACCGAATTCCCCCAGTGTATGGGCGAAGCTGAGAACCGAAGCGGTCAGAAATCCGCGGGTGGCAAGGGGTGCGGCGATGGTGAAGAACGCGTCCAAAGGTCCAGCACGCAGGCTCGCTGCGGCTTCCATGGCCGATCTACCTGTCGCTTCGAACGCCGTTTGCAGGGGCTGTATCATGAAGGGCAGCGAGTATATGACCGATCCGACCACCAGGCCGGCAAAGGAAAAACTGAGCGTGTCTCCCGTTGCCAGTATCCAAGCCCTTCCAAGGGGCGCGTCGGGGGCCATCGCAACCAGGAGATAGAATCCAAGCACCGTGGGCGGCAGGACCAAAGGCAAAGCGACGACCGCTTCTAAGACCGGTTTCACACGTGATTTTGTTTGCGATAACCACCAAGCCAGTGGTGTGCCGAAAATCAACAGAACGATTGTCGTCACTGCGGCGAGGCGGATGGTCAGCCAAAGCGCTGCGAGATCTGGAAGACTCATGGCGTCTCGAAGCCATATTGGCGAATGATCTGTCGGGCGTCTTCGGAGGCGAGAAACGCCAGAAATGCGAGCGCTGCGTCATTGTCAGCCCCCCTAGACAGCAAGATGGCTCCTTGCGCAATCGGAGTGTGGGCACTTGCTGGAATGTCCCAGCGATGGCCTTGCTCGCCCTCTGGAAGTTGTAAGACAAGCGACAAGGAGACGATTCCGAGATCGGCATTTCCGGTATGGGCGAAGGCGAAGGCTTGGCCGATGCTCTCGCCGAGCACGAGTTTCGGCGCGACGGCGTCTGTCAGGCCATAATGGGCCAACACCTCTTCGGCCGCGACGCCATAGGGGGCCCCAGCCGGCGTTGCCATGGCAATCTTTCGCGTTGCTGGGTTCGTCATGGCTTCGAGGCTCGATGTTGTCTCCGACCAGCTCCAAATTGTCAGCCGGCCGACGGCGTAGGTGAACATCGAATTGGCAATTGCCAGGTCTTTGTCGATCAATCTTTCCGGGTGCGCCATATCAGCACTCAAAAACACATCGAACGGTGCGCCAAATCGGACCTGGCTGTAGAGTTTTGCGGTTGATCCTGAAGAGATGACGAGGTCGTGCCCCGTTGAGGCCTCAAACATAGGTTCGATCGCCTCCATGACTGGCTTGAAATTCGACGCAACCGCAATATTTGCGCGCTCCGCGGATGCCGGCATTGTGGCACATACAAGCGCCAATACGCCTGCTACAAACCATTTATGGTCCAAAGACTTATGAGGGGTTATCCAAGACATTCTGATCGGACTTAAGCTGCCGCTTCGGCGATGTTGGCGTCAAGCGGCTCTCGCCACATGGGTTCCATCAGAGGACCGCCGTCGCCCACCGCAAAAGTTCCCAGAGATCGGAACCCAAAGGATCGGTAAAATCCCGTATTCGCAGGGTTTGAGTTCTCCAAGTAAACCGGGAGTGAGGCGCGATCACATGCTACGAGTACGGGTTTCAGGAGTGCTTTCCCATAGCCCTTGCCACGAGCGGAGCGGCGCGTGCCAATCGTGAAAAGATAGGCGTGGCGCTCCTTTGGGTGATGCTTTTCCATCAGCGACCCAAGATGAAATGCGCGGCCGATTGCGCCGACATCACCTCTGAACATCATCGCGCTCGCAAATCGTAGGTTTGCCAGGAGGCCCATGCCGGTTTTCTGCCCGGGTAAGGTCCACATTGTCGCGCCCTCATCGCCGGCCAAATGAGATAATCCCCGCCCGAGGTAGACATCGCGGGTCATGACTCGAAAGCATGCTTTGATCGCATCTTCGGTTCCGAACGCCCATCGGTTAACCGGATCGTCGGCAAAGGCTTCTCCAGTAATAGCGGCAACCGTTCGCCAGTCTGAGGGGCGTGCAATGGCAACGCTAGGCGGTAAGTCTATTTTGAGCTCAGCCATTTCTGGTTTCCATCTCTCACCGACACAGCTAACACGGCCCACGCATTACGAATAGCGGAACAGATCTATATGCGCGACGGTGGCAGAATAGCAGCAGCAATTGATGTACTGGAAGATGTCTTGCGTCGGCATCAGCCCGTAAAGTCGGCCATTCGCGATTGGGGAAAGCGGGCGCGCTATGCCGGGGCAAAAGACAGAGCATGGGTTTCAGGGCTCGTGCTGGATGCCCTTCGAAAACGGAACTCGATTGCCCATGCCATGGGGGCGGATGAGCCGAGACAGTTGATATTGGGTGCGCTGTCCTTTGCGTGGGCGTGGGATATTCGCCAGATCGATGACGCAATGGACAGCGACCATGCTCCCGATGGGTTGACGCTAGATGAGCGCGAGCGGCTTGTAATGGCACCTGATGCGACGGCAGCTCCGTATATTGCCGGCGATTACCCAGATTGGCTTGCGCCGCACATGGCCCGGGTTTTTGGGGAAGAGGTGGTTGTTGAAGCGCAGAGTATGGCGGTCCGTGCCGATGTCGATTTGCGGGTGAACACCCTGAAGGTCGATGCGGAGAAAGCCGGCAAAGCGCTCCAGTCGGCTAAGGCCATTCCATCGCCGCTCTTGAAACATGCTTTTCATATCCCAGCTCCGGATCCGTCCCGCCGTGAAACGAGCCTGCAATCGATTCCGGCTTACTCGAAGGGGTGGGTCGAAGTCCAAGACGCCGGGTCGCAAATTGCGGCGGCAGCGGCCAATGTTCAACCTGGCGAGCAGGTGCTTGACTATTGTGCCGGCGGAGGCGGGAAAACGCTCGCCATGGCAGCCGCGCTTGGCGGAAAAGGACAAGTTTTCGCTTATGACATTGACGGTCGCCGGCTCAGCGCGCTGATCCCGCGCCTGAAACGTTCCGGAGCCCACAATGTGCAGCTTTGCCACCCCCGCGAGCCGGAGCAGCTCAAGGCTCTCAAGGAGACGATGGATTGCGTCTTTATCGACGCGCCCTGTACCGGCACCGGCACTTGGCGCAGACGGCCAGACTCCAAATGGCGATTGAAGCCTGCTGCGCTGGAACGGCGCATCGCGGAACAGGCTGAGATCCTTGAGGCGGCGTCTGCTTATGTGAAACCTGGTGGCCGGCTGGTTTACGCGACTTGCTCGTTTCTGATGGAAGAAGACGAGGACAGGGTGGCTGCCTTTCTACGGGAGTGTCCGAACTTTGTTCAGGTGCGTGCAGCGGAGGCTGTGACGGCGTCCGAATTGCTGACCGAGACGGGCGTGAAAATTGTGCAATCAGGCGAGGGACCGACGGGAAGCGTGCGCCTGACGCCACGTCGCGCTGGTACAGACGGATTCTTCTTTGCCGTGCTCCGTCGAACGTCTATGTGAGCTGAGTGTTTATCGCTTTCGGAGCCGTTTATGAAAACGCTCGCCTTCGCTGCCAGCAATAGCAAGAATTCGATTAATCGGGCGCTGCTCGATTACGCGACAGAACTTTTCCAGTCAGAGATAATGGACACGGATATTGAGACGCTTTCCGTGCGCGATTTTGACTTGCCGATCTACTCCATTGATTTGGAGAATGAGAGCGGCATTCCTGACCCAGCCAAACAATTGTTCAAGAAAATTGGTGCTGCAGACCAGGTTTTGATCGCCTATGCGGAGCATAACGGGTCATATACTGCGGGCTATAAAAGCCTGTTTGATTGGATGTCTCGTATCGATACGAAGGTTTTTCAAGGCAAACCCATGGTGGCGATCGCAACATCACCAGGCAAAGGGGGGGCGCAAAATGTGCTTGCACAGGCCGAAACCTCTGCGCCCCATTTTGGAGCCGATCTCAAGGCGACGTTTTCTGTCCCGAGATTCTATGACGTATTTGATCTGGATACGGGGCAATTGACCGATGATGATCTGCGGGCATCTCTCATAAATGCCCTCGCCACATTGAAAGTGTGATCTATCGCGCTGCGTCAGCCAACGGCTTGTCACCTTGGAACAGACTCAGCTAGACGAGCCCATGACTGAAGAAAATCTTACAGACCGCAAACACGAGCGCGCACTTATTATCGATTTCGGGTCGCAGGTGACTCAGCTGATTGCCAGACGCCTGCGGGAGAGTGGGGTCTATTGCGAGATTCACCCTTTCAATAAGGTGGATACGGCTTTTCTGGAGATCTACGATCCGCAAGCCATCATCCTATCGGGTGGTCCATCCAGCGTGACCTGGGAGGACAGCCCACGGGCTGACCAGAGAGTCTTTGAACTCGGCGTGCCCGTGCTTGGTATTTGCTATGGTCAACAAGTGATGATGGAACAGCTTGGCGGCCGGGTTGAAAGCGGTACAAGCCGAGAGTTCGGTCGCGCCTATATTGAGAGGCTTGTTGATGACGCCATGCTCGAGGGGCTTTTTGAGGGTGGAGATGGCGAACAGGTCTGGATGAGCCATGGCGATCATGTCGCCCAAATGGCCCCCGGTTTTGGTGTTATCGCAAAGTCTCCGGGGGCGCCTTATGCCGTCATCGCTGATCGGGAACGGCATTTTTACGGCACCCAGTTCCATCCGGAAGTTGTCCATACGGTTCATGGCGCACGGATGTTGCGCAATTTCACCCACTCTATTGCGGGGTTAAAGGGTGACTGGACCATGGCGGCCTATCGCGAGGAGGCGATTGCCAAGATCCGGGCGCAAGTTGGCTCCGGTCGTGTCATTTGCGGCCTTTCGGGCGGCGTGGATTCGTCTGTTACTGCGGTTCTCATCCATGAGGCCATCGGCGATCAGCTTACATGTGTTTATGTTGACCACGGCCTTATGCGCTTGAATGAGAGCGAAGAGGTCGTGAATCTTTTCCGCGAGCACTACAACATACCGCTGGTGCACGTGGACGCCTCCGATTTGTTCTTGGGACAGCTTGCTGGCGTGTCGGATCCGGAACGCAAGCGTAAGACGATTGGCGGGCTCTTTATCGATGTGTTTGAAGCGGAAGCCAAGAAAATCGGTGGGGCGGATTTCCTCGCCCAGGGAACGCTGTATCCTGACGTCATCGAAAGCGTTTCAGCGATCGGCGGACCGTCCGTAACGATCAAGTCTCACCATAATGTCGGCGGCTTGCCCGAACGGATGAATATGGCGCTTGTCGAACCGTTGCGCGATCTCTTCAAGGATGAGGTGCGGGCGCTCGGCCGCGAACTCGGCTTGCCGGAGGCGTTTGTTGGGCGTCATCCGTTTCCTGGGCCTGGCCTTGCCATTCGCATTCCGGGGGAGATCACGCGGGAGAAAGCCGATACGCTGCGCAAGGCAGATGCGATCTATATTGAAGAGATCAAGGCGGCCGGGCTTTATGACGAGATCTGGCAGGCCTTCTCAGTCCTGCTGCCGGTGAACACGGTTGGCGTGATGGGCGACGAGCGCACCTATGAGAGTGTGCTGGCCCTGCGCGCGGTGACGTCCACGGACGGTATGACGGCGGATTATTATCCTTATGATCACGCATTCCTCGGTCACGTGGCGACACGGATCATCAATGAGGTTAAGGGCGTTAACCGCGTCGTCTACGACATCACCTCCAAGCCCCCAGGCACGATTGAGTGGGAATGATGTCGCGTCCCATCGAACATACATCATCACCGCAAGCTGGATCATATCCGGAGATGTTTTCAAATAGCGGTATGGGTATTTGATACTGCATCGGGATTAAGGTGAGAGAAACCTCGCTTCAAGCACCGTTTCCTCTGACAATCCTATCCTGACAGGCCTAGGTTTTGTGCAAGCTTGAAAGCGCTCCGGTGCGCACGCCAAGAAAACCGAGCGCGCAGAGCACGAGAGCGGCTGCAATCCATTCTGGCGAGGCAGGAAGCGGAAAACCGAACATGACTGCGCCCACAAGGCTCGCGCCCATACCGGCAAGCAAGCTTGCAGATCGGTTGACCCCGACCGCAAGCGTGTTCTCCCGCCAATCCAGATAAATCAGGGTGCCTTGCACGAAAGCCAAGCCATAGGTTGCACCCGCGAAAGCGCCAACCATGGAAACACGCATCGCATCAGGCGTGTCCACGCTCCAGACCAATGATGCAAGAGCGACCACCAAGCTTGCCGCTGCAACCATGCCGGTCTCAACGATAAACCAGTCGCCACGTGGCGCGCGCTCTTCTGTCTTGGCGAAACGGGTCATAAGTCCCAGACGGACAAAGTATGCGAGCAGGTAGAGAGTTAGAACAATCTGGAGCGCGGTTGGCAGAGTTGGCCAGGAGCTTCTGAACAGTGTCAGCAGTGCCGCGCCTATGCAAATCAAGACACCTGCCAATGAGGCGGGACGGACTTCTCGCTTATTAGCGAAATCAATGATTGGTGCCAGAATGAGCACGCCGATGCGCATTAGAAGGAGCGCCAGCAGTATGCTGACGCCGTCAAACGTGTAAGCCAAAGCGGTCGTTACAACGATCACACAGCAGGCGAAACTTGAGGATAGGTTTGCAGCGGTGAGCCTAACGGGCGGTCCATTTTGTCTACGTCGTCTAAGCAGGCCTCTGCGGACATAGAGAGCGGCGACGGTCGCAAGGCCGAACGCGAAGCCTGAAATCGCTGGGGCGGCCTGCGCTTGCGTCGCGCTGGAGAGCAGCTTAACGCCAAGCGCGAAAAACAAATACGCGCCGCCATAAAGCAGGGCCGGACGCCAAACATAACCCGCTCGCGCCTGATGGGGCGCATAGGTCGGCACCGGCGCTTTCTCAGCGTCTAAACTGGAGACCGATACCAAAGACCTGCGGATCGCCGACGACCACGCCGCCGCCTGCCGCAGCCGCGTTGGCGAGAAAAGTATCATCGAAAATGTTAGATCCGAAAACGAAGAGGTCGGTGTTGTCGAAGATTTCGTAACCGAGACGGAAGTTCACAAGAACCCGCGAGTCATTCTCCGGAAAGCCCTGCCCGTTCGGCAACAACGGTTCGCTGCCGTCTGAGAAGTTGACGTCGACGGTTCCCGAAAGGCCGAAATCATATTCGAAATTCGCGCCGACCGTTGCGGTATAGGTTGGGGCGAAGGGAAAGCTATTTCCGACGAGAGACAGCGAAGGGTCGGCGATCACTTCCGGGCGGTCGTCCTCCGTGATCTCGGTCTCCAAAAGGCCGAGGGTCGCAAACACGTCCCAGTTCTCATTCACGGCGACATCTAGAGTCGCCTCTAGGCCATAGAGCTGGCTTTCGCCGGCGTTGACCACTTCTGTGTCTTGCGGCGTCGGCGACAGCGTCACTTCCAGTTGCTGGTCTTGCCAGTCGATAAAGAACGCGTTGGCGTTGAAGGTCCATCGACCGTTAGGTGACTGCGCACGCAAGGCCAGTTCGTAGTTCCACGAGTCCTCCTCATCAAAAATGAACGGCTCGCCCCGGACTGGATTGATGCCGATCCCGCCCGGTCGATAAGCGCGCTGAACGCTCGCCGACAGCGAAATCGCATCCGTAAAATCATATGTGATCACGCCCTTCGGCAGAAACACATCGAACACCTGCGTTTCATCGATCGCAATTGGAACAAGGAAATTCGGTCCGGCGAGAATACCGACAACCGCTTGCCCGAAAGCTGGATAGGTCGCTGCGATATCGGGGGCCGCAGCCGCAGCCGCAGCCGCCAAAGCCGCATCGCTTGCACCGAGGATCGGGGTGTATTCGCGCAAAAGGATGTCCTCTATGACGCCTGGAAGCGCAGGGTTCCCCGTCGTCAGCGCAGCGGCGTCTGATTCTTCAACCAGAATATTGACCTGCGAGGCCCCAAAGTCCGCCTCCTCGCGCTCGTATCGGAACCCGCCGGTCAGCGTCAGCTTGTCCGTCGCGCGGAATGAGATCTCGCCGAAGGCCGCCCAGGTTTCGAATTCCGGCGCGAAAGTGAAGTCGGATTGGACCGGTAGAGAGTTCCCAAAGATCAAAGGATCGGTGAGCAATCGCGGTGCATCGTCCGGGATGTTGAGCGGAAAGCCG
This sequence comes from Pseudomonadota bacterium, assembly GCA_039817885.1. Classification (GTDB taxonomy): domain Bacteria; phylum Pseudomonadota; class Alphaproteobacteria; order Caulobacterales; family Hyphomonadaceae; genus CALLCD01. The sequence continues at coordinate 45,084 of JBCBUY010000004.1, read as the reverse complement.
CCGGGCGGATTGAACGCCGCGGTGGCGTCGGCCGTGATTGAGGTGTAGATCCCGCCGAGCCCGAATGGTGCCAGATCGATCGGTGGAATGCCGAACGTCTGCGTAACGGATGTAAGATCGTCCGACACGCGCTCGGCGTAGAGCGCCCCCAAAAGGCCAGAGAAGCGCTCGGTTTCGAAGAGAATCCGGAACTCTTGCTGAAAATCTTCCTGCTCGCGATCATCAAAGCGCATCGGCGTAATCGGCATCGACGGGTCGGCCGGCAAACCGTCAAAGTCGGACACTTCATCCGTGAGGAGCTGGGAATATGTCGTCAGCGAGACGAGGTCGATGCTCTCGGTCAGATCGTAAGTCAGGAAAAGCGAGGAAAGATAAAGCTCGCGCTCAGTCACGGTCGCGACGTCGGTGACTTGCAGGCGTGCGCCAGGATCGGCGGCATCGACAAGGGACAGCCCATCGGTTTCATCGAGATAGATGCCGGTCAGATCAGCCTGCAAGCGCGGGATTGCTGTCGGCGTAAAGCGAAGCTTGCCGCGAAATAATAGCGTGTCCTCAGCGTCGCCGTTCGACCCGTCGAGCCGTGTGACGAACCCGTCGGACTCTGTGTATTGACCAGACAGTCTGAAGCCGAGCTGTTCTGGAATGATCGGCCCGCCCACGGCACCGGACACCTCCAAAGTGTCTTCCTCGCTATACGTGAACCGGCCAGCCCAATCGAATTCATCCGTTGGATCCATGGTCGTCACAACGATCGCGCCGATCAGGGAGTTGCGCCCTTGGACCGTCGACTGCGCGCCGCGCAGAACCTCGATCTGCTGAACATCCCAAGCGTTGGAGATCGCCGCCCCAGCCGCCTGGTTCGGCACCACTGCGCCATCGATATACAGGGTCGAGACTGGCGTGTTGCTGCCTCCCGTCACGCCTTGAGACTGAACACCGCGTAACGTGAATTGCTCGTTTCGACCACTGCCGACGGTGACGAAGCCTGCATTTCCAACCCGTAAGAGCGCGTCTTCAAGATCGACGATATTGAGGCGGCGAATATCCTCGCTCGTCGTGACGTCGACGGATGTCACCGTATCCTGGAGCGATCGATTCTGTTTTTCGCCAGTGACGACGACGCGATCCATCTCCATCGCGGTATCGTCGTCGGAGGGTGAAGCATCCTGGGCGATAGCTGGCGCGGCGAGTATCGCCGCCATGACCGGCAAGCTGACACCTGAAAAACGTGTTCTGTGATTCATAAAGGTCTCCCTCCCTTTTGAGGTAGGAGGCCATAGATCCGATATTTTCGCAATACGATCGTACTGTTTTGGCAGAAGTGTGGTTTTCAGGTCAGCGTCCAAATAGGAAACGCGCCATCTATTCGTGCATGATTTCCGATGAGCCGCTGGCGATCCGTGAAAACCGATTGTCCACTCAGGCGCGCACGGTTTTACGGAATATGTCGTGCTCTTCGCTGAATACCGTGCGGGGGATCATGACGTCACTCCTTTGGAAACCGCGCCGCAGATCATGCCATAGGCTTTGTTCAGCGTGTCTTCGAGGCTTTTGCCTTGGCCGTTGATATGGCCAAGCCGCACAATCACTAGGTCGAGTGAGGGGACCATGACCACCCGTTGGCGGCCCCCTCCGGACATGATGAAGGCATCTCCCGGCAGAGTGGGCATGATCTTGTCGGCGTTGACATAGCAGAACCCGCCATAAGCGTGTCCTGGCGGCCAGGCGTGGCGCGCGGGTGTGCGGATGAAGTCGGCATAGCTCTCGGGCAGGATCTGTTCCCCGCCCCAGGCCCCGCGCTGCAGATGAAGCTGGCCGAGCCGGGCCCAATCGCGCGCACGTCCGTAATCATGGCCTGATATGAGGAAATGCCCGTATCGGTCCGTTTCCAACACCATGCCTGTCGCTCCTATCCGGTTCAGCAACTGTTCGTATGGCCAGGTGAGAAAGGCTCCGACATCGCCGCTGCAAGCACGCTCGCGGATCAGTCCCATGGTCAGCAGCGGATCGCAGTTGCGATACCGGCCATTTGTTCCGGGCGTGTCCTCGAGTGGCTTGCCCAGACAGAAAGCGTGGGAGTCCACGCCGCCCGCATAGACGTAGATATGGTCTAGAAAGCGCCCGTCCTCCTGTTTGCGGCTGGTATCCTCGGTGCGCCCGTAGCTGCCGGAGAAGCGCAGCCCACTCGCCATGTTCAGCAGATCGCGCGCGCGAATCCCCGAGCGTTCGTCGCTGGCCCAGGCGTCGAACAGGCTGGGTTCATCGAGATCGACGCGGCCTTGTTGGAGGGCGACGCCAAAGAGCGTCGCGGCGAGCGATTTGCCCATGGACCAGGACTCAAAGCGGGTCTGAGCATCAAAAGGCTTGCGGTAACGCTCGGACAGAAGCTCGCCTTTGTGCAATACCAGGAAAGCGTTGGTCATGTGCCGTGGGTTTTCGAAAACCAGGGCTTCAGCGGCCGCGATGGCCGCCGCGTCTGCATCTGTGACGCCCGGTTCGGCGGTGATACCGATCTGGTCGAGCGGTGTCTTCACGCCTGCATACGTGTCGCGGGGCGTCGTCTGCGGGGTGAACATGGGGCCTTCATCTGGGGAAGCGACGACAGCGACGCCCTGGTCGCCGAACCTGATTGCGTGCGCGGTGCGTCCGTTCAGGGAGAGAGACAAGCGGCCGTTGTCCTCATCGAAATCCACATCCGGCCTCAGCGCCATGAGCGCAGCGGGATTTTTCTCCTGAATCGCCTGGCGCACAAGTGCGTCGGGCGCGGCCATCCAATTGCAGCTTTCATAAAATGTGCGCAGCGGATCGCGGAAGGTGTGAAAGACGCCAGAGGCGCAGACCTTCGTCGCCCACGCCAATCCGCAAAGGTCGGGATCGTTCTGAGGAATTGGCATGCTCAGTGATCCGCCACGATGCGCTGAGGGTACGTTCCCGGCACTTTCACCACCGTTTCAACGCTGAAGTCACTAAGGCTGATGACATAAAGCTCATCCGACTTGCGGCAGGTGACATAGGCTTTCGAGGAGTCCTTCGAGATGATCAGATAGCTTGGCTCGCGGCCCACGGGCACATGGGCGACGTATTCGAGATCCGGATACGAGTAGATTGCTACGTAGTGTCCGGTCGTCGCGAGCAGTACGATGTATTTCTCATCCGGCGTAATCTCAACGCCATGATCGACAGTGAACGGATAACGGTTCTCCGTCGGTGTCGGGAGTTCGGGAATGTCGATCAGGGGCACTGTCCGTTCGATCTCCCAGGCCTCGAGATCGATGACATACAGCCCGTGAAAACGGTTTTTCTGAAGGTAGCATTTCTTGCCGTCCGGGGAGATGGCGAACGGGCGCACATTGTCGTCGAAGGTCATGCGCCGCGTGAACTTGGCCGTCGCGGTGTCTATTTCATCCAGAGATGCCCAGACGATCGAGCCGACATAGCATTTCGATCCATCCTTGGTGACGCGGACCTTGTGGCCGCCAAGTGCCGAGATCTGTATGCGCTCAACCTCTTTGGTTTGCGTATCAACACGGGAGACGAACATGCGATCGTAATGGGCGTTATAGACGTGGCGCTTGTCTGGGGAGATGGCGAAATGCTCGCATTGGCCTGCAAGCGGGATCGACCATTTCTCCTCCATGGTCGTTGCATCAACGCAATAGAAAGCGCTGCGCTGGTCGGCATTGACGTCCCGCCAGTACTCAAGTCGATTATGAGCGTTGAAGTAGAGTTCCCGGCGATCGGCCGAGAGCGCGACAGAATCAGGAGCCATGCCATTTCTCAAAGTATGGCGCGCGACTTCGCGAAAATCATCTTGATCATCAAGCGCAATGACTTCATTGCTCAGAGTGCATTGCTGATAGATCATGCCGTTCCTCCACTCATAGACCTTTGAGCCCTTGCTGATTTCGCAGTATGGTCATACTGTTTCGAGATTGAAAGGGAAATCGTAAGCGACGCCATGCCGGACACAATCACGCATCTTTCAAAAGAGGATCATCGGGAACGCGCATTCTCAATGCCCTTGAACGAGATTCATCCTGCCCAGCCTGAAATCTTCCAGCAAGATGCAATGTGGCCGTATTTCGAGCGGTTGCGCCGCGACGCGCCTGTGCATCGGACGGCGGATTCCCAGTTCGGTCCTTACTGGTCAGTGACCACTCATGAAGCGATCATGGCGGTCGACACTAATCATGCGGTCTTTTCTTCGAGCCATGAGCATGGCGGAATTTTGATCGCAAACGCGCCTGCTGATTTTCCCTTGCCCATGTTCATTGCCATGGATCCTCCACGCCATGACGTGCAACGCAAGACAGTTCAGCCGGCTGTCGGGCCACAGGCTTTGGCGTCGTATGAACCGTTAATTCGTGAGCGCACACAGTATGTTTTAGACAGGCTTCCCATTGGCGAGCCATTTGACTGGGTCAAGGACGTCTCCGTTGAGCTGACCACGATGATGCTCGCCACCCTGTTTGGCTTTCCATTCGAAGAGCGGGCCAAGCTCACCCGTTGGTCAGATGTAACCACCGGACGGAATAATCCGGACATATGCGAAAGCGAGGCGCAATGGCGAATGGAGCTGATGCAATGCCTGCAGTACTTTACGGAACTCAGAGAGAAAGCGTCCAAGGAGCCGCCTGCGTCCAACCTCATTTCCATGCTTGCGCATGGAGAGGAGACGAAAGATCTCGATGGGCCTGAATTCCTAGGCAACGTTCTTTTGTTGATTGTCGGCGGCAATGACACGACCCGAAATTCGATGACGGCATCGGTTCTGGCGACGCATACATGGCCCGAGGAGCGAGCGAAACTGGACGCAGAGCCTGACCTGATCACCAATTTCACGTCTGAGGTCATAAGGTGGCAGACACCTTTGGCGCACATGCGCCGCACTGCGCTGGATGACATTGAGCTTGGAGGGCGGCAAATCCGCGCCGGTGACCGTGTTGTGATGTGGTACCTTTCTGGCAATCGGGACGAGCGTTTGTTCCATAATGCTGACAGAGTTATCGCTGACAGAACGAATGCGCGGAGGCATGTCGCTTTCGGATTCGGCATTCACAGGTGTGTTGGAAATCGGCTGGCTGAGCTGCAGATCCGCGTGCTCTGGGAAGAGGTGCTCAAACGATTTCCAGTCATTCGCGTTCTCGAGCCACCAACGCGCACGCCCTCTGTCTTTGTAAAAGGATATACGCGAATGATGGTTGAGATACCTGAGAAAGCGCTGTGACTATGACTGGGGCCGCATGGCGAAAGCGGGTGGGAGCCATCTGGATCATCTTATGGTCTGTGTGGTTCTCTCCCGCCGTTTTCGCCCAATCCGCAAGCGATCTGGAAAGCGACCTGCGCTCAATTTTGGAATCCAGTCGCGTGACCGGCGCTGGAATCGTGATTGTTGAGGAGGGTCAGCCCAGCATAGAAGTCTATTGGGGGCTGGCGGATCGCATTGCGGAAATCCCGGTTTCTGCTGAAACAGTCTTTCGCGCTGGGTCCATATCCAAGTCAGTCACATCCACAATCGCGATGCGGCTGGCTGAGGATGGTCGTATTGATTTAGATGCTACGGTCCGCAGCGTTGCTCCGGAGATTGATCTTCACAATCCTTGGGCGGCGACCGATCCAGTTAGGATAGCCCATTTGATGGAGCATACGGCGGGGCTGGCGGGATCATCCTATCGTGAGTACTCGGAGAATATGGTTGATGCGCCGCCGGAGGCCTATCTGGATGTCGTGGGTGCTCTCAATGTCAGGTGGCGTCCTGGCACGCTCTATTCCTATTCCAATGCGGGTCATACCGTGCTCGCACGTGTGTTGGAAATCGCGTCAGGTCAGAGCTTTGATGATTTAGCCCAAACCTATGTTTTTGATTCCCTGGACATGCAAAGCGCCAGCTTTCTGACCTATGGCACGGCTCCAGACCGTGTTGCACGCAGCTATACGCTCGATGGCCGTCCGGAGCCTGTCTGGGAAATGCTCATCCGACCTTCCGGCAGTTTGATGACCACGCCGCGGGATCTTGCGAAATTTGTTGCTTTGCATGCCGGCGACGGTGGAGGACTTGTCTCACCAGAGCAGCTTGCGCGCATGGCGCGTAGTGAAACATCCGAAGCTGCGCGGCAAGGCGCGGGTGCAGGGGCGTATGGGTACGGGTCCTTTTCCTTTGCTGCCGGTGATCAGGTTTTCCGTGGGCATTGGGGGCAAACTGAGGGCTTCCGCGCGAATATGGGATATCTGCCGGGCAAGGGTGCCGGCTTTGTCTTCATGCTCAACGCCGTAGACGAGCAAGCGGCAAGCGCGCTTCGAAAGCGTATTGCGGATCATTTTTCGGCGACTTTGGGCACCCCCGCTATGCCGAACAAGGCTGAACCCGATCCCACAGTGCTCAGCGCCGCCGCTGGGCATTACGTTCTCGCCACGCATGAGCAGCCCATGCGGGATTGGCTTTTCAAAGCGCTTGATCAACGCCGAATTATAGCAACGCAAGAAGGTTTGCAGGTAGCAAGCTCAGGTCTGATGGGCGGGTGGTCTCAGCTTTATCGTCCCGCAGCAGATGGCGGATATATGGCTGACGGTTTGCCGCTCGCAACTGCAGTTGTCGCCGATCTTGATGGCCGAAAATACTGGATTGATGGGGACGGTTATGTGCGCGTATCGGGCCTGGAAGCGGCGTTCCGGCGACTGATTTTGCCGCTGGCGCTTTTGATCTCCATCGCCGCTATTTTGCATGGTGCTGTGTGGGGTGGGCTCTCTCTTGCTGGGCGCGGTCCATCTGGTGACGGGCTTTGGATCAGGGCGGCTTTACTTGCCAGTGGCCTGGGCTTTCTAGTGACGTCAGCGCTATTCGCGCGATTTGGTTTGCTTGGAAGCTGGGCCGGTTTGTCCGAGGTTGGACGTCCCAGTCTCGTATCACTCTGTCTTATGCTCTTCAGCGTATTGGCTGTACTAGGAGCATTTGCCGCCGCGGTCCTGACAGGGCAGCGCGTTTTCCGTCAGCCGGGGCTGTTTCTGATTTGGGCTGTACCTGCCAGTTTGATCCTTCTCGCCTTCGCGCTGCTTTGGGTCTTTTCCGGGTGGTTCCCGCTCATCAGTTGGGTGTGGTGATTGGATGAAAGTCTTCATATCGGCTGACATTGAAGGCGTCGCAGGCGTCGTATCCTGGGATCAGACTTTGCCGCAAGGCCGAGGATATGAGCAGGCCTGTGAATGGATGACAGATGAAGTTATTGCAGTTTGTAACGCTGCGATTGAAGCGGATGCTGAATATATTTGTGTCGCGGACTCCCATCTGAATGGGGAGAATATCAATCTGGACCGCTTGCCGGACCAAGTATCCGTTGTTCGCGGCAGCCCGCGCCCCCACGGCATGATGCAGGGGATGGAGAGCGGTGATTTTGATGTCGCCATTTGCCTCGGATACCACACCGGTGCCCATGAAGTTGGTACGCTCAATCATACCAGCAATGGAGCCGGGTTTCATGCTCTGCGTTTGAATGGCGAAGGCATCGACGAGCTTGATCTCTACATTCGCGTGGCCAGCCATTTCGGCACACCGGTAGGCTTGGTCACGGGTGACAATAAAATTTGTGCTTCTGCGGCGAGACGCTATCCGTTTGTGGAGACGGCTGTCGTCAAACAAGCAATAGGTCGGATGAGCGCGCAGACCTCATCCCCGCATGCGGGCAGAGAATTAATCCATCAGCAGACGAAATCCGTTTTGTCTGACGTGTCTCGCTTCCGCTTGATCGATGTGCAGGGCCCCTTCGAGCTTGAGGTGGATTTTAAATGGCATCATCCCGCTGAAACGCTGGCCTTTCTGCCAAGTTTTGAGCGCACCGGGGCGCAAACTGTTCGATTTCGTGGTGCCGATATCCTGTCCATTGCTAAAGTCGTTGCGTTTTTGAGCGCCTATAAACTGGTGCCGTATCCATGAATTTGCCGTCTCCCTATCTTTTGTTTCTTGGCGATACGGATGCGCCGAACCGAGCCAAAACAGCGTTGGGATTGGCCTATTGGGTGCCAGACAAATGTCTTGGCCAACTTCGCCTGCCGGGTTGTGCTGCCGATACCGGGCTTGCGGATATGTCCTGCCAGCAAGCTGCCGAGCGGGGTGTGAAGGCACTTGTGCTTGGTGTCGCACCGCAAGGGGGCGCAATTCCAGAGCATTGGTACCCAACGCTGCTTGAAGCGCTTTACGCTGGCCTTGACCTTATCAGCGGGATGCATGACCGGCTAAGCGATATTCCTTCCGTCGTCGACTCGGCCAAGCGGTTTGGGCGTCAACTCTATGATGTAAGGCACACAGACGAGCCCGTCCCATCGGCCAACGGGCTCAAGCGCACAGGCTTGCGCTGCCTTATGGTGGGGCTCGATTCCGCGCTCGGGAAGAAATGGACGGCTCTGGCGCTGACACGGGAGCTTCGCCGCCGCGGGGCCAAGGCCACATTCCGCGCGACCGGTCAAACGGGAATTATGATTGCAGGCCAAGGCATAGCCGTCGATGCAGTTGCTGCCGACTTTATCGCGGGCGCAGCGGAGACCCTCAGCCCGGACAATGATTCCGATCATTGGGACATCATCGAGGGTCAAGGCTCGATCTACCATGCCGCTTATGCCGGGGTGTCGCTTGGCCTTCTGCATGGCAGCCAACCGGATGCAATGGTGCTTTGCGGGCATGCGAGCAGGGGCTATCTCGAACTCCTCCCACACATCGCGCATCGATCCTATGAAGAGGCGATACAAGCCCATGAAGACCTCGCACGTGTGACCAATCCTGCCGCTAAGGTCGTTGCCATTAGTGTGAACACAGATGGCCTTACGGAGGATAGCGCCCGCGCGCATCTGCAGGACATATCGTCAAGAACGGGCCTACCTGTGACCGACCCTATTCGCTTTGGCTGTGACACAATTGCAGATGCGGTGCTGAGCATCAGCCGAAAGGCCGCAGCATGAAGCTTACCGTCCTGGCAGAGCATTTCGAACTCTATGAGCCGTTCACTATTTCCAACCATGTTTGGAACACGGCGGAGGTCTGCACCGTTGAACTTGAGAAGGATGGGGTCATTGGACGCGGAGAAGGTGCGCCTGTCGTTTATCATGGCGAAACAGCTGAGAGTCTTGCTGCGCAGCTTGAGGCTATCCGTACAGAGATCGAAAGTGGGATAGACCGCAAAATGGCGGCAGATCTGTTGCCGCCCGGTGGGGCGCTCTGTGCCTTAGATTGTGCGCTTTGGGATTTGGAAGCTCGACAGACCGGTAAATCCGTTCATGAGCTGGCAGAATTGAAGCCCCCTGAAATCCTCGATAGCGCGATTACGATTACACTTAAATCAATAGATCATATGGCTAAGCAGGCAGAGCGGTATCGCGATTATCCGCTTTTGAAAGTCAAGCTGGGCGGTGATGATGATGAGGCCGCCATTCGCCTTATACGCCAAGCCGCGCCAGACCCCAGAATTACTGTTGATGCCAACACGGCCTGGTCCATAGATAAACTCCGCGCGATGGAGCCACTATTGTTGGAGCTGGGCATTGAATTGATCGAACAACCTATGCCGCCTGAGGATGACGAAGCGCTGCGAGATTTCCAGTCCCGTATCCCCATAGCGGCCGATGAATCTTGTCAGACTGCTGATGATGTTGCCGGCTTGGTCGGTAAATATCACACAGGCGTTATAAAACTCGATAAAGCGGGGGGGTTAACTGGCGCGATCAAACTGATGCGGGCGTTGCAAGCCGCAGATTTGGATCTCATGGTGTCCTGCATGATCGCCACAAGTCTGGGCATGGCTCCGGCACGCTTGATCGGAACATATTGTAAAACAGTGGATCTGGATGCCCCTATGAACGCCAAAAGAGACCGGGTTCCGGCAATACCTTACGACAATGGCCGGATGGGCCCAACACCATCAGAACTTTGGGGAGGGCCATAATAGTGGCAGACATTGAGGTCGTCTCGATACAGGGGCAAAGAACGCGGCGGGCGGAGAAAGCGTACGCCACACGTCTGAAAATAGTGCGCGCAGCTATAACCTCAATTGAACAAAACGGCTATTCCGGCACGTCGGTCAGCCGGATCATTGAAGCGGCCAATGTGTCGAGAGGGGCTTATCTCCACCATTTTCGATCAAAGCATCTCGTTTTCAGAGCTGTGGCGCTTCAGTTGATTTCAGACGTGTTCAGGCGATTTGGCGATGTTCAGTTGGACAGCGAAAATCCCGAACAAGCGCTAAGATCCATTTTGCACCTATTATGGGAGGATATTCTCACAGGTCCTGAAGGGCGGGTATTCACTGAGCTTCTGCTTGCGGCTCGCACCGATGAGGTCTTAGCAGTTCATATGCGCCGGCCAGCCTTTCGAGCTTTACGCATTTTCGGTTGGGCGGCAGCAAGGCGTTTGCCGACGCGGCCCGACAGCCCGCTAAGGGGGATGGATCTTGTGCGGATGGCGCAGTGGTTGCTTCGGGGAATGGCGCTTGACCAGCCATTGGCGATGGATCCGAACTTCTTTCACCGCCAAATTGATTTAGTTGTCGACTTTTTGTCTCCGCATCTCGCCGGAAGTTCGGACTAGTCCCCATGCGCGATGGCACACATAAGCATGCTGTCATAGCGTCTCTATCGGTGGCCCATGAGGTGCCCGCCGCGCTCGGTACGATAATGGTGCCGACGATCTTCGTGAAAGAGTTCGGCATGCCGGTCTCCTGGCTGGGTTTGTTCGCACTGCCACTAATTGTCACGGCATTTAAGTGGGTCTGGGCTCCCCTAGTGGATCGATACGGATCGGTGCGCTTCGGCAAGCGGCTAAGTTGGATTTTACCATCAGCAGCCTGTGTCGCGATCTTATATTTTGTGATGGCTATGATCGCCCCCTCACTGCAGACCTTGTGGGTCATTGTATCCTTGTTTGCCATCATCAAGATCTTCTTCTCTACCTATGAAATTGCCGCCGACGCTTATGTCGTCGAGGCTCTGACACCGGAGGAGCAGGGCAGCGGTTCGGGGGCTGTATGGTTTGGCAAGGAAATCGGACAAGTGATCGGACTTGCTGGCCTGCTATTCATAGCTGATCGGTTCGGCTGGATGGCCGCCTTCTCAACAGCAGCGACCCTATTTGCGCTATTGGTGCTTATCGCCTTCAGCCGTCGGGAAAGACCTGTTCATAGCCCTCGAAATCAGGAATCCGCGTCCGTATGGCGCTATCTAAAAGAGCCGATAAATCGTCGCATTCTCCTATTGATTTTTGCTTTCGCTTTTGCCGTGCAAATTCCGTCAGCGGTAATTGGACCTTTCCTCAGCAGCAAAGGGCTGACCTTGAGCGAGGTCGGAGCGGCGATTGGTATTTCTGCCAGTTTGGGGGCCGGCCTGTCCTTGCTCTGCGCCACATGGGCTATCCGAAAAATCGGTGTAAAGCGCATGGCCATCGTAACGCTTCTCTTGTCAGTGTTGGCTCTGCCGCCATTCCTGTGGCTTGCTTATGCCGTAGAGCCCAGTCTCGCGCTTGTAATTGCGGTGATTTTCTGGGGATCATTGATGACGGCACCGGTCCGCATGACGTTCTATGCGGCGCGCTTGGGTTGGACAGGGCCCGACCAGGCGGCAACTGACTTTACGCTTCAGCAGTCAGCCTGGTTCCTGGGATTCGGTGCGACCTTAGCGGTGAGCGGTTTCGTGGCTGCGCGGCTCGGCTGGGTTGCCGTCTTCTGTCTAATGGGCGTCCTTGTCGCTGCCGTTATTCTGCTTTTTGTCCGTGTGCTCGACGATTTTAATGCGCAAACGTCGCAGCTGCATGCCAAGCCTGCGGAAAGCCCGGTGAATGTCTAAACCCCCGGCAAAACCCTTACTCCGCTGGGCGCGCCGTTTGCACATGTGGACAGGCATTGTGATCGTGCTGCCGCTGTTTGCGATCATTGTCAGTGGAACGGTTCTTGTGGTGGACCAACAGATAATCGGTTTGCGGGCACCTGAGCTTTTCAAAACAAAACTTCCCATGAGTCTCGAAGCAAAAGGGGATGATCTTGCGACCATTGATCGCCTGGCCGGTGAGGTGGGTTGGAATCTCACACGCCTGCCTCAAGTGGACCGGCCCTATTATGATGTTTGGTTGATGGATGACCGCCGCGCCTATCTGGTGCCGGGGGCAGATACATTTTCTGATGTGTTTCACTGGCACCAGCGTCCAGAGACGTTTTTCTTTGAACTTCACGCCCACCTTGTGAGCGGGGATTTCGGTGAAACGCTGGTTGGTGTGATTGGCATTGCCGCGTTTGCAATCGTCATTGGTGGGATATTCATTTGGTGGCCGTCTCGGCGTGGATGGTCGTTGCAAAGGCTAAAACTAAAAGGCCCAGACCGGCGCACGCTTTTGCGGGCTCATGGTGCGTGGGGGGCGCTTCTGGCCGTTCCTCTTGGCTTCTTGTTCTTTACCGGCATTGGGACAGCGTTTCCCGATCAGACCAGATCCGTCCTGGGAAGCATTGCTGGCGGCGGCGCACCTGCCCGCACAGATGTTGGTGTTCCAGCCTTTCCTGATAATCGACCAGACTGGGCAGCTGTGCTTGCAGTTGCTGAAGCGGCTTTTGACGACGATTCCATCGTCTTTCTGTTTACGCCCGCCCCCGGTGAAGACGGTGCAATTTACATGCGCACACGACGCGCAAAGGAATGGCATCCGAATGGCCGTTCTGAGATTTACATCGATGCGGCGAAGGGAGAACTGTTAGCCAAGCGTGATCTCACTCAGGCCGATCCGGGGCTGCAAGTGGCGAATGGTTTTTATCCAACCCATGCCACGCGCGGTGGAGCCTGGTGGCTGGCACCATTGGCCCTGACGACCGGATTGGCGGCCATCGCTTTGCTTTGGGCCGCTTTAAGCGCACTTACAAAAAGATGGATGCGGCGGTGATCCGGATACGCATTTCTCGGCATTTGACATGACATCCGCGTCCGTCACATCGCCCGCAATTGCGTCTGTTGCGCCCGGTCTTGCACGTGGACTTCCTCATCAGAGTGATTTGGACCTCCTCAATCTGGGCCTTATCGTCAAGGGGGTCTGCTCGGGAATATTTGTGTCTAAACGTCCGCTTGAGGACATTCTTCGGCAATCGGTTAGGCCTTCGCTTGGACAAGGCCGTGAAGTTTCAATTGACCTCTCAATTGATGGCCAGGTGACCGCCAGGTGCGGGACCCTTGCCCGAACCGCCATCTGGACTGGCGCGCAAGGGGCTGTCTTGCTGCCGCTTGGTGCGAATGATGTGTTCTTCACCCGAAGGCACGCGAAAAGCGCCCCGGCCATCATTGAGAAGCTCTCAGTTGCGCCAGACCCGACCTTTCAAACTGCGGCTGAATCGGCATTCCGGACAGACCCAGACACAATGACCGCCGCAGTCGCCATTCTGCATCGGGGCGAGCTTGTTGCTGAGCGCTATGGAGCCGGCGCAAGTGCCACAATGGCGCTGGAAGCCTGGTCCATGGGAAAGTCGCTCGCGGCGATCCTGCTGGCGTGTGCCGTCGCGGATGGTTTGATTTCACTCGATGAACCTTTGGCCTTGCGAGAGTGGATCAGTCCGGATGATCCGCGCGCAGCGATCAGTGTTGAACACGCTTTGCGGATGTCGAGCGGGCTCGATTTTTCCGCCAGCTGGGCGTCTGATTATGAGCCGCAGCGTCATGGTTATCCCGATCATGGATTTGTCTATTCGGGGGCTCTGGATACGCGTGCCCTTGTTGCCTCGAGGCCCCTCCGCCACGCGCCCGGAACATATGGGGCCTATAAGAATGGCGACACGCTTTTGCTAATGGCCGCACTCGAAGATCGTCTTATCGCATCGGGGCACGATCCGCTGACCTGGCCATATGAACGGCTGTTGGGTCCGCTAGGAGCGGACAGTATTTTATTGGAGACCGATCCTTACGGGCATTTCCTGATCACGGGCTATATTCACGGGACTGCGCGTGATTGGGCACGCCTGGCTCAGATCTTTTTGGATGAGTCTTTGGCGCGAGCTCTGAAGATTGATTGGACTGTCTTGCAGGCTTGCCTTCTGCCCTCGCCGGCATGGAAAGGGCAGTACTGGATGAGCGAAGCGCCAGTTGGCTTTCAGGGCAGTATCTATGGCGGGCAAATTTGGTTGAACCAGCATGCGCCGAGTGATCGATGGCCCGCTCCGGACGATACCGCTTTTTTCCTGGGCGTAGGCGGCCAATATGGATTCATCGTGCCCAGTCTGGATCTTGTTGTGGTTCGTCTTGGGCATCTGCGTGGCAGCGTGGATACGAATGCCGGGCGGGGCCACGTTCCGGACTTATTGGCTGCGGCCTGTGAAGCGGCGGAGGGCCCGCTATGATACGGACGCCGGCCTGGGTCATTCTGAGCATGGTCTGTGTGTCAGTCTGTATTGGTCAATGGATCGGTGTGCAGCGGTTTTCGCTTGGTATCGCGAATATTGTTCTGCTGCCTTTGGTCTTCGCATTTATTGCCGGGTTGCTCATGAACCCGGCGGTTGTGCCGCCCCTTAAGCGCTGGCTGGGCCCAGGAGCGGGCAACCGCGCAGCACGGCTTGTTGGGCCAGCGGTTATGCCGCTCATAGTGGTGCTCACGGCAAGCATCGGATCTCAGCTTGAGGCTTTGATCGAGGCGGGCCCTGCGCTGCTGGCCCAGGAGCTTGGAAATCTCGGAACCATGTTGTTTGCCATGCCGGTTGCTGTGCTCGGGTTTAAGATGGGGCGTGAAGCGATTGGTGCGACGTTTTCCATCGCTCGGGAAGGGGGGCTTGCCTTTGTTTTCGACAAGTATGGATCCAACACCCCGGAAGCTACCGGTGTGACAGCCGTATATATATGCGGGACATTTTTGGGGACGGCCACTTTCGCGATTTTGCCCCCGCTCGTTGCATCACTCGGCATCTTCGATATCCGAGCCCTTGCGATGGCCTGTGGAACAGGCAGTGCCAGCATGACGGGGGCTTGTGCCACATCCTTGTCCGCCGAGACCGCCCAGCAAGCAGACTTGATTGCGGCGCTGGCCGCCGGGTCAAATCTGATGACGGGACTGACAGGGCTTTTCATCACGATTTTCATCACGATTCCTGTGGCCGAAACATATTATAGGGGACTTTCCAGGTTTCGCGGGCAATCCGAGGCGTTGCCGGATGACTGAGCGTGCCGCTATTCAAAGCGCAGAGAAGCGCGCACCGCTTGAAAGGCTGAAAAGCGACATATGGCTTAGCGTGCTTGCTGTCGCAGCCGTCGCGTTTTCCCATGTGGTAACAGGGCTTTATGATAGACAGGTCTGGATTGGTCTCGGTACTGTCTATGTAATTGTGGTGCTTGGCTATGGCCTTGCCAGATATGTTCCGATCAAGAGCCTGCCGGACCTGTTTTGGATTTCTGCCGTCGCGATGCTGGCCACCTGGCCTGGAGTGCCTGGATCTTCGTATGTTCGGGGTGCCATTGACGGGGTGTCATTTTTGCCGACCATCACGCCGCTTATGGCATTTGCAGCTCTTGGCCTCGGCTCAAATGAAGTGGAGATGTTCAAACGCGCTGGCTTGAGTTTTGTTCTCATTTCCCTACTTGTGTTTTGCGGTACATTTCTTGGCAGCGCCCTAGTCGCACACCTCGTTTTGACTTTTATGCAGGTGTACTGATCAGGCCTTTTGTTTGCTGCCTATAATGACCCTCCAACGCGCTTGATCGCGTCTTTGGTCAGTCTTGCACGGTCTACTTTATTGGTGGCCGCCAGGGGTAAACTGTCCAGGAAAAAGATGCAGCGAGGATGGGCATAAGCCGGACCGTTCTCCAACGCAAAAGCTTTCAAATCTTCTTCTGTGATTGACGGGTCTGCTTTCAGGACGAAGGCGACAGGCGCTTCGTTTTTCACTCTATGAGGCACTGGAACCACAATCGCCTCGCTGACCCCGTCATGTTGCTCCAGCAATTGCTCCACAATCGCCGGATAGATGTTTTCCGCACCCACTTGCATCATGTCATCGGCGCGGCCCACAAAGTAATAGAACCCGTTTTCGTCTCGCCGCATGCGATCTCCAGTATTGTACCAGCCATCGTCGCTGACACGGCTGGCCGTGTCCTGGGGCCGCTTCCAATACGCTTTCAGCGTCATTGGATTGCGGAGCTGCAGGACACCTTCATTATCGTTCGGTCCGTCCACGAGCTTTGCTTCGACACCGGGCATTAGCGCCCCAAGGGCGGTCGGAGGTGTGGGCAATCCGTCCGGATGGGCGCTGAATGAGACAGGGCCGGTTTCTGTGGTGCCAAAACCATTGGTGATCGCCGCATTCGGGAAAGCCGCTTGAATGCGACCGAGCAGGTGCTTGGACAAAGGCGAAGACCCAAGGCCGATTTGTTCAACGGGATCGGTATTGTGCCCTGAGCCAGTCGATATCATCTCCGCCATCAGTGCGGCCATGGTCGGAACCCCCGTCACGCGCACGACATCAAAGCGTTCAATCGCATCAAGCATAGCTTGCGCGCTGAAGTGTTTCATCAACACGGTATGCGCCCCGCAGGAGAGCAGATTAAGCAGATGGAACTGGCCATTCATGTGGAACAATGGCGCTGCGACAATTGCAGTGCGCCCGGTCATGGTCTCTGTAAGACCGGTGAACTGGCGGAGGGCCCAGCTGTATCCTGCATGTGTGATGGGAACACCTTTGGGAAGGCCCGACGAGCCGGATGTATACATGATCATGGCAAGATCGTTTTCATCCGGTGTCCATTGCGGATACGTGGTGTTTGCGGCGCTAAATAAATCTGCAAGATGAATAGCAGGAAGTGGGAGCTGAGCAGTGCCATCATGCGCGACCATGCTGCAGTCGGCCTCTTCCATAAGTGCGATCTGATCTTCGCGCGCAAGTTTGGTGTTGATCAAGCAGGTGACGGCCCCAAGGCGCAGTGCGCCGAGCAGGCAAAGCGCATGTTCGAGACTGTTGTCTCCGAGAAGGGCAATATGAGCGCCGGGCCGCAATCCCTGATCGTGGAGTAGACCAGCTGCTGCATTAATCTTCTCATCAAGCTCGGCAAATGACAGAGACCGGGTATTACCATCGCCATCCATCTCCGTAATTGCGATGTCAGCTCGTCTTTTGGACCAAAATGGCGCATTGGCGAGTTGTTCAGCCATGTCTAGCCGATCCGCGCCGCGTATACGGCTCGTCCAATGGCGCATAGGCGGTCTTCAGCATCGATGATTTCCACATCTGCGACACCAACGGTACGACCAACGCGGCGCGCTGTTGCGCGTGCGATGACATGATCGCCCATGACCGGCCGCAAATAGTCGACTTTCATATCGATCGTTGGAACTGCTCCGCCGACAGATTGTGCGACAGCGAGATCACCGGCTGTATCGATCAAGGCTGCCAACGGCCCGCCATGGATTTGAGGTGACCCATCCATGCGCTGAATCTCAGGTCGTGACGTCATCCGTAAGGAAACGGTGCCTGAGCTCGGGTCTGCATCTGTCACTTTAACCGCCAAAAAACGTGTGAAAGGTGAGCCATCCAACAACTCTTGCAATGCTTCGATACTCATGGGGCCACTCATAAGGTCACCACAGCTTTGCCGATCACTTTGCGTGCAATCAGATCATCAAATGAGGCTGAAATTTCGGCTGCGGGCCGGACACTATCGATAATGGGTTTGAAAACACCACGCGCCACGCGCGCCAATAATTCGGCTTGATCTTCCATGCTCCACCCATTCGACCCCACAATTGATTGTTCGAATGACCAAATATATCGGAGGTCTTCCTTTGGGTCATGACCCGCGCTGGCACCGCAAACCAAAATGCGGCCGCCATTTTTGAGGCATTTGAGGCTGTCGATCCATGTCGGGCCGCCAACATAATTGATAATGACATCCATGCCGCCGGGCTCGCCGTAGAAGGCGGGTTTGCCATGTCGACCAACAAGCTCCTTTCGCCAATCAGGCTTTGATGTATCGAGCACTTCATCGGCCCCGATATCGAGCAGTTGGTCCAGTTTATGTGCGCCGGATGCTGCAGCGATGACAATCGCGCCCCGCGCTTTTGCAAATTGGATCGACGCCACACCAACCCCGCCACCTGCGCCGAGAACCAGCATTTTTTCTCTTGGCTGAACATCACCGCGTGTCTCAATCATCCTGAGCGCGGTGCCGTAAGCCACGGGCATGGCAGCGGCGTCTTCAAAACTCACCGCATCTGGCATTTTTATGAGGACCGAGGCGGGGACCGAGACATATTCTGCCGCTGCGCCGGGCGTCGTTTCACCCATCATCCCCTTTACGGGCAAGATCGGATAGGGGTTCACACGGTCTCCGACCACCCATTCTGAAACATTTGATCCAAGGGCTGCAATTTCGCCTGCAAAGTCGCCGCAAGGTGTCATTGGGAAGGGGGTTTTCAATCCCGTTTCTCCTGACAACATCATGGGATCGAAACCATTTAAGGCCGCTGCCCGCACGCGGATAAGGGCTTCATCTGGAGCGGGATGAGGCGTTTCGACTTCTCGCCAGACAAGCTCGTTCGTGGCACCATGCCGATCGAACTGGACGGCCATCATCGTTTTTGGAATCGTTGGGGTCATTCCAAAGTGTATACAATTTGGGCTTGGAAAAAGGCAATGCGAAATTCAAACCTTGCGCTGGACCATATTGGTTTTTGGTGTGCCTCCTTGGAGGAGAGTGCGGAGCATTTTTCAAAGCTCATGTCTGTTCAGATCGCTCCTGGTGGTCGGCATGAGGGGCAGGGCACTTGGAATCGCCTCGTCGGTGCCAAAGACGGTCAATATGTTGAGCTGATTGGGAAGGATCCGGAGCAATCCGCAAAAGGGCCTATGCTTGAGCAGGCGGGTCGTCAGCGTGATCTAACGGCGTGTCTTGTCGCGTACCGCAGCAACGCACTCACCGAGCTTTGCGTGCGCGCCCGGGAGATCGGTATGCAGAGTTCTGGTGTTCAGTCCATGAGTCGTGAGCTCGGCGATGGAACATATATTAGCTGGCAGCTCTTATTCATCAGCCATGCTGATTTTCCCATTCTGCCGTTTTTCATTGATTGGGGAGATGCTCCCCACCCATCAACCCGCCTGGCACCCGAGCTGAAGATTGCAGACCCTATCTTCCAAAGCCCTGTCCCTGAGCAGCTTTCAGAAGCTTTTCACCAACTTGGCCTAAACGCGTCTGTGGTTTATGGCGATACTCATGATTTGGTTTTGAGCGTGGCGAGCAGGGCCGCATCCGCAAGCGCGGGACGGCAATTTGGTCTTACAGCTGGCGAGGACGAACTCCGTGGCGGCGAAAATACTACGTAGGCAAAGAACACTTGACGGCGATGAGGGTGTCGCGCCGGAGCCCACGCGATCAGCTGAGATTCGTCTGGTGCTGGAGGAAGAGATTCTATCTGGCCTGTTAAGACCCGGCGACCATCTGAATGAATTGGTTTTGGGTGAGCGCTTTAGCGCCTCCAGGACCCCTATCAGAGAAGCGATACGGCAGTTGGAGGCCCAGAGCCTGGTCGAGATTGTTCCGCGCAAAGGCGCATTTGTGGCGCGCATCTCCCTACAAAATCTGCTTGAGATGTTTGAGCTTATGGCGGAGCTCGAATCTGTCTGTGCACGGCTTGCAGCAGAACGAATAACGCCCGAGCAAAAAGCGCAGCTCATGGCCTTGCACGCTGATTATGAGCCTTTGGCCAAATCCCCGAAGGATGCCGAGCGCTATTTTGAAGTGTCTTCCGGATTTCACCGACAGATATTCGCGGCGACCCAGAACACGGCGCTCGCTGAGCTTGCAAATACGACATATGATCGACTACTGGCCTATCGGCGAAAACAGCTGGGCAAGGAGCATAGATCACCGCAATCCTTTAAAGAGCATTCAGCTGTGCTTGAGGCCATCTTGCGAGGTGACGGCGAAGCTGCGGCTAAAAAGATGCGAGATCATAGCGGTGAAGTTCGTGGCAATGCGCTCGACCTGCTCCGCAAGCTGACGACCTAATCGAGGCTTTGGCTTTTCGATAAAGCACCTTCGGTGAAAGCACGATCTATGTCTTCAGCTGTCCATCCGGCCTCTTCTAAAATCTCTCTGGCATGCTCACCGAGGCGGGGAGATGAGCTGTCGCTGACCTTGCCTGGTGTACGCGAGAACTTGATGGGCAAGCCCAGGGTTCTGGTTGATCCAAGTTCAGCATGATCAACGTCGACAACCATGTCGCGGGCCAGGGTTTGCGGATGCTTCAAAACACTGTCCATGCTGAGGATTGGCGCTGCCGGCACACCCCCTTCGGCCAGGCGGTTCAGCCAAGTCGCAGCATCGATCTTTTCAAGAAGAGTGTTGAGTTCCTGAACCAGTGCGTCCAGGTTTCGCATCCGGGAGGGATTGTCTTTAAATCGCGGATCTTCGCCGAGATGTTTGGCCTCCAAAACAGTCAGGAGACGGAGCCAATTTGCTTGGTTCGCTGCTCCGATCACAATCCAATCATCAGACGTTTTGAAAGCCTGATAAGGCCCATCCAAAGGGTGTGCCGAGCCCATAGCTTCTGGAACATCACCGCTTGCAAGAAAGATGGCCGATTGCCAAAGCGTTTGAAACAATGCGGCTTCAAACAAAGACGTATCGACTTTCTGTCCTAAGCCGGATTGATCGCGTTCTTGCAACGCTGCAAGAACTCCAATTGTGGCGAGCAGCCCAGCGCCAATGTCTGCCACGGGGGCTCCAACTTTGACCGGTGGACGACCGGGGCCCTCGCCGGTGAAACTCATCAGTCCCGACATGGCTTGCGCCATCAGGTCAAACCCGCCTTCTTCGGCCATTGGACCCGTACGTCCGTATCCGGAAATTTCGCAATAGATGAGTTTAGGGTTGTGGCGGTGCAGCGCGTCATATCCGAGGCCAAGCCGCTCCATTGTGCCTTTACGGAAGTTTTCAATCAGTATGTCTGCATCTGCAACTATGTCGAGAAAGAGTTGTTTTCCTGTAGCGTTTTTCAGGTCGACGCAGATGTCCCGTTTGCCTCGGTTCATCATCACATAAGCTGCTGAATCCGTGCCAAGATAGGGCGGAGCCATATGACGGGAATCCTCTCCACCCGGAC
The DNA here is from genome assembly GCA_039817885.1 of Pseudomonadota bacterium. Lineage (GTDB taxonomy): Bacteria > Pseudomonadota > Alphaproteobacteria > Caulobacterales > Hyphomonadaceae > CALLCD01. Next base: position 24,002 of record JBCBUY010000004.1, on the reverse strand, counting down.
GTTCCAGCTTGATCACATCTGCGCCCAGGTCAGCCAGCATGCGTCCACAGGCGGGCCCTGCCATGACATGCGCCAGTTCAATGACTTTAAGCCCTTTGAGTGGTCCGGTTTTTGACATGGTTACTTTCACTCATCGGCCAACGAAGTCGGGCTTTGTTTTGCTTAGGAATGCCTTGTAGCCTCGTTCATAGTCTTCCGTTTCAAAAGCGAGATAGTGGTCGTCATGATCGGCTTTTGTAAGGGGAGCCGGGTCTTCAAGGCGGTTGAGGAATTTCTTATGCCAGCGGTGCACGAGTGGTGGTCCATCGATGATGGTTGAAATCGTTTCATCGGTTTCGGCAATGAGCGCATCCGGCGCTACGACGCGATTTACGAGGCCGCGAAGATATGCTGCTTTCGCATCAATGATGCGGCCTTCGACGAGGAATTCGTACATTTGGGTGCGGCCACAAAGTTTCCATATGGGCAGCATTTCCTCATAGGCCATGCTAAGGCCTATCTTGTTGAGCGGAGCCCCAAACGTCGCTTTGTCGGATGCTATTCGAATATCGGCCATGGCAGCTATTTCGAGGCCGCCGCCAATGCAAGGCCCCTGGATCCTCGCCACAATCGGATGGGGGCAGGCGAGCATGGCCGTCCGTCCACGGTTCATGATATCTGAAAGCGCGCGCGCCTTTGCTTCGTTGGAGCGTTCAGATTCAAATTCACCAATGTCATTTCCAGGACAGAACCCACGCCCCTCACCGCGGAGAAGCACACAGCGAACGTTATCGTCAGCGCCAATTCGCTCCCAAGCTTCAGAAAAGGCAATCCACATTGACCGGGTCATTGCGTTCAGCTTGTCCGGCTGATTGAGGACTATCTCAGCAACGCCTGCGTCAATTGTAAGATCTACTTTTCCACTCATTCCTGACTCCAAGTGTATACACTTTGAATAGGTCATACAGGCCTACCCGGCAATGCGTTACGTCAAATACTTGCGCAAAAAGTCTGTTTGTTTCTTCCAGGATTGGCGCGCAGCGAGCGCGGCTCCTTCGCGGGTGCCGCCATAAGCGCAGAAGCCGTTATCGATGCCCATGTATCCGCCATGCCAGTGCATAAGCCATGGAAATGGGCGTGGTTCATTCGGCGTGCCGATCAGATGGCCAGCATTGTCATAGATTGCGAGGTGACGTGGACCCGTTTGTGGAGTGCGCGCAGAGGTAATTTCTTCTGCTCCGAGTGCCGACGGCCATAGCGCATCCTCGGTGCCGGCAATGGATAAAACAGGTCCTTTATAGTTCTCGATAGGAATGCGTCGCTCGTCCAATGCAGCTTGCCAGGCGCGTTCGAACTCATCGGCATATCGACGGCCATTTAGGGTTCGGAAGTCGTGATCGCTTATCTCAGTATTCTGAAGATCTTCCTCAAGAAAGTTCACGCCTTTGATGGGTGTCTCTGAGAGGGTCCACATTGCAGAGTGTTCTGTTCGAAAATCAGATCCGCCCGCAAGGTCAAGGCCGCAATTGACCATATGACTTGGCACCCAGAGAATAAGCGCATCGACCAGTTCGGGCCATTGCAGTGCCGTCAGCTGAGCGGCTTCAGAGCCGCGTGAGACACCGATAAGACCTATGCGCCCAGTGGAGGTTGATTTCAGCCATTGCAAAGCGCTGTGGAAATATTCCAAAGGCAGATTCCGATCAATATCCGGGAGCCCGTCGTGCTGAAAATACGCCAAAGCGAGCGTGCGAAATCCTGATGCGGTCAGCAAAGCAGCTCTGGCAGGAAAAACGCCGCCTTCAGATCCGCCAAGCACGACAACGGATGCGCCATTCGGAACATCTGGTTCAAACAGCAATCCTTGCATGGGCGAGGGCGGGCGCAATTCTCGCGTTGAGGTCAGCTTGCGCCGGCGTGCGATCGTGAGCGGTGTTGTGCTGCCTGAGCTTGTTGTGATCGTGAGATGCCAGCAATAAGGGGCGAGCGGCTCAATCGCGGGTGCGAGGGTTCCCGGTGCGCCATTCAGAACGTCCTGAAGTAATGTTTCGTGGTTGGTCGGATAAGCGCTCCAGAAAAGGCCATGGGGATCAACGCCAGAATAGGTGCCGGATTGCGCCGGGTGCGTATCGGTCGAGACCTCGCCGTTATGGTCCGCTGCAAACGTCGCGCGTGACGCCCATAAAACGCCTCCGTCGTCCCGAAAGCTCAGGCTGAGTGTGATCGGTTCAAAGGGCTGCAGGTCTGAGACCACAACACCGACCGGTTCGAACAGTGGGCCATCTTGTGCCGCGCACCTAACTTTCATCGCGATGGCTTTCGGCGAGATTGTAGCGGCGCATACCCAGATAGGCGGCGGAGTCTGTAAGATGGAGGCCAAGTGGCAGGTCCGACCCAGGCTTGTGAATACAAGTCCCCATCATTGGATGCTCGGTGATATCAAACGGCCCCTCACATGGCCCATAGACGTCTGCTGCCCAGGCTTCGTGGTTCCGTATCGAAAGAGACGGCCCGTCGCCTGTCGCCTCGATAAGAAGGGATGCACTCAAGCGGTCATAGCGGCGAGATTGAAGCTTTGGTTCTGAGGCACTGGGATATGTTGGCGGCGGTATTTCGGTGCCGGTCTCATGGGCGAGGGCGGCGAACAAATCTGCTGCTGCCGATCGCATATCACCGCCATTTCCAAGGAATGCGAGGGATATGTCCGTTCGTGGGAAAAGCCGTAGGAAGGCCTGCTGCCCAACGGTGAGGCCATCATGTCCAAAAACCGTGTTCTGACCTTCCTGATATATCATCAGTCCACGTCCGAACCCAAGACCGCGTTCGTTTGGAGCGATGGGTGCTGCGAGGCTGGACATGGCAATTGCCGCGTCGGAGTTGAGCGGGCCACGGCCCTTCAGGCTGTTGAGAAGCCATGTGCCAAACACGCAAAGATCTTTGGCGGTGCCGATCAGTGTCGTGCCTGCAGCGCCATTGGACGCAGGCAGGTCGTTGCGGCTTGCAGGGGTGCCGCCGATATGACCTGAGACGGTTTCCTTCGCGTTGGGGGCCGGCCACGGATCAAGCGTATCGGAGCCCAATGGCTGTGTGATCAGACGGCGTAGAAGATCTGGCCAAGTCGTCTCAGTGAGCCGCGACAATACATAGCCGAGCAGCACATAGCCAAGATTGCAATATGAGGTGTCCTCGCCGGGCGCGTGCAGCATTGGAAACGTAGCGGCCTTGCGAACAAGATCTAGTTCGGCAGCTTGGGTATCTCCAAGATCGAGAAATGCATCGCCACATAAGCCGCTTTGGTGGGATAGGAGCATATTGGCTGTGATGCCGCGATCGGCCATCCAGCCTGCAATTGGGTCTCCGTCGAGAAAAGAGGGTAGTGGGGCATCAAGATCGATGAGACCTTCGTTGGCCAATTGGTGCGTTATAAAAGCAAGCATCGGCTTGGTTGTAGAGCCAAGCTGAAAGCGGGTATTGGCGGTGACAGGCGCGCCTGTGGCCGTATTTGCCGTACCTGCGGTTGCCAACATAATGTGCTCGCCGCGGGCGAGGCAAAGTTGCGCACCCGGGATTTGCCGTCGCTCTGCAACATTCGACAGCATCTTCGAAAGGGCTGACGGACCTATCCCGAGTTCAGTTGAAAAGCTTGCCATGCTTTGCTCTGAGGGCTTTGCGATCAATTTTGCCCATGGCGTTTTTGGGCAGATTGCTGGAGGCGATGATTTTCTTAGGGGTTTTGTAGGCTGCGAGTGTCTGACGTGCTCGAGCGATAAGGTCTGCTTCCTCAAAAGGGGCGGATGAGACGACAGCGGCAGCAACACCTTCGCCGAAGTCTGGATGTGGTATGCCGAAAACCGCCACCTCCTCGATCTCAGGCATATCGAGGAGGGTATTCTCAACCTCTCGCGGATACACATTGTATCCTCCAGAGATGATCATATCGCTCATGCGTCCTTGAAGCGTAATGTACCCATCTGTACTTCTGACGCCGATGTCCCCTGTGATCAGGTATCCGTCATCGGTAAAGGCTTCACGGGTTTTATCGGGAAGATTGAAGTAGCCCGAACAAACATTCGGTCCGCGAACCTCGACAATCCCGATCTCATGGTCAGCGGCGAGTGTTCCATCGTCCTTTCGAATCCTCAGCTCCACGCCTGGCAAGGGCGGTCCAACTGTGCCTGCGCGGCGCTCGCCCTGATAAGGATTGGAGGTGAGCATAAGCGTTTCGGTCATGCCATAGCGTTCCAGAATGCACGAGCCGGCTGCTGTTTCAAACGCATCGGATGCAACCGCATCAAGGGGGGCAGAACCGCTTGTAAAAAGACGCATGTGCCCGACCGTCTCAGGGCTCAGTCGATTATCTTTGAGCAAGCGTCCGTAGAGCGTTGGCACCCCCATAAAACTTGTTGCGTCGTCAATGCGGGCAAAGAACCTGTCGGGATCAAACGATGGTTCAAAAAGCATGGCTACGCCTGCGCAGAGGCAGGTATTGCCAGCCACAAAGAGTCCATGGGCATGGAAAATCGGCAGCATGTGCAGCAGTCGATCCGCCTCGGTGAATTGCCACGCGTCAACAAGGGTCCGGGCGTTGGATAAGAGATTGCCATGGCTGAGCATGGCTCCCTTAGGTTTGCCGGTTGTTCCCGATGTATAAAGGAGGGCGGCCCAGTCATTCACTTGGGCTTTGTAATCTGGCGTGCCCTCGGTTGGCGCGTCCATGAAACTGCCTTGACCGGCTTGGTCAAGCGTCAGCGTTGTATGGTCGCCAAATTGGTCGAAAGTGGCATGGCGCTCTGGCGCACAGACGACAACTTTGGGAGTCGCGTCATTGATCAGGTACTGGATTTCGGCGTCCGTGTATCCGCTATTGGCTGGGTGATACACAAACCCGGCAAGATTGCAGGCAAGATAAAGAACAAAAGCCTCAGGTGATTTGTCGACAATAACTGTCACCCGCTCACCGGGTCTTGCGCCGGCTGCGTACAGCCTGTCAGCGAAGAGCTTGGCGCGGGTCATGACATCATGACGGCTCCAGCTGGCCTTATCGTGCGGTGCAACGCAAAGTGCGCTCGGCTGCGCGTTTGCGTGCTTTTCAAAGACCTCCGCAACCGAGTTCATGGATTGGTTCCTGTCTCCGCCAATGAATCTTCAAAGAAAGCCCGGATTCGCTCCGCCGCGTAGGCATAACGATCCCCACGACCCTGGTGAGGGTGATTTGTTCCAGGGAATAGAACCAAGTCGTAAGGCGTTCCAGTTTCTGCAAGCGCGTCAAGCAGTTTCATCGTGTTTGATACGGGTGCGTTGGCGTCTGATGTGCCCGCGACAATGAGAAGGTCTGATGCCAAATCAGCAATTCGTTTTTGCAGCGCGCCAGTTTCATAGGCAGCCGGGTTCTTATCAGGTGATCCAAGCTGCCATTCGATCCAATGAACATGGTCCAGGAGATCGATTTCGGGAACGGATATTGCTGCAGCCCGGTAGAGATCAGGATGTTCTAGAGCAGTGTGAAGCGCAACGTATCCGCCCCAACTGTTGCCCTCCACGCCAACGCGACCGAGATCCATCCATGGTCGATCAGCTGCAAGGGCACGCAGTCCAGCCGCATAGTGATCCGCTGTGTTACCAGGCCAGACACCCCATTGTGCAAGATTGTATGCGCGGCCCCGGCCAGGTGTGCCGGGAGGATCCATCAGAACCACAACGAACCCTTGAGCGGCGAGATAGTTGAGCATCGTATAATATTCTGAACCCGGCCACCCCAAGCCTTCGGGCCAGAAGCCTGGGCGCTGAACGCGGCTTTGCAAGCCGCCATAAACCCGGTGGATGACCGGATAGGAGATACCCGGGTCGAAGCCCGCTGGTTTCAGAATTGTGGCATGCACCTGCGTGCCGTCAAAACTCTCAAATGTCGCCTCCTCGGGCAATGGTGCTCCGAGCAAGGCCGAGGGTGTTTCTGTTTCTTCGATTACGGAAAGCAACTCTCCATCGGCTGCAACAAGCTCTGTGCGGCTCGCGCGTGTACTATGAGAATGCCGCCAAATGAGACGATCTCCCATGGGGCTGAGCCAGGCTGAGTATGTCCCTGGCATATCCGCCAATGGTTCCGGAGAGCCTCCCGCCAATGGAACACGATGCGGGATCTGGTCATAGGGCCGAGCTTTGCTGACCGGGGCGAGATAGTAGAGCCAACCGCGTTCCTCATCCAAAGCGATGATGTCACCGACGTCTAAATGAGCGCTGGTCAAAAGGTAGAGCAAGTCACCTTCGGAACTTAGGATTTGATAATTGAAGAAACCGCTTTCATCCGTGCGAAGCAGGTAGCGACCATCGTTCAAATGACGAATTGTACGCGGCCCGCTTGGCCATTTCACCCAGCCGCTTGCTTCCTTGCGTTGAAGAAGGACGCGTTCCTCGCCGCTTGCTGCATTGATGCTGACAATCGTCTGTTCGGAAAGGTCGCGTGCATAGCGGATGGCAAGAACGCTCTGTCCATCCGGCGACCATTCAATGAAGAAAAGAAATGCGTCCGGTCCGCTTGGTGCGCCGAGTTGCGTCAACGCCCCGCTGACGGGATCGACGGCATAAAGCGTTGTGATCGGTAACGGGTCACCGGCACGTGCCCAATAGCGAAAATCGGTCAGCGTTTCCGATTTGCCGAGGTAATCCAAAGACAATAATCCAGGCGTCGATCGCGCATCATGCCGCCGCGCGATGAAATGTGTGCCTTGCGGGTTCCAGATATTGCCGGAGTCCTCCCAGATATCGTTCCCATGAAACCAGCTGACATGTGCATCGCTCTCATCAGTCAATGCGCGGACAGTTTTCTCGCCCGGCTTTCGAACCGCCAAATTGGGACCGTCCAGACTGGCAAGCCATGCGCCATTTGGAGATGGGTTTTCCCGTCGATCATATCCATTCATGGGAAACATCTTTCGCACCGTTCGCGGCGTGACGTCTGACCCCTTGGGTTGCGGTACGGCATCCTTTGAGAATGTTCGCGTCCATACTTGGCCGCTGGCTTGTAAGGTTAGATCCACTGCGCCAGGTTCGATCTCAATGGACAGCTCGCCTGCAGGTGCAGACACTTCATTCGCAAGGCTTTCCCCGGTGATCTCTAAAATGAGTTCGCCGTTGCTTGCATTGCGGACGCGGACATCGTCTCCGTATAGATAGGCAAATCTGTCACCGGTTTCGGACCAAACCGGCGATATCCGCGCCGGGTTATCAAATAGGGTCGCATCCATTTGATTCCGTGCCCGATCCATATCGAATGTGTCCGGGTTGGGCTGAATTCCGCTTGTTTGCGGTGCTGGTGATGGTGCGTTTGTGCATCCGGCAATCGCCAGACAAACAGCTATGACGGGTATGCGAAGATGAGAACGGGATTGCATGTAAGACCTCTATCCAAAGTGTATACACTTTGGATTGCGCTTGAAAAGCTATTCTGAACACGGTCTTTTCTTTTTGCAGTTTGTGATGTTTTACGGGCCCGGTCGGATCTCGAAGCTGCGGCCACAGTTCCCATGTTTCCTGGTTAAGCAATTGTGCCGTCTTCAACCAATTGATCGATTGTTGCGCTTATTCGCTCTTTTCGGGTCGTCGTAATCTTAGACTTTCAAACCATCGCGCATTTGCAAGCGAATTTGATATTATCGCAGACCTGATCCAGCCGGCAGTTCCGGGCCACCGCTGTCCCGCACTGCATTTGATGAGACGGTCGAACCCCGGGGATGTCTGAAAGACAGCTCGACAAGTCAAGGAAGGAGCTTCTACTAAAGAAGCTATGTGCGTAATGTTCTGCGCGGAGGGAGATGCGATATGATCCGAGTTATGATGGCGGCGGGCGCGTTCGCGATGCTCGCTGTGAGCTTGGCTGCTTGTGGAAGCGAGGACGCTGCTCCGCCTGTTGAGACCGCCGCCCCGACCAGTTCTGACCCCTTTGCGGATGTCAATTTCGAACGCATTCTTGCGGCCGACAGCACCCCCGGTGAATGGCTGTCCTATGGCCGGACCTATGACGAGCAGCGCCACTCTCCACTGGAGCAGATCAATGTCGAGACCGTTGTGGATCTTGGCGTGGCCTGGACCTATGATCTCGCCACCGCGCGCGGGGTAGAGGCGACGCCCATCGTTGTAGACGGCACCATGTATGTGACTTCGGCCTGGTCGGTCGTCTATGCGCTAGATGCGCGGACGGGCGAAGAGAAATGGGTTTATGATCCGGGCGTTGATCGCGCCCGTGGGGTGAGTGCCTGCTGCGATGTCGTCAATCGCGGGGTTGCCGTCTGGGGCGGCAAGATCCTGGTGGGGACGATCGATGGCCGGCTCGAAGCGCTGGATGCGACCACTGGCGAGGTGGTGTGGAGCACGGTCACCGTCGACCAGTCCCAGCCTTACACGATCACGGGGGCACCGCGCGTGGTGAAGGGCCTCGTGCTGATCGGCAATGGCGGGGCCGAGTTCGGCGTGCGCGGCTATGTCTCCGCCTATGATGTGGAGACCGGCGCGCTGAAATGGCGGTTCTACACAACGCCCAATCCGAATAAGATCGCTGATGGGGCCGCTTCCGACGCGATCTTCGCGGCTTCGGCGAACGAGACATGGGGCGATGAGGGGGAATGGGTGCGCTCGGGCGGCGGCGGCACGGTCTGGGATTCCATCATCTATGACGAGGTCAATGACCGGGTGATCTTCGGTGTGGGCAATGGCTCGCCCTGGAACCAGCGCCTGCGCGATCCGTCCGGCGGGGACAATGTCTTTCTCTCGTCCATTGTCGCCGTCGATGCCGAGACCGGCGATTATGCTTGGCATTTCCAGACAACTCCTGGTGACAATTGGGACTATACGGCCACGCAAACCCTGATCCTCGCTGATTTGCCGATCGGGGCCGAGGGCGCGACGCACCGCGTGGTGATGCAGGCTCCGAAGAACGGCTTCTTCTATGTCATCGACGCGGAGACGGGCGCGTTCATTTCCGGGGACGCCTTCGTGCCGGTCAATTGGGCTGAAGGGCTGGATGAAACCGGCCGTCCGATCGAGATTACCGATGCGCGCTATGCCGACGCACCCTATCTCCAGACCCCCGGACCGCTCGGGGCTCACAATTGGCACCCGATGGCGTTTAATCCCGATCTCAACCTGGCCTACATTCCCGCCCATGAGATCCCGCAAATTTATGCCAATGACGCCCGGTTCAGCGACCAGCCCACGGCGTGGAATACCGGCGTCGATTTCTCCGCTGGGGTGCCCGTCGAGACGCCTGAAGCGTTGTTGCGTGGATTGCGCGCCGGCCTCAAAGGTCGCTTGATCGCCTGGGACCCTGTCGCGCGGGCGCCGCGATGGGTGGTTGAGCACGATAACGCCTGGAATGGCGGCGTCCTGTCGACCGCCGGGGGGCTTGTCTTCCAAGGGCAGCTGGATGGAACCTTCGCGGCCCATGACGCCGCCACGGGCGATCTCTTATGGGAGGCAGATGTGAAGTCCGGCGCGGCGTCCGGGCCCGGCACCTATGCTCTCGATGGCGAGCAATATGTCACCATCACCACCGGTTGGGGCAGCGCCTATGCGCTGACCACCGGGCTGGCCTATGACAAGGCGGTGCCGCCTTCGCTCGGCAAGGTGGTCACCTTCAAGCTCGGCGCGACGGGCGGGATCGACCCCGTCGACCTACCGGCGATCGAGCGCACCCCCAAAGCCGCCGCGTTCGGCGACGAAGTGCTCATCGCTGAAGGCGTTGTCCAGTATCAGCGCAATTGCGCGGTTTGTCATGGCGCGCTCGCCATAAGCTCAGGTGTCCTACCGGATCTGCGCTGGTCGGCTGTTACCGCTGACCCGGTCTTATGGGATCGCATCGTCCGCGAGGGTGCCCTTGCCGGAAATGGTATGGTCGCCTTCAGCGACCGCCTGAGTGAAGCCGACAGCGAAGCCGTGCGTGCCTACGTCCTCTCGCGGGCCCATGAGTCTCAGGCGGGCGATCCATGATGGCTCAGGTCGAAAGCCCTGAAGCCGGGCATATGTTGCGCAGCTTTCAGGCAGAGGATGTCCGCAAGGCCATTTCCGCTTTCATGGAGAAACGACCACCCGTCTTCCAGGGACGATAATATGCCGGGCGCGGATGCCACCCATATTCAACGAACGCTACGGGGCCGTGGTCAGTTCTGAACCGCCCGCTTGAGGGGCAGGGCTTGCGCGTAGAGACAATCATATTGATTCAGGACAATCTCGATATGTCGATCAGTGTGCTGAGTGCGCGGCTTGAAAAACTAGTGGACAAGCCTCCGCTTGTGGGCCGACTGGTTCGCATTAAACTGACAATATCAGAGACTTTATCCCCTCTTGCCATCGAGTGTGATTGATCCTGCCGGTTCTGGTGTGTCTGATGGATTGTTCGTGAGGCGACTGGCCTGGGCTAGGACAAAGGGAAGCGACCAATATCCAGGGGCCGCCACATAGCGTGGCTCCCATACCGGATCAAATTTTTCCTTGAACTTTCGAAGTCCACGAAAATTATAAAACCGTTCTCCACGCTCATAAATGAAATGACCGATCCGCGCATAAAGGGGCGCAAATTCGGCCTGGTCGAGACCGGAGAGCGGTGCCATCGACAGATCGAATTTTTGATAACCCTCTTCTTTTGCCCACAGGATCAGTTCAACCAGCAGAAAATCCATAGTGTTCGTAATGGCGATATCAGGATCATATCGCATCAGATCGATTCCTGCCCAAGATTTGTCCGGTGTGGTGAGGAGAGATCCAAATGCGGCGGGCGCGCCATTGATGCGCACAAGTCCCAATGGGCCGCGATTGAGGAAGGCGGTGTCGAACCGGCCGAGGGAGAAAGACTTTTCCTTGGCCCCAGTCATGTTAAGCCAGGCATCGGAGATGGGACGGAGGTTCTCTAGAAATCCATCTGTATGCGGTGGGTTGGACATTTCAAATGTTGCGCCCGAACGTTCAGCCAGTTTGCGTCGTCCCCGCCGGATCACTTCGCGTTTGCGGCCCGACAGACCAAAACTCGGTAGTTCCAGAATTGCGCTTTCGCCGATTTTTTCCACCGTGAAGCTGAGATCCAATAAATCGGGGAGCAATTCAGGTGTAGCAGAATAAATTGCTGGTCGCAGAGCGTCAGCTTCGGCCTGTTTTCGGAACGATTCCAGTGTTGCCTTCCAGGCTGATTTTGGACCGATCGGCGCGCCCATGGCGATGCGGATCCCGCCGGATTCTGAGTAGGCGAGAGCCGCGTCGCCGTCCGGACCGAAGAAAAGACTCTTGTCGCCGGCAAATGCCAGCACGTTCTCGGGACGTGGGCCATCGCTGTGCGCGAACAACTCGGATAAGCGTTCCAGGTCACCCTCATCTGGAGATGTCAATGCGATGCGCAAAGGCTGGGCGACCGCGATGTAAAAACCCCAGGCAGCAAGGCAGAGCAGAGCCAACGCCACCGGCCGTCCGGCGACCCCAAGCACCGGGTCCATAATCAGATCGATAAAGCGCGCTTCGACGAACCCGTTCTGATGGCTGATCCAGAGCAGTGAGAAGAAGCCTGCGACGACAACCGATAGGAATGCGGCGAGAAACCAGACTCGCGGATATCGGATTCCCTGGAGGCTTGATTGTCGATAGAACGCGCGCCGCGCCGCAATAAGGAGCCCCAGCAGACCGAGATACACCATTAATTCTATTGGCCTTGGACGTATGGCGGCTGTGACCAAGATACCGTGAAGTGTTGCGATGATTGTTAGAAACCATGCCGTTCGAAGGCGTCTTGCAAGTCCGAGGGATAGGGCCATCAAGATGATGCCGCCGAATGTCAGTCCAATGATTGGTGCTTCGGAGACAACTCTTTGCAGCGGGCCTGCAATTGCCAGGGTTTTGGTCGGGATGGCTGCCGAGACAAGGGCAATCGCGCCCGAGAGAAAGGTGAACGCCGAAACAAGCCTGGGTGCATGGTCGAACAAGCGGTTTCGAAGCGTCGCCATATGTGTTGCGTTGGGTTCGGTCACTTCACGAAGCTGCCCTGTATCATGTCTCTCACATCGTTTGCGATAAGCTCAGCATTCTTTTGATTAAGCAGTGATACGTGTGTTTCGTCCGTAAGGCTTCTGATCCGGCCAAAGCCTGCGTTCGTCTCGGCGGCGGTTGCGACAGAGGCGTTTGCGCCGCCCCCCTCGGAGTTAGAATACACTGCGACGGGCCGTGTTTCAGCGCCAGAACCCGACATCCAATCCGGAGATTCATCAACTCTCATCGCGGCTGCAATTTCAGCTTTGGCAGCCTTATGGTGCTTCACCGATGCAATCGAGCGCCGTTTGTCCTGCTTTTGCTGTTTGGGCAAATCCAACTCATCGGGGAGGAGATATGACATACCGCCGGCGATTCCGATCCGCGCCAGGCCCGTACCAATTGTCATGGCCCGCAAAACCCATGGAATAAAAGCCTGAATCCGTTCCGCTCTCACTGATTGCGGTCGAGCTGCGTCCACAAAAACGAGGCCTTGAAGTTCGCTCGGGTGGAGATTGGCATAGGCATGTAAGCGCAGCCCGGCCATTGAATGGCCTATCAGGACAAATGGTCTGTCCTCGCCAAGTGCGGCTCTCAGTCGGCGCATGTCTTCGACATGCCAGAGTGGTCCTGGTGATACCCCCTCCGGCACGGGATCGCTCCAGCCCATGCCCGCGCGATCGTAGAGACAGACCCTATAATCGTCTTTCAGTGCGTCCTTGATCCACCAGCCGTCGGTATAGATGCCGAATGCACCAGCATCGTAGAGCACAAAGGGGGCAGCTTCGGGACCATCACAGGCCACATGAAGCCGCCGACCCGGTTCGACTTCGATCAGTTGATAGGGCGCTTTTGCGGTCATGCGGTAGAGATGGCCAAGGCCGCCCATGGCGGCAAGAAGTAAAGCCAGTCCCGCGATCAGACCAAGTCCTATTCGCGCCGCATATGCCAGACCTGAGAGAACACGCGTCATGGTTCTTCACCCACCCTTTGCCGACCGGACTGCGCGTCTGTCCTGTCACGGACGCTCCTTCGGATGTAGTGGCTTTGTTCTCAATAGCAAAAAGGGGATCGATGCTCTGACCGAACATCGGTCCCCCTCAATTGCGTTTGGCGGCTACGCCGAGACGAGCAAAAAGTGCTGCCTTATCGCAGGCGTACCGCGATATCGGTGAGGACACCTGCGAGCTCTGTTGCTTGATCGGTCGCCTCATCACCGCTCGTGACATCTTCCGCCATTTTGTCCAAAGCATCGGCCAAAGCGGCGCTCTTGTTCCGGAATCGGCGGTTCAGGCGTGCGTCGGCATCGTCGAGGACTGTCCGCAATTCCAGAATGGTCTCTTCGGGCAGCGCGCCGGCGCGTTCCATCTGATCGACATACGCCTTCGCGACAACGGGTTCAGCCGGCCACGTCACACGGAACTGCTGCTGCGGATTGAAAAGTTCGCCTTGATTGGCGATTGCCGCAGCAGCGATTTCGTTTTCCGAGAGATAATCGCTTGGCTCAAGGGCGAACACATCGATGCCGCGTGCGATTTCAGTGCCGTAAATCTTGCCGTTATACCAATAGGTCGACCAGTAGCCTCCGAGGACGACCTGCTCCTCATGAATCGGTCCCCGATCGAAATAGGCGATTTCGACGGGTGATGTTGCATCCGTGAAGTCGACTATGGAAAGGCCGCCCTGGTACCAGGCCTGAGCGAAGATATCGCGCCCTGGAACTGGGATTATTGACCCATTGTGGGCGACACAGTTTTCCTCTTCCAATTGAGGCGCGGGGATTTTGTAGTAGCCCTGGAAAACCAGTTTGCCGTCTTCGATATTATAGATGGCATCTGCGCCCCAATCGGCAGGATCTTGTGCGCGGCAGCGTGGGCGTGCGCCTCCTCCCCACTCATCAGTGAACAGAACTTTTGTACCATCATTGTTGAAGGTTGCAGAGTGCCAATAGGCAAACCCTTTATCGATGACATCATCAATCCGCTTCGGTGCAAGCGGGTCTGAAATATCGAAGATAATGCCATTGCCCGAGCACGCGCCTGCTGCCAGCTGAAGCTCTGGAAACACAGTAATGTCGTGGCAGTGATTTGTTGAATTGGTTTCCTGGGTGTCCTCTCCATGGTCGCCGCCCTGCCATAGGCCGGCCAAGCGGCCTGTTTCCGGATCTGCGAAGACCGCTGGGCTGTCTACGATCCGCGCAGCGGACGGATTACCTACAGGGATTTCGATCACATCGACCCGGAACAGCGCTGTCCGATTGTCGCCTAGAACTTCGCCATAGCATCCGTCCAATTCCTCTTCATCGCGGACGCCGCCGGTGCCTGAGTTGTAAACAACAATCCGGGTGTCATCGCTTGAGACAACGGAGTGCGTGTGTGATCCGCGGCAGGTCTGGACCTGGCCAACCTGAACGGGACGGGTGAGATCTGAGATGTCAAAGATACGAAGGCCTCGGAACCGTTCGGCACTCACATCCTCGCTCACACCCTGGAGGCCGCAATCGACCCGGCCTCGCAATTGTTCGACAGACATGATGAGCAGATCGCCGACGACCGACACATCGCCCTGGCCACCGGGGCAAACGACAGAACTTATCAGCTCAGGCGTTCCTTCATCATCGAGGTCGTAGATATTGAACCCGTGATAATTGCCAGCAATCATCTTGTCGTCGAAGAAGGCCATATCCGTATTGGAAAAGCTCAGGAATGGATACCGCTCGCCCCATTTCGTGCCGTCGAGGCTTTGTTCGCGATCTTCGTCGTCCTCGTCTTCTGTGTCGGCGTCCGCTTCGGTGTCTTCGTCATCAGCTGATGCGAGGGCGGGTTGCAGCCCGGCGGGGTTTGCCGGGTCGAAGAAACCGGCCGGGCGGGGCAGGCTCACCACTTTGGTCAAGTTATAGATCGCCTCTCCGGCATCGTCATAGCCGGGCTTCAAGGATGACCGCGGGTCCGGAGACAGGCCAGCGAGCAGGGCGCTCATCTGTTGGATCTCTCTCGTTTGGTCGTTTGTAATATCTGTTGTGAAATCCAGTAAGACCGGATCGTAAGCCGAGCCAGGTTTCTCCAGAAGCTCCGTGACCATGTCCACCGCTCCTTCATGGTGGCGGATCATAAGCGTTAGAAACAGTTGGTCGAACGCGACGCCTTCAGCGGCGGCGAGCTCAGCCATTTGGGACGTGGTAGCCATGCCCATGGCCAACATCATTTCTTCTGACAGACCGGAATGACCGCCGTGACCGCCATGGCCACCATGTTCCCCCGCTTTGGGGACTGTCTGGCCGCGCTCGCTGAGCCAGCTGCGCATAAAGTCAATTTCGTCCGACTGCGTGGCTTTGATCTTGCCTGCGATCGTTACGATCTCTTCTGTTGCTGTGCGCTCTTCAACCAGATTGGCCATGTCCACTGCTTGGGCGTGGTGGGGGATCATGTTGAGCATGAACCGAACATCGTCGGGTGAGAAACTCGATGCCGTTATGGCGATGGCTTCATCCGCGCTCAGAGACCGAACATCTTCACCTGGTGCGCCCGGCAGGACGATGGGTGCATCTTCGGCCGATGCCGTGGTGCCCAATCCCACTAGAAGAACGCATGCCGACGCACTGCCTAGCAGGCGCGTAGATAATCCAATCAATCTCATTACGATCGATGCTCCTTTTGCTTCATGGGCGGATGGTCAATAGCGCGCCCCGACACTTCGTAACTTTATTACCTTTGCAGATAGAATCGTAATCGACAACGCCTCTGGTGCCGCCGCATCGTGCGATATTGCTGGCGATGCTGGCAACCTTTGACCCGGCCTATGGAAACACTAGTTCCCCAAGTCAGCAGGAGGATTGAGATGGCGCTCGATCGATTCGAAACACTGGAAGACGTGAACGCATGGTGCGTACAGCAGCTTGAGCGCGCTGCGGTGGACAAAAATTCGTCATTTCGTTGGCCGGTTCTCTGCACAGCTGGTCCTGCCCCGCAAGGACGGGTGGTTGTGCTGAGGCAATTCAACCGGACCGATTGTTCGGCTCTTTTCTACACGGATCGTCGTAGCGGAAAGTGCAATGCGCTCAGCCTGGATGCTGCTGCTGAATGCGTCTTTTTCGATGCTAAACGCATGGTGCAAATAAGGGCTTCGGGATCGATAGAGTTGGTTACAGATGGCGCGTTGAAGGCGGACCACTTCCGGAGGATCAAAGAAAGAGTCTGGCAGGATTATGGGTCTGAGCGAGGGCCAGGAACGATTACAGATATTGACGAGCCAATTCTGTGTACTGAAGAGGCTGCAGCTCATCATTTCTGTGTCTTAAAGCTCAGTATAGAGATTATTGATTGGCTTTGTCTTGGTCGTGGGGAGCATAAGCGTGCGCGGCTCGATTGGTCGGGCAAAGCCAAACATTGCTGGTTGGTGCCCTGATGACCGATAATCATCTCTTCACCGTCTACTATGATGGCTCTTGTCCACTGTGCGTCAGGGAGATTGGCTTTTATCGGAAACTCAGGGGCGCAGATGCCATAGAATGGCAAGATGTCTCCACTGGATTGCTCAATGAGGATGACTTGTCTTGCGAGGCCGCTATGGCGCGGTTTCATGTGCGGACCCGCGATGGTCAACTGATTGATGGTGGGCGGGCCTTTGTCGCGCTCTGGAGACAATTGCCAGCGTTTCGCATCATCGGTGTCGTTTGCTCGTTTCCCTTTTTTCGCTGGATTATCGATCGCGCATATAATGCGTTTCTTCCGATCAGGCCGCATCTGCAGCGGTTTGCGCGGCAGCGCAATAAAGAGAGCACCTGATGGTTTTGCTGCTTGCGCCGTTGCTTGTTCAGGTCAGGGGGATGTACTCATCATTGTCATCGGGCGGCAGGGTAAATTGTCCAGTCTCCCAATCTGCACGTTTCCATTCTTCCGTTGCGGCGTCGATTTTTTCCTTGGAGGATGAAACGAAGTTCCAAGAAATATAGCGCGGCCCGTTGAGTGTTTCACCGCCGAGCAGCATCAGTCGCGCGCCTAATTCTCCTGCGGTGATGGTGATTTTATCGCCTGGACGGAACACCATCATCCGTCCGGCCTCAAATTCGTCGCCAGCGATTGAGACAGAGCCCTCAATTACATAGATGCCTCGGTCCTCATGGTTATCGGGCAGAGGGAGGTTTGCCCCAGGGCGCAGGATCGCGTCGCCATAGAACATTTCGGTAAAGGTGCTGACCGGCGCGCGCTCGCCATAGGCGGTACCAAGGATTAAGCGGACAGACTTGTCGGTGTCTTCAATGAAGGGGAGGGCATCGGAGCCGTGATGTTCAAAAGCCGGATCCATATCCTCGTCCTTTTCAGGCAAGGCGACCCAGGTCTGAATGCCATAGAGTGAATGTCGCCCGGCGCGCGTTTCTGGGCTCGTTCGCTCCGAATGTGTGATGCCCTTGCCGGCAATCATCCAGTTCACTTCGCCTGGGTAGATCATCTGATTGGTGCCGAGGGAGTCTCGATGTTGAAACTCGCCCTGTAGCAGATAGGTGACCGTGGCCAGGCCAATATGCGGGTGGGGCCGAACATCGATCCCGCCATCGCGCAGGAATTCTGCTGGGCCCATCTGGTCGAAGAAAATGAAGGGTCCGACAAGCTGACGCTTGGGTGAGGGTAAGGCGCGCCTCACTTCGAACCCACCGAGGTCTCGTGCGCGTGGTATGATCAGCGCGTCGATGAGATCAGAGCTTTGTGCATCTGGGCAATTGGCATCCGGGGCCTGGTTCCAACTCATGAATTCTCTCCATTCATTTGTTTTCGGGCCGCCACGAAACAGGGCGCGTGGCGACCCTTATTGTGAGCTTAGCGCTTTACTATGACATCATCCCACTCAGGATGCCGTTCACTCTGTGCCCGGACGAAGGGGCATAGAGGAATGATCCTATAGCCGTTCGTTCGAGCGTCTTCGATGAGGTGATTGACCAGGGCTTTGGCGACACCTTTGCCCGCCAGTTCTTCTGGCACGCCTGTATGGTCAGCAATGATCAGTTTGTCATTTATGCGAGAAAAGGTGAGTTCTCCGGTCGCGGTTTCACCTGCAACTTTGGCGGTGAATTCGCCGCCGCTCTTTGTCTCCGCTTTTGTAATCGTAATGGCTGACATGGGACAGTCTCCCGTTATGAAATCACTTAGGTTGCTTCTGGAGATCGAACACCAGAATCTCGGCGTCTTCGCCGTTTTCAAATGTGATGTCGGTCAATGCTTCGATGATCGCGCCGTCGCCTTGTTCTAACCGTTCACCGGCCACTGTGATCGATCCGCGGGCAACCTGAACCCAGGCCGTTCTGCCAGTTTCCAGATTCAGTGTCGCGGTTTCATTACCATCGAATAGAGCGGCATAGATCGAGACATCCTGGTGAATTGTTACGGACCCGTCCCGGCCGTCCTCGGACGCGATCAGTCGAAGCTTGCCGCGCTTGTCTTCATCTGGAAGTTCGATCTGCTCATAGCTTGGTTTCAGACCAAGCTCCGAGGGTTCGATCCAGATTTGCAGGAAATGGACGGGTGAGTCCTTGGAGTGGTTATACTCGGAGTGATGGATGCCTGAGCCGGCTGTCATTCGCTGAATGTCTCCCGGGCGGATCACAGAGCCTGTGCCAATAGAGTCCTTGTGCTCCAGCGCGCCATTCAGGACATAGGAGATGATCTCCATGTCTCGGTGGCCGTGTGTTCCGAAGCCGGTACCCCCTTTGACACGATCTTCGTTGATCACGCGAAGGGGGCCAACGCCCATATGATTGGGGTCATAATAGTTCGCGAAAGAAAAAGTGTGCTTCGAATTCAGCCAGCCATGGTTTGCTGCGCCGCGTTGCTCAGATCGTCTGACGGTAATCATTGCTTGCTCCTTTGTGTTCGAGCCTTTGGCTTGCGCTATATCTAGGGGAGAGCGCATGCCGAGACTATGTGGATATATTTCTCCACACTGTCTCCATTTTGGATACAATATGATCGGATAGGGTGATCGTTGCCAAACCGCGATCTGACGTCGGGATTTATTCTGCGGCGACCTCTTCGGCAGCAATGAACCCACCCGACTGGCGGGCCCAGAGGTCCGCATAGAGCCCGCCGGCTTGAATGAGCTGATCGTGGCTGCCCTGTTCGACAATCCGCCCCTCATCGAGCACTATCAGGCGATCCATGGCAGCGATCGTCGACAAGCGATGGGCAATGGCGATGACCGTCTTACCTTCCATCAGGGCGAAGAGGTGTTCTTGGATCGCCGCTTCCACTTCGGAATCGAGCGCGGAGGTCGCTTCGTCCAGCACCAGAATGGGCGCATCCTTCAGAAAGATGCGGGCAATCGCGATGCGTTGGCGCTGGCCGCCGGAAAGCTTTACGCCGCGCTCGCCGACTTTCGCATCGAGACCTTTTTGACCTTTATTGTCTTCGAGCTCTTTGATGAATTCGGTGGCATTGGCTTGGGCAAGAGCTGTCCAGATGTCATCCTCTGTGGCTCCGTCGCGGCCATAAGCGACATTCTCGCGAATGGTCCGATGGAGCAGGGACGTATCCTGAGTTACCATTCCAATCTGCGCACGCAGGGAGTCCTGTGTCACATCTCCGACGGGGGTCCCGTCAATGGCAATGCGGCCGCCCTCGGTATCGTAGAGTCGCAGCAGGAGGTTTACGAGGGTTGTTTTACCTGCGCCGGACCGACCAACCAGACCAACTTTTTCTCCAGGCTGCACGGTGAGGGTCAGGTCTTCGATGACGCCCTGGCCTTTGCCATAGTGGAAGCTGATATCTTCGAAGGCGATCTCACCATTGGGTACCAAAAGCTGCCTTGCATCCGGTCTGTCTTCCACGGCGCGCGCTTTGGCGAGCATACCCATGCCGTCATAGACGATACCGACATTTTCAAACAGCGCTGACACTTCCCACATAATCCATTGCGACATGCCGACCATGCGTAACGCCAGGGCGAGGGCGGCCGCAATCGCACCGGCTGTCACGGCACCCGCCATCCAGAAAGTGATGCCGATCCATGAGATCAGGATGATGGCGAGTGCATTGTTCAGATGCACCAGGACGACAAACAGTGTCACCAAGCGCATTTGATGGTGTACCGTTCCCAGAAACCCCGACATGCTTTCGCGGGCATAGGCTTGCTCTTGGCGGGCATGAGCAAAGAGTTTTACCGTTGCAATATTGGTGTAGGAATCGACGATACGGCCGGTCATTTCCGAGCGCGCATCGGCTTGCTTCTGGGAGACTTTGGTTAGCCTTGGCACAAACCACCAGGTCAAAAGGCCATATCCGATGACCCATAACAGAATAGGAATGGCGAGCCGTAGATCGGCTGCCGCCACCATCACAATCATGGTGATGAAAAACACACCGATATACATAAAGATATCGAGGGTCTTGGTGACGACCTCGCGAACGGCAAGGGCGGTCTGCATGACTTTTGCGCCAACCCGGCCGGCATATTCATCGGCGAAGAACTGGGTCGACTGCCCGAGCACATAGCGGTGCATCCGCCAGCGGGCACTCATCGGGATATTGCCCAGCATGGCCTGGTGCACAACCAGTCCCCAAATATAATGCCCGATCGGTAAGATCAGCATGACCGCGCCGGCCATAAAGGCGAGTTTTGTTCCGTGGGCGGCGAGAAAAACCTCCGGATCTGTTTCGCTCAGCCAATCGACGAGCCAGCCCATAAATCCGAACAGCAGAACTTCCCCGACGGCAATAATTGCCGAGAGTACGGTCATAATCGCAAGCAGCGGATAGGCGTCTTTTACATAGTGCAGGACAAAAGGCAGAAGGCCTTTGGGCGGCTCACCAAGGCGCGTATCCGGAAACGGATCAAGACGGTCTTCAAACCAGCGGAACATGCCGCTTCCTATGCCACGGCTCAAGGGCACGCTCAATCGCGACAATAATCTTCGTTTCGCTCTATGAGCACCGCGTTTTGGAACTGATCAGTACGGTGTTAGGCAAATTAGCGATCTGCTTCGCTCCAGAAGGACCATTGCTATGACATCACCAGTATTGCACGGCACAGGCCGTGCGCTTCTCGCGCTTTATTTCCTGGTCCCGGGGCTGATGAAAATCCCCGGTTGGGCGGATTCCGTTGCTTTGGTGTCGCGTCACGGCGTGCCCTTGCCAGAAGCTGCAGTAGGTATCTCAATTGTTGTGAACATAATCGGAGCGCTGCTTCTACTCACCAATCGGCATGTCCGACTGACGTCACTTGGCTTCGTTGCCTATATTGTTCTGGTGAATGGTCTTCTGCATGATTTTTGGAACTTTGAAGGCATTGAAGGCGCGCACGAGCTTCAAAACTTCATTAAGAATCTGGGTATCCTTGCAGGCCTGCTTGTACTTGCGGGCGCAAGCCCGAAACGCGCTCTGAATATCAGAACGCTGCTGCAGCGCGATCCTCGATTGTCGGATTAGCTCCGCCGCCAGGTCGCGCCGTCTGGTCCGTCCATGATCTCGATACCCCCGGCGGTAAGTTCGTCCCGTATGCGATCGGCCTCAGCCCAGTTCTTCTCAGCCCGCGCTGCGTCGCGCGCGGCGACGAGCGCATCAATGCGGGCTGTATCGTCTGTATCGCTTCCCTTTTCCCATTCATCAGGTGTTGATTGGAGCAGGCCGAGGAGATTGCCGGCAGCTATGAGATTCGCCTTCGCCCGCGCCATGGCCTCGGCATCGCCATTGTCTGCTGCAGTATTTGCTGCTGTTGCCAAGGCCGATAGTGCGGCGAGGGCTTCCGGCGTATTCAAGTCGTCTTGCAAGGCATTGAATGTCGCATTGTCGTCCGCAGTTGCGCTGTTAACGGCAGAGACCCGGCGAAGCGCTCCGTAGATCCGGTCCAGTGTCGCTTTCGCTTGCTTCAGCAAATCTTCCGTCCAGTCGAGCGGAGCGCGGTAGTGGCCGGACAGCATGGCAAAGCGGATCACTTCACCCGGCCATTCCTCCAATAGGTCTTTCAACAGGACGACATTGCCGAGCGACTTCGACATTTTCTCGCCGGCCATATCCAGAAATCCATTGTGCATCCAGTAATTGGCCATGGTCGCGCCGTGGGCGCAGGTGGACTGGGCAATCTCGTTCTCATGGTGGGGGAATTGAAGATCAATACCGCCGCCATGGATATCAATTGTCTTGCCGAGCAGATTGGCCGCCATAGCGGAGCACTCTATGTGCCAACCGGGGCGCCCGCGCCCCCAGGGGCTGTCCCAGATCGCTTCTTCTGGCTCATCGGGCTTTGCGAACTTCCAGAGGGCGAAGTCAGAGGGATCGCGCTTTTCGTCCTCGATCGCGACACGCGCACCGGCTTCATTGTCGTCTGCTTTCCGCCCGGACAATCGTCCATAGTCTGTCATGCTTGGCACATGAAACCAGACGCCCGAAGCGCCGGCATAGGCGTGATCCTTGTCCATCAATGTCTGAATGATCTCGATCATTCCATCGATATGCGATGTTGCCCAAGGCTCTAAAGTGGGGGGCAGGGCATTCAGCGCGGCGGCCTCGTCATTATAGATCTTCGCATATTTCTGCGTGATTTCCGATGTCGCGACGCCGGCGTCCACAGCTGCCGTAATGATCTTGTCTTCAACGTCGGTGATATTGCGCGCATAGATGACGGCTTTCTCGCCGTAAATCGTGCGCAGCAGCCGGAACAAGGTATCGAACACGATCACGGGACGGAAATTGCCGATATGAGCGTGGTTGTAGACCGTCGGTCCGCAAACATACATTGTTATCCGTGATGGATCTTGCGGCACGAAGTCCTGCTTCTCGCGGGCGATTGAGTTATAGATTCTCAGCATTTTCACGGCTTGTTTCCCTGTCGTGACGGGCTTTTGAACGAGTCCCACTTAAATGTCATGGGAAAAAATTGGAAACTTCATTGTGACCAGCTTATATTGCGGTCATCGCCCTGAGGGTAACAACTCGGGCGGGCGTTAAGTCCGGGCTAGTTTGGGGGTTGATCTGCCTGCCATTTCGCCTCGGCTCGACCCTCGTCCCTCAGCAAAGGAAATCCAGATATGGATGCTATAACCGAAAAGAAAGATATCGTGCGCGCAGAACCCATTCAGCGCCCAACGCAAGAAGAAGCTGAGGCTGCTGTGCGCACTTTGCTCGCTTGGGCCGGAGATGATCCGGAGCGGGAAGGCCTGATTGATACACCAAAGCGTGTCGTCAAAGCTTATCGAGAGTTTTTTGCGGGATATGAGATGGATCCTGTCGCCGAACTGAGCCGCACGTTTGAAGACGTGCAAGGTTATGACGATATCGTCATGCTTAATGACATTGAAGTCGAAAGCCATTGTGAACACCACATGGTCCCAATTCTTGGCAAAGCCTATGTGGCGTATATGCCGACGGATGCCGTGGTCGGGATTTCCAAGATTGCACGTGTGGTGGAGATCTTCTGTAAGCGCCTTCAAACCCAGGAAACACTCACACAGCAAATCTGTGACGCGATTTCCGATACGTTAGCGCCTATGGGCGTTGCCGTTCTCATCGATGCAAAGCATCAATGCATGACCACACGCGGCGTGCACCATCCGAATGTGTCGACGATCACGACGCAATTCACAGGTATCTTCAAGACCGACAAAGACATGCGCGACCGCTTTTTGCGCCTTGCCGGACGGTAGACATCAGTTTGGTAGAGTAGAGCCAAGTACAGTAAGAAAACGCCCGCTTGCTCACTGCAAACGGGCGTTTTTGTTTTGGCTGGGTAAGCTTCCTAGAACTCGGCCCGGAAGTTCACACCGACATAGCGATCCGCTTCACGCGGGATCTGGAACCGGAAAACATCGCCTGAGTTTGTCGTGACGAAACTCTCATCGAGCAGATTGTTCACGATGAATGTCAGGCGGTAGCGTTCATTATACTCGACGCCAACGCTGAGATTCCAGAGATTGTAGTCCGGCAACAGACTCTGGGGAGGAATTGGGAAAGGCGCTTCTGGATCGCCGCCCGGAAGCAGGCTTTCCTGCTCATCCACATGGCTGAATGTGGTGTTGAGGAACACCGCATACTCATCGGTGATGG